>JBOHLC010000413.1:0-13890 GCA_050729395.1 Caulobacteraceae bacterium
GTCCTCGGGCCGGCGGCGGGGCGGCGAGGCCACGGCCGATCGCGACATGCGAAGCCGGCGTGGCCAAGGGCGCCGGGATGCTCGTCGAGGCGATGGCGGTCGCCGGCGCGGCCGGCGCCGGGGTCGAGGGCGCGGCGTGGGCGGCGAACGGGCACGTCATGCCGGATTTCTTGCCGCGGGCCGGAGCCCCCTTGCCGCCGAGGTCGACAATGGAGTCCACCGGGCCGTGGCCCGTGCAGATGACGATCCGCGTGCGCCCGTCGCTCTGGCCACCGATCATGAAGCCCGGCGGGACGACGACAAGGAGGGCCAGGGCGACAAACGCCATCAGGCACGCCGCCCGCCGCCCGATCTCCCGCCATGCTCCACCCTTGCGCATCAGGGCGTCCTACGCCCGAGGGGCGCGGCTGTCGATCAAGTCGCGAGCGGTAGACGCGACGTGGTATCGAACTCTGTTCTCAAGTCGAAAATGATGGAAATCTCTCGCGCCAAGTTCACTCCTGCCTTCCCAAGATGGAGGGCCGCTTGCCGCCCACCTGGCTGATCGCTGGGCCGACGGCGAGCGGCAAGTCGGCGCTGGCGCTTGAACTCGCGCGCGGGAGTAGGGCCGAGATCGTGGGCGCCGATTCCATGCAGCTCTATTCCGACCTCGCCGTGCTGACCGCCCGGCCGACGCGCGCGGACGAGGCGCTCGCGCCTCACCATCTGTTCGGCGTGGCCGACGCAGGCGAGGCGTGGTCGGTCGGGCGATGGCTGGCCGCGGCCCTGCCGATTCTTGACGACATCGCCGCGCGGGGCCGCCAGGCGATCGTGGTCGGTGGCACGGGGCTCTATTTCCTCGCCCTGACGCGTGGCTTGGCGGCGATCCCGCCCGTTCCCGCCAAGGTGCGCGCCGCCGTGCTGGCGGACTATGCCGCCTTGGGCGAGACCGTCTTCCGCGAGCGTCTAGCCGCGGTCGATCCGGGGGCCGAGGGGCGCATCGCGCCGGCCGACCGGCAGCGCCTGACGCGGGCGCTGGAGGTGTACGAGGCTACTGGCCGCGCCCTCAGCGACTGGCAAGCCGATACCAGAGCGCCGCTCGCGCGCGAGGCCTGGCGGGGCGTCGTGCTGGCCCTGCCACGAGCCGAACTCTACACCCGCATCGAGGCGCGGCTGGAGGCAATGGCGGCGGCCGGCGCGCTGGCCGAGGTGGAGGCGCTCATCGCCCGGCGGCTCGACCGGCGGCTGCCGGCGATGAAGGCGTTGGGCGTGGCCAGCTTCGCAGGCCAACTCGCCGGAAGACTGACGCCAGCCGAGGCGCTGGCCGAGGCCAAGGGCGAAACGCGCCGCTACGCCAAGCGCCAGATCACCTGGTTCAACCGCCAGGCGGCAGACTGGCCGAGGCTCGACGCTCGCGCCGGCCTGCGGGCGATCGGCGAGGCATTGCGTCAAAGCGCGCCTTGACCGCGACGGCGACGAGTGGCATGTCCGGCGGCGGAATTTCTGGAGGCCATTCGGTGCGCGTCGCTAGCATCGTACTTATTAGCGGGCCGGTCGCGGCGGGGAGCTGAGGGTTTCCCGTCCCCGCGATCGGTCGCGCGCGCAAAGGCCCCTTGTGGGCCTTTTTCTTTACTCCCTCCCCTGAAACTCCGAGTCCGCCATGACCGTCCACGCCAAGACCCCCGCCGACCAGGCCGCCGAGATCCTCACCGGGGCCCAAATCGTCGTGCGCGCCCTGGTCGATCAGGGCGTTACCGATCTCTTCGGCTATCCAGGCGGCGCGGTGCTGCCGATCTACGACGCCCTGTTCCATGAGCCGCGTCTGCGCCACATCCTGGTCCGTCACGAGCAGGGCGCGACGCACGCGGCCGAGGGCTACGCCCGCTCCACCGGCAAGGTCGGCGTGGTGGTGGTCACCTCCGGCCCCGGAGCAACCAATGCCGTCACAGGCATCGTCGACGCCCTGATGGACTCGATCCCGCTGGTGGTGATCACTGGACAGGTGCCGACCCACCTCATCGGCACCGACGCCTTCCAGGAGTGTGACACGGTCGGCATCACCCGCTCATGCACCAAGCACAACTACCTGGTGAAGGACGTCGCCGACTTGCCGAGCATCATGCACGAGGCGTTCGTCATCGCCGCCTCCGGCCGCCCGGGACCGGTGGTCGTGGACGTGCCCAAGGACGTACAGTTCGCCAGCGCTCCCTACCTCGGGCCCAAGGACGCGCGACGGCTGCACGACTACCGGCCCAAGAAAGCGCCCGAGCCGCGCGCCATCGCCGAGGCGGCGGCGCTGATCGCCTGCGCCAGGCGGCCGATCTTCTATACCGGCGGCGGCGTGATCAATTCGGGGCGCGAAGCCAGCGCCGCCTTGCGCGATCTGGCGCGCCTGACCGGCGCGCCGGTCACCTCGACCCTGATGGGCCTGGGCGCCTTTCCGGCCGACGATCCGGCCTGGCTCGGCATGGTCGGCATGCACGGTACGTTCGAGGCCAACAACGCCCTGCACGATTGCGACGTGATGATCGCGGTCGGCGCGCGCTTCGACGATCGCGTGACCGGCCGGCTCGACGCCTTCTCGCCGGGATCGAAGAAGATCCACATCGACATCGACCCCTCCTCGATCGGCAAGATAGTGCGGGCCGATGTGCGCGTCCTAGCCGACGCCGGCGAGGCGCTCGCCGCCTTGACCCAGGCGCTGAGGCGCGAGCGGCCGAACACGGACCGGCTGAAATCTTGGTGGGAGCAGATCGGCCGCTGGCGCGAGCGCCAGTGCCTCGCCTATCGTCCGTCCGCGGACATTATCAAGCCGCAGTATGCGATCGAGCGCCTGTTCGCCCTGACGCGCGGGCGCGACGTCTATGTCACCACCGAGGTCGGTCAGCACCAGATGTGGGCCGCGCAGTATTTCGGCTTCAACCAGCCGCATCGGTGGATGACCTCCGGCGGCCTCGGCACCATGGGCTATGGCCTGCCGGCGGCCATCGGCGTGCAGACCGCTCATCCCAAGAGCCTGGTGATCGACATCGCCGGCGACGCCAGCGTGCAGATGACCATGCAGGAGATGTCCACCGCCATTCAGCACGACCTGCCGATCAAGGTGTTCATCCTCAACAACGAATGGATGGGCATGGTGCGCCAGTGGCAGCAGCTGCTGCACGGCGAGCGCTACAGCCATTCCTATTCGGCCAGCCTGCCGGACTTCGTGAAGCTGGCCGAGGCCTACGGCGCCATGGGCCTGCGCGCCACCCATCCGGACGAGCTCGACGGCCTGATCGAGGAGATGATCGACACCCCCCTGCCGGTAATCCTCGACTGCCGGGTGGAGCGGGCGGAGAACTGCTTCCCGATGATTCCGTCGGGCAAGGCGCACAATGAGATGCTGCTGGGCGAGGACGCGTCGGACATCGGCGCGGTCATCGGCGAAGCCGGGCGGGGGCTGGTGTGAGCGAACAGCCAAGCGAGGCGCCGGCCAGCGCCTATGACATGGGTCACGCCGAGGAGGCAGAGGATCTGGCCACCTTCGCCGTCCTGGTCGACAACGAGCCGGGCGTGCTCCACCGCGTGGTCGGCCTGTTCGCCGCGCGCGGCTACAACATCGAGAGCCTGACCGTCGCCGAAACCGATCGCAGGGCCCACACCAGCCGGATCACCATCGTCACGCGCGGCACGCCGCATGTGCTGTCGCAGATCGAGGCGCAGCTGGAGAAGATGGTCTCCACGCGCCACGTGCAGAACGTGACCCGCGATCCCAACGGCGTCGAGCGCGAACTGGCCCTGGTCAAGGTGCGAGGGACGGGCCCGGACCGCACCGAGGCCCGGGCCCTGGCCGACATCTTCCGCGCCCGGGTGATCGACACCAACTCCGAGAGCTTCATCTTCGAGGTCAGCGGGGCGCCGTCGAAAATCGACAAGTTCGTCGATCTGATGCGCCCGATCGGCCTCATCGAGGTCTCGCGGACCGGCGTGCTCTCCATCGAGCGCGGCCAGCTGAAGATGTAGGCTAGCCCTCCCCGACCTTGGCCAGGGCGGCCTGGGCCTGGCCCATGAAGGCGAAGAGCTCAGGGTTGAGCGGCAGGGCGGGCGCCTTGGCCGGGTCGGCCATGGCGTCGGTCCACACAGCCTGGACCCGGGCGGCCACGGCTGGATCGCCGCGGGTGAACTGGTCCACCTGCGCCTTCCAGCGCCTCGCCAGGTCGATGGCGGCCGGCGACGTCGGGTCGCCCTTGGCCATCAGGGCCTTGGCCTCGGCGATGAGGCTATCCCACTGCGCTCCGATCTGCTCCTGATCGAACGGACGGTTCGCCGTCTCCTTGATTTCTTCGGCGTTGAAGTGGGCGCGCACGTGCGGGTCGAGAAGATGGCCTAGTTCCTTCTGGCCTGATTTGAGGGGCATGACGGTCTCCTTGGCTAAGGTTGCGAGATCGTCGATCGAGAGTGTCTCGCCCATCGCCAGCTTGGCCCGGGCGGCGCGCACGAGGCGGAGGGCGCGGACGGCCTCGGCCGCCTCGCCCGCCAGCGCCGTTTCCTGCGCAGCCAGGGTCTGATCGAGGCTCACCCCGTCCATCAGCTCGGCGATGCGAGCCAATGGCAGGCGCAGGGCCTTCAAAGCCAGCACCTGGGTCAGGCGCGCGATCTCGGCCCGGCCGTAGACGCGCCAGCCATTGGCGGCGCGCACGGCCTTGATCAGGCCCCGAGCCTCATAGAGGCGCAGGGCCTTCGGGCTGACGCCCAGACGACGTGAAACCTCGGCCGGACTTAGGTGCGTTTCGTTCACGGCGAAGCAGTCTCCCTTTCGACCCTCGAGGCTTGTGAGGCCGGCCCCAGGGGCGGGGTCAAGGGGGAAATTTCGCGCTAGCTTTCCTGGCGCACGACCGGCGGAATCCAGTTCGGCGCCAGGGCCTTGGCCGGGTGCGTGCCGCTGACCTCGCCCATGAACGGCGGCATCAGGCTGTAGCCCAATAGCGCCTGGAGCGGCGCCGGCATGGCGGCCACTCGCTCGCGCGGTATGCCGAGGAACCAGTTTTCCTGGGTTCTCGCCCACGGCTCGCAATATTGATTGGTGTAGCCAAGGCGCGGCTGGTCGCTCCGGTTGGCTCCGGCGCCGTGGACGAGCGTTCCGACAAATACGGCCGCCGCGCCGGCAGGCATCTCGAACGGGACCAGTTCGGGTCCCCCACCCCGGGCGATCCCCTCGCGCCCCCTCGCGATCTCCGCGGCTGACCAGGCATGGCTGCCGGGCAGCGCCAGCGTCGCCCCGTTCTCGCGGGTGAAGGCGTCGACCGCCCCGATGACGCTCATGCCCAGTGGCGGCCGCGGCCGTTCGAAGGGATAGAAGCTATCGTCGAAGTGCAGGCCCTGGGCCGCCTCGCCCGGGTGGATGTTGATCGCGTGGCTGGCGCTGAGCAGGAAACCGGGGCGCAGGAAGGCGCCGACGACGGCCAGGATGCGCGGATCGGCGGCCAGGGTCTCGAACACCTTCCCGCGCGCCACCAGAGTGTAGACCCGCTCCGTCTTGAGGCCCTCGAACGGATTGCGCCCGGTCCAGCGGCCAAGATGCGGCGCGGTCCCTGTCCGGAACTCGGCCAGGCCCTCCTCGTCCAGGATGTTCTCGATGATGGTGTAGCCGTTCCGGCGGACCCGCTCGATGTGCACCGCCGCGTCGAAACCCAGGCTCGCCGCGTCCATGAACCACCCTCCTCGCGCCGATGAGCATACGCCCGCGAGCGAGGAGGGGTCACCGGTAACCTTGCGTCACGCGGCCTGGGCCTGCGCCACGGCCGCTCCCCGCGCCTTGTGGTTGCGTATCGCGACAAATCGGAAGGTAGCATACTGCAGGCCGAACAGTCCGAGCTTGGAGGCGAGCGGAAAGACGCCGACGAACACCACCCAGGCCTTGTGTCCCATGGTCAAGGCGATGAGGAGGTTGAGCGCGCCGGTCAGGAACATCAGCCCCGACCACACGTAGCCCGCGCCGACGATCAGGCGCTTGGGCAGATATTCATGGGCCGCCGGCGGAATGTAGCGGTCCATCCAGCCGCGCTGCAGCATGGCCGCGCCGACGGTGAGGTAGGCGATGGTCGGCTTGACCATCACAAAGCGCGGATCGCCGGTGACGAGTGTCACGCCACCTAGCACCGTGACCAGCCCCAGGCTCGCCCATTGCATCCCGGGAATGGGTTTGCCGCGCAGCTTCTCGAGGCCGGCCTGGCCGACGCCGAGCGCCAGGGCCGCGCCGGTCGAGACGTAGATGTTGTTGGTGAGACTGAACAGCAGCGCGAACAGGATCGTCGAGAGCATGTCCGTGACGATCGGGCGTGCGGCGTAGATGAGATTCTTCATGAGGGCTCCGTGGGCTCTAAGACGCCCTGGAACCTACCGCTCGCACCCTTGCCGGCCCCAGGCCGCTGGCGAATCGGACCCGTCGATTGGCGATAAACCTGTCGCCGTTCGCGCTTCGCGAGCCGCCGCGCCCGCCCGAGGGCCGGCGCGACGCTCCGAACCTACCTTCTAGTGTGGGTGGTGAGCGCCGCCAGGATGGCCGCCACCGCGGTTGCCGCCACCGCGGTTGCCGCCACAGCGGTTGCCGCCGCCGCGAACCGCGCCGCCTCGATAGCCGCCACGATAGCCGCCGGCGTAACCGCCGCGATACCCGCCACGGTAGCCGCCGCGATAGCCATAGCCGCCGCGATAGCCATAGCCGCGATAGCCATTGCCGTAGCCGCCGCGCCAGCCATGCCAGCCATAGCCGCCCCCCCAGCCGTAGCCGCGCCGCCAGGCGTAGCCACACCAGTAGTAGCCCGGTCCACGCCAGCCATCGTCATACCAACAGTAGTTGTAGCCGCCGAAGAACCACTGCGCCCTCTCGAGCGTCACGGGACTGCCGAGGTCGTAGATGCCGTTGTTCAGCTGCGCCGTGGAGGCTCCGCTGTCAAAAGGCGCGGCCGACGCCGATCCGGCGGCCGCGATCAATCCGATCGCCGCAACGGCCGACACGATGAGATGTTTCTTCATGCGCGCGTTTCCTTCTTCGGCTGCCAATAGCCTTCACCATAATGGCGCCAAGTCGGCCATGGTTCCAGAGTGGCCAGGCGTTGGCGCGCCCATGTGAAAAGGGCGCCGGATCGCTCCGGCGCCCCATCCATAGAGACTTTGGAGCTTAGTGGTGATGCCCGCCGCCGTGGCCGCCGTGGCCGCCACCATGGCCGCCGCCGTGGCCGCCACCGTGGCCGCCACCATGCCAGCCGCCATGACCGCCGCCATGCCAACCACCGTGACCACCGTGCCAGCCGCCACGCCGACCGCCGCGACCCCACCCATGCCAGCCGTATCCGCCGCCCCAGCCGAAGCCGCGACGCCAAGCGTAGCCGCACCAATAGTAGCCAGGGCCATGCCAGCCGGCCGGATACCAGCAGTAGTTGTAGCCGCCCCAGAACCACTGGGCCTGCTCCAACTGCACCGGTTGGGCCGGATCGTAGATGGCGGTGGTCAATTGGGCGGCCGGCCCGGCGGTGTCGCTGGCGAGCAGCATGGGCGCCGCCGAAACGCTTCCCGCGGCCGTCAGGGCTGCGGCCGCCGCGACTATCGTACGCTTAAGACTTTTCATGAGTTTTCTCCTTGAAAGGTCCCTCTTCAGTCCTCGGATTTCATCATCCTGGCCATGAACCGGGCGTGAACCGAGTTTGCCTACAAGCGGGCCGCCTGATCAAGGCCAAGCCGCGACCCCTTTCCAGCGACGCGTGGCGGCCTTATCTTCGGTGGGTTCGGACTTGTCCGGACTATGGAGATAAACGCGCGCGCAATAAGCGGACTGGACCCGGGTGCGATTCCCGGCGGCTCCACCAATTCCTTCTCAGGCTTCGCGTTATCGGCGGGGCCGTCCGGGGCCGATCAGCATCGACAGACGTCTAAAGGCGTTGCTTTCTCTCGGCGTGGCTCACCGTACCGGGCCATAAACTAACTGCGAACGATAACTTCGCTCAAGAATACGCCCTCGCCGCTTAATGCGACGCGGTCGTGTTCGACCCTTGAAGTCCTGATGTCTTAGCAGCGTCAGGCGGGGCCCGGGGAGCGCCCGCCAACAGAAGCTCCCCACTTCACCCACGTCGGACAAGGCGCTCCCCATCTTGTGTGGGAATTTGGGAGCGCCTGGCAACAGAAGCTCCCCACTTAGGCGACGGCCATCTCTCCCAAAAAGGAAGGGGAGCGCCCCCCGGCGCTCCCCTAAGGTTTTCTACTGGCGGCGCAATAGTTCGAACGGGTGGTTGGAACCTCGTCGCGGCGACCCTGGTCGCGCGCTTTGGCCGCAGCCTGGATCGGAACTAGGCCCTTGCCACTGGCTTCGCATCATGCAGATGGACTAGGAGTCGACACAATCCGTCGCATATACGTCGCCTGCCCAATGCCGTGAGCCCGAACGTCGAAAAACTGAGCGAGATCATCGAAGCCGCGGCGTTCGATGTAACCTTGTGGCCGAAGGTGCTCACCGGGCTTGCCGATACGGTCGGGGCAAAAGGCGCGGCGCTTATCTATCAAAGCCAGGTCGACGGTAGCGGCGCCAGCGTGTCCGTCGGCATCGATCCGGCGGCCGGCCCGCTCTATTTCGGCGAATTCGCCGAACGCAATCCCATTCAGCGCGCCAACAGCATGCACGAACGGCTACACGGCGCGCGGCCCCGCATTCTCAATGACGAGCAGCTTCTGCCCAAGGGCGATCTCGTACGCAGTGACTTTTACAACGGGGTGATGCGTCCGTTCGGTATCCACTCGATCATGACGATCGGTCTTGGCGTGCGCCACACCCACACGGTGGGCGTCAATCTGGTGCGGGGGGCGAAGCGACCGCAGTTCGAGAAAAGTGAGCTCGCGGCGGTCGCGCGCTGGCATGCCAAGCTCATCCGCGCCTTTGATGTCGGGATCGCCCTTTCGCCCCTCTCCCAGGTAAACGCCGATCTCGCCGCCGTGCTCGACACGCTCACCGACGCGGTGTTCGTGGTCGATGACGAGGCGCGCGTCGTTTACCGCAATCGACGGGCCGGCGAAATGCTCAGCTGTGGGCCGCTGAGAATGATCCGCGGAGTCATCAGAACCGCGGCGCCAGACGAGGCGCGGGCGTTGGAAGCGTTGATCGCGCGGGCGACGCAGGAGGGTTCTCCCGTCGGCGGGGCCATGGCCGTGGCCGCGCCCGCCAGCCGGCGGCCGTTGTCGCTGACCGTTTCGCCGTTGCCGTCCTCGCAAGCCTCGCTGTTCAGCTCTCCGCGCACGGCCATGGTTCGGGTCGCCGACGTGGCCGCGCCTCTGCCGGTCGATCTGCGCCTGTTGACCGAACTCTTCTCGCTGACGCCGGCCGAGACAAGGGTGGCGGCGGCGCTGGCCGATGGCCTTTCCCCACGCGCGGTGGCCGAGCGCCTTGGCGTCAGCTTCAACACCGTGCGCGCCCAGCTTGTCAGTGTCTATGACAAGGTCGGAGTGAGCCGGCAGGCGGAACTGGTCCGCCTGATGGCGCGCCTGGCGAAAGGGATTCACTAGGCTCGCCTTGCGACGTTTTTTCATCTTAACCCGCCTTTGATTCGGCTTCGTGGAGCGTTACGCTTCGGCCATGGCCAAGGACGACAAGCCCAAGGATCTGATCGGCTACGCCGCCCTCCAGCAGGATGCCTTGCGCAGTGTCGTGCGCGGAGCCCTGCAATGCGCGGGGACGCCTCACGGTCTGCCGGGCGATCATCATTTCTACATCAGCTTCCGCACCGACTTTCCCGACGTCATCGTTCCCGAGGAACTAGTTGGCCGTTATCCGGAAGAGATGACGATCGTCTTGCAAAACCAGTTCTGGGACCTGTCGCCCGGGCCTGAGTCGTTCTCGGTCACCCTGCAGTTCAGCGGCCAGCCGAAGAGCCTGTCGATCCCATACGCCGCGCTGACCCGGTTCTATGATCCGAGCGTGCAGTATCTCCTGCAATTCACGCCGACGGCGGCGCCGGTCCGTCAGGCGCCGGAACGGCAGGCGGAGCCGCCGCGCGACGAGGGGCCAAAGGTCGTCTCGCTCGATCAGTTCCGCAAGAAATAGCGGCGCATGAGTCTGGAGGCCGAGCGGCCGGAAGTCTCGGACGAGGCGCTGCTGGCGCGCTTCGTCGCCAGCCGCAAGCCGCCCGGCTCCGCCACCCTCGGCTTTCGAATGCTGGCGGTCAGTCAGGCTGAACGGCGAGTGGAGATCGAGTTCGACGCGCGCGCCGAAGTCATGGCCAATCCCATGAAGCAGATCCAGGGCGGCTATCTGTGCGCCATGCTCGATGAATGCATGTCGGTCGCCTGTCAGGTGAGTTCCGGCATGACTCATGTCGCGCCGACGGTGGAGATGAAAACGAGTTTCTTCCGTCCTGCAATGCCCGGCAGACTGAAGGGGATTGGGCGCGTCATCCGCTGGGGCAAGACAATCGCCTTCACCGAGGGCGAGATCTGGGACGCGGATGGCAGGCTGATCGCCAAGGCGACGGGGACCGCGCTGCCCACTCCTTTCGCCAAGTACAAATGAAGCTGGCCGCGTTCGCCCTTGTGGCGGCGGCGATGCTGATCGCTCGACCGACCGTTGCGACGGAAAGCTTCGGCGGTTGGGCGGGCGTGATCGTCTCGGGCGACGACCGCGCCGCGCACGTCGACGCCCCGACCGAGGCTTTCGACAACGCTCGCCGTGACATCGCCAGCGAGCTCGAACGACGCGGTTTTGCGGCGGCCGACATTGAAGAGTTCTCGGTTGAGCCGAACCGTCATTCGGTCGCGCGCCTCGCGACGCCCGCCGCCATTGGCGCGGACCTCCGCCGCCTCGCCGCGCGAGCGCCGGATGGCTGTCTTTTCTACCTCACCTCGCACGGCTCGCCCGATGGCGCGGAGCTGGGCGCGCGGCTTGTCTCACCGCGCGCGCTCGGGCGGCTGATCGGCCACGCCTGCGGGCGCCGGCCGACGATCGTCGTCATCTCGGCCTGCTATTCGGGCGTGTTCGTACCGGCGCTCGCCGGCGCGAACCGGCTGATCATCACCGCCGCCCGGCGCGACCGCTCCTCCTTCGGCTGCGGCGAGGCCGACAAATATCCCTATTTCGACGGTTGCGTGCTCGAGGTCTTGCCGGCGGCCGCCGATTTCATCGCCCTGGCCGACAAGGCGCGCGCCTGCGTCGCCCGCCGCGAACGCGAGGAGGGCATGGCGCCGCCGTCCGAGCCGCAGATCTTTGTCGGCCCGCGATTCCGCTCGCCGCGCTTTGCCGGGGTAGGCTAAACGGCGCGCGGAGACCGCCGGAGCCAGTCATGTCCGCAACCCGTACCGAGACCGACAGCTTCGGCGCGATCGAAGTTCCCGCCGATCGCTACTGGGGCGCGCAGACGCAGCGGAGCCTCGAGAACTTCAAGATAGGCTGGGAAAAGCAGCCCGCCCCCATTGTCCGAGCGCTGGGCATCGTCAAGCGCGCGGCGGCCGAAACCAACATGGCGCTCGGCAAGCTCGACCCCAAGCTCGGCGAGGTCATCGCCGCCGCCGCGCAGGAGGTGATCGAGGGCAAGCTCGACGCCCACTTTCCCTTGGCCGTGTGGCAGACCGGCTCGGGTACCCAGTCGAACATGAACGCAAATGAAGTCGTCTCCAACCGGGCCATCGAGATGCTCGGCGGGACCATGGGCTCGAAGTCGCCGGTCCACCCCAACGACCACGTCAACCTGAGCCAGTCGTCCAACGACACCTATCCGACGGCCATGCACATCGCCGCCGCCGAAGAAGTCGTGCATCGGCTGATCCCGGCGCTTCAGGCCCTGCGCAACGCGCTCAACGACAAATCCCAGGCCTGGGCCAGGATCATCAAGATCGGCCGCACCCACACGCAGGACGCCACGCCGATCACTCTTGGCCAGGAATTCAGCGGCTACACCCGCCAGGTGGAAAACGGCGTCGCGCGCATCGAGATGACATTGCCGATGCTGATGCAGCTGGCCCAGGGCGGTACGGCGGTCGGCACGGGCCTGAACGCGCCGGCCGGCTTCGCCGAGATGGTGGCCGACAGAATCGCGGCCATCACCGGTCTTCCCTTCACCAGCGCGCCCAACAAGTTCGAGGCGCTCGCCGCCCACGACGCCATGGTCTTCACCCACGGAGCGATGAACACGGTAGCCGCCAGCTTGTTCAAAATCGCCAACGATATCCGTTATTTGGGCAGCGGCCCGCGCTCGGGACTTGGCGAGCTGGCGCTACCGGAAAACGAGCCCGGTTCGTCGATCATGCCGGGAAAGGTCAATCACACCCAGTGCGAGGCCCTGACCATGGTCTGCGTCCAGGTGTTCGGCAACCAGGCCTCGATCACCTTCGCCGGCGCCTCGGGCCAGTTTGAGCTCAATGTGTTCAATCCGGTGATGGCCTATAATTTCCTGCAGAGCGCGCGCCTGTTGGCCGACGCGGCCACAAGCTTCACCGAGCATTGCGTGGTCGGCATCGAGCCCAGGCTCGACAATATCAGCGCCGCGCTCGGGCGCTCTCTGATGCTGGTGACCGCGCTCGCGCCGCATATCGGCTATGACGCGGCGGCCAAGATCGCCAAGACCGCGCATAGGAACGGGACCACCTTGCGCCAGGAGGCGATCGGCGGCGGCTACGTCAGCGAGGCCCAGTTCGACGAATGGGTGCGGCCCGACAGGATGATCGGGCCCGACCAAGCACCCTAGGCGCGGCGACTGACGGCGAAGTCGGCGAGCGAGTCGAGACCTATGCGCCAGTCGCTTTCGGCGAAGGCTCCGAGAGCGCGCTTGGCCCGTCCGGCATAGTCGGCGGCCAGCGCCAGGGTCGCCTCCAGGGCTCCGGCTCCGACAATGAGATCTCGCGCGCGCCGGAAGTCGTCCTCGGTCTGCTCGCGGCGGATGATGGCGCGCTCAAAGAAGTCCCGTTCACGCCCCGGCAGGCGGGCCATGGCCAGGATCAACGGCAAGGTCGCCTTGCCCTCGCGGAAGTCATCGCCCGCGTTCTTGCCCAGGGTCTCGGTGGCGCCGCCGTAGTCCAGGGCGTCGTCGGCCAGCTGGAACGCCAGGCCCAGGTTGTGCCCATAATCGCGCAGCGCTTGCGCTTGGGATTGAGACGCGCAGGCGGCCACACCGCCAGCCTCGGCCGCGGCGGCGAACAGAGCGGCGGTCTTGGCGGTGATGATTTCCAGGTAGGTCGCCTGGTCGAGATCGAGGTCGTGGGCGCGGCTCATTTGTAGCACCTCGCCCTCGGCGATCACCCGCGAGGCCCGGGCGAGGATCTCCAAGGCGCGCATGGCGCCAGTCTCGACCATCAGCTCGAACGCCCTGGCGAACAGGAAGTCCCCGACCAGCACCGCCGGCGGCGCGCCCCAGATGAGATGCGCGGCTGTCTGACCCCGGCGAAGCTGGGAAGCGTCGACCACGTCGTCGTGCAACAGCGTGGCCGTGTGGATGAATTCGACCGCGGCGGCCAGCTTGAGAGGCGCGTCCCCGCGACCGCCGGCGAGGCGCGCGGCGGCGACCGTCAGCAGAGGGCGCAGCCGCTTGCCGCCGGCGTTGATCAGATGATCGGCGAGGGCCGGGATCACGCCCACCGGACTTTGCATGCGCGCGCTGATCAGGGCGTCCACCCGGGCCATGTCCGGCGCTGCGCGCGCGATCAGCATGTCCAGGTTGCCCGCGGGGCGGTCGATGACGGCTCTGGCTGCTTCCAACTGCTGGAGCTCCTTAGGCCTTCGGCTTGAACGCGCCGCCCGCCATTGCGGTGCGACAATGCTGGCGCGATAGGTCATGGTCAAGCCGGACGGCGAAGAAGATGGGCGAAAAAGTGGCGGACGCTCGCGAGGATCGGCTCCTGAACGGGCGGTTGCGGCTGCGCCAGGCCGCCGGCGGCTACCGCGCGGGCATGGATGCGGCG
>JBOHLC010000414.1:0-6420 GCA_050729395.1 Caulobacteraceae bacterium
CCTCACCGTCGATCTACGGAAAAGACTTACATGTGAAGAACGACCCTCTCAGCTTCGAGCACAGGCTGCAGGCGAATTTCTGATCCGCGGAAGAATTTTATCCACAGATGACGCGGATTTGCGCAGATGAAGAGGGGGGGCCGCTCCGCGGCTGAACTCAGAATCCGCTCTTCCCCGCGAAAGCGGGGACCTAGGCTTTTTTTGTTTGCCCGAGCCCGCCAGTCCCCTCGGAAGAGCGCCAAGCTGGACACTATTAGGTCCCCGCTTTCGCGGGGAGGAGCGGGTTGGAGGAGAACGCCCCGAAGGGGCTATATTTCTTTCTTATCTGCGTAAATCTGCGTCATCTGTGGATCACTTCTCTTATATGATCTCTCATCGGAACGGTGGCTCATCGAAGCTGCGCAGTTTGCGCGAGTGCAGGCGTGGGCCCTCCTGGCGCAGCAGGTCCATGGCCAGTATGCCGATGCGCAGGTGCTGCGAGATGGCCCGCTCGTAGAAGGCGTTGGCCTGGCCGGGCAGCTTGATCTCGCCGTGGAGCGGCTTGTCCGACACGCACAGCAGGGTGCCGTAGGGCGTGCGGAAGCGGTAGCCCTGGGCGGCGATGGTGGCGCTCTCCATGTCGATGGCCACCGCGCGCGACTGGTTGAAGCGCAGGGCGCTGCGGGTGAAGTGCAGCTCCCAGTTGCGGTCGTCCGTGGTCACCACCGTGCCGGTGCGCAGGCGCTTCTTCAGCTCGTCGCCGCTTTCCCCCGTGACTTCTTCGGCCGCCCGCTGCAGCGCCACCTGCACTTCGGCGATGGGTGGGATCGGGATCTCGGGCGGCAGCACTGAATCGAGCACATTGTCGTCGCGCAGATAGGCGTGGGCCAGGACATAGTCGCCGATCGTCTGGCTCGAGCGCAGCCCGCCGCAATGGCCGATCATCAGCCAGGCCTCCGGGCGCAGCACGGCCAAGTGATCGGTGACCGTCTTGGCGTTGGACGGGCCGACGCCGATGTTGATCAGGGAGACGCCACGCCGGCCGGGCGCGGTCAGATGGTAGGCCGGCATCTGATGCCGCCGCCAGGGGCTTTCCGCCGCCGCGCGCACGGGGTCCGGCGTATCGGCCGCGATGGTCACCCCGCCCGGGCAGATGAGCGCCTCGAACCTCGCGTCCGGCCCGGCGATCTGGCCCGCGCCCCAGCGCAGGAACTCGTCGACATAGCGGTGGTAGTTGGTGAACAGCACATAGCTCTGGATGGCCTCCACCGGACTGCCCGTGTAGTGAGCCAGGCGGGCCAGGGAAAAGTCCGTACGCGGACCATCGAAAAGGGTCAGCGGCCGCGTCGTGCTTTGCTCGGGCGACCACAAGCCATCGGCGATCTCGTCGCCGATCGAGGCCAG
This sequence comes from Caulobacteraceae bacterium, assembly GCA_050729395.1. Classification (GTDB taxonomy): domain Bacteria; phylum Pseudomonadota; class Alphaproteobacteria; order Caulobacterales; family Caulobacteraceae; genus Acaudatibacter. The sequence continues at coordinate 1,384 of JBOHLC010000414.1, forward strand.
CTCGGCGGCGGGGAAGTGCAGGGCGATCTCGCTCGCCGGCACGACCGTGTCGTTCAGATCGGAACCGTCGAGGACGTAGGAATAGGGGATTTCCTGGTCCGAGCGGACGACCTCGGCCTCGACCTCGAAATCGCCCAGCAGCAGCGAAAGCTGCTCGATCAGATAGTCGCGGAAAAGGTCCGGCCGGGTGATCGTCGCGCCGTAGACCCCGCTCTGGCTGAAGCGGGCGAAGGCGCGCGGCAGGCGCGGAGATGGGCCCTTGGCGGCGTAGGTCAGGATCAGCGCCGGATAGACCCAGGCGCGGGCGGCCCGCTGGTCCGGATCGGGCGCGGTTCCGGTGGAAAGGAAGGCGTGCAGCGCCTCGCGCAGGCTGGTCACCGAGCGCCGGTATTCGGCCTCGAGCTTACCGACGAGATCGACCGCCTGGGCGTGCGCGTCCATCCCACGTTGTAACCTTGGCCGCCCGCCTGGGCCAGAGTGGCCGCTTACGCGACAGCCACATACGCCTCCACCTCGGCCAGATGGCGGGCGATGTCGCCAGAGGGCAGGAACGAGCCCAGGAAGCTGTTGCGCGCCAGCTGGGCAAGGTCCTCGCGGCTGAGCAGCGACGCGACGGCGCGGTAGTTGTCGTTCACATAGCCGCCGAAATAGGCCGGATCGTCGGAGTTGATCGTCGCTCTCAGCCCCGCGCGGAGCATGCGAGCGATCGGATGGGCAGCCAGGGAAGGCGTGACGCACAGCTTGAGGTTGGAGAGCGGACAGACGGTGAGGGTCATGGCTTCCTCGGCCAGGCGGGCAGTGAGGGCCGGGTCTTCCAGCGCCCGGTTGCCGTGGTCGAGCCGGTCGATGTGCAGGATGTCGAGCGCTTGGCGGACATAGTCCGGCGGGCCCTCTTCGCCGGCGTGGGCCACGCGCCTGAGGCCCCGCTCGCCGGCGGCGGCGAAGACGCGGGCGAACGTTTCCGGCGGATGGCCGAGCTCGGAGGAATCCAGGCCGACGCCGACGATGCGGTCAAGCCACGGCTCGGCCGCCTTCAGGGTGGCGAAGGCGTCGTCCTCGGTCAGATGGCGCAGGAAGCAAAGGATCAGACCGCCTGTCACGCCAAGCCGCTCGCGCGCGGCCGCCATGCCGGCGAGGAGGCCATTGGCGACGACCGCGAAAGGCACGCCTCGGGCGGTGTGGGTCTGCGGATCGAAGAAGATCTCGGCGTGGCGGACGCCGTCGGCGGCGGCGCGCGCGAAATAGGCCAGGGCGAGGTCGTGGAAGTCCTCCTCGCCGATCAGCACCGAGGCGCCTTGGTAGTAGATGTCGAGGAAATCCTGCAGGCGCGAAAAGCGGTAGGCGGCGCGCAGGGCCTCCACGCTGGCGAAGGGGAGGGTGACACGGTTTCGCCGCGCGAGGGCGAACATCATCTCCGGCTCGAGGCTGCCCTCGATGTGCATGTGCAGCTCGGCCTTGGGCAGGCCGGCGATGAACGGATCGATCACCAAGCGCGCCCCTTCTTTCCGCCCGCCGCGCCGCCGTCTAGGTTCAGGTCCGGCCGGCGGCGCTGGGGAACATGCTGCAACGATACTTTGCCCTCGCGGAACACGGAACGAGCGTGCGCGCCGAGATTTTCGCGGGCCTCACCACCTTCCTGACCATGGTCTACATCGTCGCGGTCAATCCGGCGATCCTTGGCCAGGCCGGACTGCCGGTGGCCGGGGTGGCGGCGGCCACATGCCTCGCCGCCGGGCTCGGCAGCATCCTCATGGGCCTGGTCTCCAACTATCCCCTGGCGCTGGCCCCTGGCATGGGTCTCAACGCCTATTTCACCTACACCGTGGTCAATGGCATGGGCGTGCCGTGGGATACGGCGCTCGGCTGCGTGTTCCTCTCCGGCCTCGCCTTCCTGATCCTGACGGTCTCCGGCGTGCGCCAGCTGATCGTCGGAGCCATTCCGCGCTCGCTGTATGCGGCCGTGGCCGGGGGCGTGGGCCTGTTCATCGCCTTCATCGGGCTGAAGGACGCCGGGATCATCGTCGACAATTCGGCCACCTCGGTGGCGCTCGGCGACCTCACCGCGCCCACCGCCGGCCTGGCGCTGGCCGGCTTGGCTCTGATCGCCGTGCTCCAGGCCTGGCGGGTCAAGGCGGCGATCCTGATCGGCATCGTCGCCGTCGCGGGGGCATGCTGGGCGCTTGGCCTCAGCCACCCCTCCACGGGCGCCTACAACCTCGGCGCGCTGTCGGCGACTGCGTTCAAGCTGAACGTCCCGGCGGCGCTCGGCCTGCGCGGCGGTCTCGGCGTCACCCTGGCCGAGATCGTCTTCGTCTTCCTGTTCGTCGATCTGTTCGACAACGTCGGCACCCTGGTCGCGGTGACCAAGAAGGCGGGACTGGTCGACGCGGATGGCCGCATTCCCAGGCTCAACCGCATCCTGCTGGTCGATTCCGCCGCCACGATGATCGGCGCGCTCGCCGGCACGAGCACCGTCACCAGCTATATCGAAAGCGCCGCCGGGGTGACCGCCGGCGGGCGCACGGGCCTGACGAGCGTCGTCGTCGGCCTGCTGTTTCTGGCCACCCTCGCCGTGGCGCCCCTGGTGGCGCTGATCCCGACGGCCGCCACCGCGCCGGCGCTGATCCTGGTCGGGGCCCTGATGATCGGGGCCGTGGCCGAGGTGGAATGGTCAGACCCGAGCGTGGCCGTCCCGGCCTTCCTGATCCTGGTGACCATTCCCCTTACCTATTCCATCGCCAATGGCCTGGGCTTCGGCATCACGGCCTATGCCCTGCTGCAGCTCGCGACCGGCAAGGCGCGCGCTCGCGACTGGCTGATGTATGTGCTGGCGGCCCTGTTCGTCGCCCGCTTCGTCTATCTGGCCAACGGGTGAGACCACCCCTGGCTTGCTTGAATGCCGACCGGCCAATCGCCATCTTAGCTTTACGTCGCAAGCCGTCGCCTGATCTAGGGGCGGCAGGCGGCGGGGTCGCTTCTTCAATGACTCGCCATGAACCGCACGATCGTCTTCGACAGCCCGTTCCTGCTGGGCTTCGATCACACCAGGTCGCTCATCGAGCGCGTCTCGAAGGCGGCCGGCGAAAGTTATCCCCCGTACAACGTCGAAGACTCCGGCGATGGACGGGTTCGGATCAGCATCGCCGTAGCCGGCTTCACTCCCGACCAACTCGGCGTGACGGTTGAGGACAATCACCTCACCATCACGGGCCGGCGCGAGCCGGAAGCCGGAGAAGGCGAACGGGCCTTCCTGCATCGCGGCATCGCCGCGCGCGGGTTCGTCCGCGGCTTCATCCTGGCCGACGGCCTGGAAGTGGAGGGAGCGATTTTGGAGCACGGGCTCCTGCACGTCGACGCCTATCGGCCTGAACGGGCTAGCGTCATCCGGCAGGTGCCAATCAAGACGGTGGCCTGAACGGGCTTCCCGCAGTGCGCGTTTCATGAGTGAAAGGAGCAAAGCCATGGGCTTTCCCCATCTGACCAACGAAGCGTTCGCCGCCTTGGGCGGACCGAACCTCGTCTACGTGCGGCCGATAAAGGCCGCCGAAATCCTGGCGGACACGCCGCTGGAGCAGATCAAGGGTTTCGACCTGAAGCCCGACCAGACGCTCTATGCGTTGCATCGCGCCGATGGCGCGCGCCTGGCCGTGCTGGGCGACAAGGACTCGGCCGTCGCCGCCGCCCTGGCCCACGAACTGGCCCCTGTTTCGGTGCACTAAAGAAAAGACGCCTCTCCCAGGGGGTGGAGGACCCTAAGCCGCCGAAATCTGCACTTCCTGCGCCAGCAGCGCGTGAATGGCGTCGGCCGTGCGCGCCACGCGCAGTTGTTCGCGGATGTCCGCCCGGCGCATGATGCGCGAGACGCGGGCCAGGGCGCGCAGATGGTCCGAGCCCGCGCCCGGCGGCGCCAACAAAGCGAAAATCAAGTCTACCGGCTTGTCGTCCACGGCGTCGAAATCGATCGGAGTCTGCAGGCGCACGAAAATCGCGCGCATGCCCGGCAGGCCTTCGACCTGGGCGTGCGGCACGGCGATGCCCTGGCCCACGCCAGTGGGCGCGCTTCCCTCGCGCTCGAGCAAGGCGTCCAGCACCTTGCCCGGCTTGAGCCCCAGGCATCTCCCGGCGATTTCCGAAACCACAGCCAGCGCCTGACGCTTTGTCTTGGCGGTCACGCGCGGCGATATGCAGCTGCTATCGAGCAAAGCCCCGACATCCATCATCGAGACACACCCTGTCTCCAGACCAACCCACCCCTGGGCCGTTCAGTCGACGGTTTCGCGACGGTTGACCGGCGCCGCCCGCCCCCGTGCCGGGGGAGCCTTCGTGCGTTCCGGATCAATCCAACCGATATTCCCGTCCGAGCGTCGGTATACCACGGACAATCCGCCGTGGGCGGCGTTGCGGAACACGATTGTTTGAGTTTCGATCAAATCAAGCTCAAGCACCGCCATCGAAACGGTCATGGTGCGCAGCGCCGTCTCGGTCTCGGCGATGATCATCGCCGACGGTGGCGTTTCGGCCCCGGTGTCGGCCCAGCCGTCCAGGTCCTCGCTCTCGGCGTCAGGCGCGCGCAGAACCATCAGGGCGGCGGTCTCGGCCTCCTTGGCCCGTTCGGCCGGCGTGTGGCTCTTCAGCCGGCGTTTGTAGCGGCGGATGCGAACGGCGACCTTCTCCAGCGCCTGGCTGAAGGCCGCGTGGGCGTCGCCGCCCAGGCCGTGGCTCTGAAGGTTCTGGCCGCTGGCCAGGGACACCACGCAATCCACGCGAAAGCCGTGGCCGTCACGGCTGACGACCACCTCGGCGTCGCCGCCGCGTTCGAAATAACGGCCGATACTGGCGGAAATATCCTCGCCGACCCGCGTGCGCAGCGCCTCACCCACGTCGACATGTCTGCCGGAAACCTGGACGCGCATGAGGTATCAACGCTCTCGCGCGGCAATGGTGTCAAGCCGCGCTAAAGGCCTTTTCTGGCGTCAAATTAACGCGGATCCTGATCCTCCCCCGTTCACGTGGGAGGGGGACCGCGAAGCGGTGGAG
>JBOHLC010000415.1:0-1388 GCA_050729395.1 Caulobacteraceae bacterium
CGCGCCGCTCTCGACCTCTCCCAAAGGGAGAGGGGAATTGGGGTCAGGCTCAAACCCCCCTCTCCCTCTGGGAGAGGTCGAGACGCGCCCTTGAGGGCGCGTACGGGTGAGGGTCTAAACCACCGCCGATTTCACGCAATGTTTGAGCGCCTTGCGCCGACCAGCTAGTGTGCCCGCATGGACCGGAATGCCACGATCAAGCGGGCGCGCGAACTGCGCGCCGAGGCCACCGAGGTGGAGCGCAGGCTGTGGTCGATCCTGCGCGACCGGCGGCTGGGCGGGGTGAAGTTCCGCCGCCAGGTTCCCATCGACCGCTACTTCGCCGACTTCGCCTGCGTCGAGGCCAAGCTCGTGGTCGAGCTGGATGGCAGCCAGCACGCCGACCAGGAGGATTATGACGCGAGGCGGAGCGAGACGATCGAAGCCCATGGGTGGAAGGTCATCCGCTTCTGGAACGGCGACGTGATCGAGAGTCTCGATGGCGTGGCCTACGCCATTCTAGCAGAGCTTGGTCCGGAAGCCGCGTAAGACCCTCACCCGGACGCGCCGCAGGCGCGTCTCGACCTCTCCCGGGGGGAGAGGGGGCAGCGCGCGTAGCCCTCCCGGAGGGAGAGGAGGGTTCTTCCCCTCTCCCCTTGGGAGAGGTCGAGAGCGGCGCAAGCCGCTCCGGGTGAGGGTTCTACGCGCGCCCGCTTGGTGGTGGCCTTGCGATCCATGCGGGTACTCTAGCCCGTCGGCGCAAGACGCTCAAATGTCGCGCGAAATCGTCGGTGGCCAAGGCCCTCACCCGGACGCGTCGCGGCGACGCGTCTCGACCTCTCCCAGAGGGCTAGCAGGTTCACACATCCCTATCGGAGCAGCGATTTAGGATTTGGCAGCATTGATTTTGTGCACTTTTTCGGGAGAGAAGACCATCTGCCTACGGAACATATATGTTAGGCTAATTCCTTGAGCTAAAACGAGTTTTCGAGATGTGTGAATCTGCTAGCCCAGAGGGAGAGGGGAAGACGCTGCGGTGCGCTACATCCCCTTATCTGTGGCCATCTGCGTCATCTGTGGATCTCTTCTCTCCACCTAAAGCATGGCCGCGACGCCCTCGGACCTGACTGCGAAGCTTGGGTGAATGTCACGATTGTGTGGCCCGCCACACAAAATATTTCGACTACGTCACATCCCCCTGGACATGATGGCGAAAACATGGTCACGTCGCCTTGTTTCGTATCGCCAAGCCGGCATGCCCGCCGGGGGGGAAACTCATTAAAGGAGCGCCAGCTATGAAGCGACTTTTACTGACGGGAGCCGCGCTGGCCGGAGCGCTTTCCATGGCGGCGCCCGCGCTGGCCGTGACCACCTATTACTCGGGCTCCACAACTGCCACAGATCCAGGC
>JBOHLC010000416.1:0-6420 GCA_050729395.1 Caulobacteraceae bacterium
GGCGTAGCCGCCGGCCGTCTCCGCGGCGCGCATCGCCTCCTCGTCGACCGTGATGAAGGTCGCGCCGAGGCTTTCGACCTGCTCCTTGGCGGCGGGCCGCACATCGGTCGCGGTGACCACGGCGCCGAGCCGCCGCGCGGTGGCGATCGCCTGCAGGCCGGCGACGCCGGCGCCCATGATGAAGACGCGGGTCGCGGGCACGGTCCCGGCCGCGGTCATCATCATCGGCAGGGCGCGGCCATAGACGTGGGCGGCCTCGATCACCGAGCGATAGCCGGCGAGGTTGGCCTGGCTGGACAGCGCGTCCATGGCCTGGGCGCGGGTGATGCGCGGCACGAACTCCATGGCGAAGGCGCTGGCGCCCGCCCGGGCGAGGGCGTCCAGCGACGCGCGGTCCTGGTGCGGGTCCAACAGGCCGATGACGATCGTCCCGGGCTTGAGGAGGGCGATCTCCTCGCCAGCAGGCGCGCGCACCTTGAGCAGCATGTCGGCGCCGGCGAGCGCGGCGGCGAGGTCGGGGGCGATCTCGGCCCCGGACAAGGCGTAGTCGGCGTCGGGCGCCGAAGCCGAAACCCCCGCGCCTGTCTCGACGGTCACGGCCAGGCCCTGGCCGATGAGCTTCTTGACCGTGTCGGGCGTCAGGGCGACGCGCGTCTCGCCCGGGCGGCGCTCCCTGGTGACGGCGAGGCGGACCACTTTGCGGCCGGGCCGGGCGTCAGTGAACGGGGCGGCGCTTGTTGCGCAGGAAAGCGATGCCAAGCCCCAGGACGATGAGGCCGGGAATGAGGCCGCCCAGGAAGCTGGCGCCGACGCAGAACCACAGAGTCAGCACCAGGATGAGCACCGCGATGTGCAGCGCGAACCACTTGGTCAGCGAGGCGAAGATCCGGAAGTCGGCGACCTGCGTCGCGGCGTTCATCTCGCCGTGGCGATATTCGTCGGAGTGGGTGTCGGCCACGGAATCCTCTTGTCGGGCGCGGAGGCGAAGCGAATGGGACCGGTGCTACACCACGGCCACGCCGGCCTCAAGTCGGTCGGCTCGCTCAGCATTTCACCGACCGGAAGGTGAGGACGGCGCGCGCCCCCGCCGGCGCCCCCCCCCGCCGGCGATCGCAGACTCGTCGCCGCGCTACGCGGCCAGCGACTCCAGCAGGCCGACCGAGATCTTGTTCTCGATCCTGGTCACGCCGGGCGCCCGCCAAGCCGCGCGCTCCGCCTCGGTCCGTTCGGCCCAGGAGTGAACCTTACCGCGCAGGGTGACGGCGCCGCCGTCCGCCTCGACCACGATATGGCTGGCGTCCACTTCCGCGCTTCGCTTCAGCGCTTCCTCGATCTTCGACTTCACCTGGGTGGGTGAGACCTGGGGCTTGATACTGATGAGGTTGGTGACGCCCACGACGCCGGTGATGTGGCGCACGGCCGTCTCCGCCCGTTCACGCTGAAAGTTCCACGCCGCGTCGCCCTCGAGCGTGACCCAGCCGTTTTTCACCACCGGTGTGATGTGCTCGTGCCAGAATGGCAGTTGGCTCTTGATGGCCGCGGCCGCCTCGCGAGCGATCTCGGGATCGGTGCGGTGGTTGGCGCCCGGCAGGCGGACCTCGAGGTCGTTGGCGATCGCCGCGACGCCGGCGACCCGCTTCGCGTCCCGTTCGGCCTGCCATTTCTGGCTGTAGCTGCGCACGAAGCCGGTCAGCGTCACGACGTCATCCTTCACCGCGACGGCGATGTCAGAGGGGTCGATGTCCGGGTCCCAGCGCAGTTCGTCTTCCACGTCCCGCTTGATTTCAGTATCGGTCTTCATGGGGTTCTCCGTTTTGTCGCGGTTGCGACGACCGCCTCCCACGGCGGCATTTTCGTGGTCCGGCCCGGCGGGCGCACTGACCGGCGTCAGTCACGGCCGCCGGTGGAGTTGCGATGATCCTCGGCAAGCCACTGTTGCGGCGAGCTTTCTTTGGGCGACCCACGGACGATGCCTTAGGGGGCGACCGGACTGTCATCGCGCCTGCCAGGACCTTAGGTCTGGCGGACGGAAGTCGAGGCGGCGCGAACGGGCGGGGAGAACCCCATGGTCGCCGCCGCGATCCCCTTGTCGCCAATTCAGCCGCCGGCCCGCGAGGCGTGCACGCGTGGCGCCCCCAATCCCCCTGGGCTGGTCGAGCGCCTGCGCCGAGAAGTCGGGGCGAGCGTCGTTTCCTTGACCGCGGGCGAAGAGGTGTTCGGCGAAGATGCGCGCGCCGACTGTCTCTACGAGGTCCTCGAAGGCGTAGTGCGCACCCTACGGATCGGCCGTAGCGGCCAACGGGTTGTGCATGGATTCTTCGTCGCCGGGGAGCTGTTCGGACTTGAGAGCGGCGCGGCTGGCGTTCGCGCGGAGGCGGTCGGCGGCACACGGGTGGTTCGCGTCGACGGCCAGCTCGCGCGGGCCGCGGCCCGGCTCGACCCGCTGATCACGACGCAATTGTGGGCGTGGCTATGCGACCAACGCACACGGGCCGAAACTCGCGTCACGGTGGCCGCTCGTGGCGTCGCGGCCGAGAAGCTGGCCCACTTTCTGCTCGAAATGGCCGCCCGCACTGGCGCCGGGCCCCGGCTTCGCCTCCCGATGCCGCGCTCGGACATCGGCGATTATCTAGGTCTCTCCAGCGAAACCGTCAGCCGCGGTTTCACGTCCATGCGTCGACGCCGCTTCATCTCGATCACCCGCGATTCCGTGCTGCTGATCGAGCCCGCTCGCCTGCGGGCGCTGGCCGCGGTGTTCGACTGAGGCGGCCCGCCGGCGACAAATCCGGGCGTTCGGCGTCAGCAGCTGATACACTGGCCCTTGGCGCCGCCCGCCAGCCTGGCCCTGGCGGTCGCGCCCCGGCGTTGCTCGAGGGACGGGACGTTGGCCAAGCTGCTGCGGCGGCGAGTCTATGTAGTAGCCGGCGCGAGCGGTCAGCGCCGACGGACGGCCCGCGTCCTCGGCGACGCTGGCTACGAGGTCAAGAAGTTCGCTTCGTCTCGGGCCTTCACCGAGGTGGCCGCGATAGTTGCGGCTGGATGCGTGCTCACGCTGCGAACGTCGGCGCGGCGCGGCGGGCCGTCGCCCGAGCGCCTTACCACGTCCCGAGCCGACCTGCCGGTGATCGTGCTCACGGCGGTCACGGGCGATGTCGCCCAGGCCGTCGAGACGATCAAGGGCGGCGCGGTCGACTTCATCGAGACCGCGTGGGGAGACGCCAGGTTGCTGGCGGCCGTGGAAGTGGCGCACATCGCCCTGGAGCGGGCCGAAACAGTGGACCGACAGGCCGAGGTCAACGCCGCCCGCATCGCCGAAATGTCGTCGCGTGAACGCGAAGTGCTCGAGAGGCTGCTGTCGGGTGGCACCAACAAGACCATCGGCAGGGAGCTTGGCATCAGTCCGCGGACCGTGGAGATCCATCGGGCTCGCGCGATGGAGCGCCTGGGCGCGCACAATCTGCCGCAAGCCGTCCGGCTGGCGCTGGCCGCCGGCTTGGAGCCGCCGGACGGCGAAGGGTAACGTCACGCGCGGCCCACGGCGCCCTAAGGGGCCGTACTTAGGACTGAACCGACTGGTTCCCCTCGCGGCGCGCCGCCAGATGCGTCGAGGCGCCACCCGTGCGCCGAAGCGGGCGTGGGCAGAAGAGGAGACTCGCCATGTCGTTTCGAACTTGGAGTCCCGGGACCAGCCACTTTCCGGGCGCCGGCGCCGCAGCCGACCTGAAGAGCGCGGCCCTGGCGCGAAACTGGTGGGCGGTCGCCGCGCGGGGTGGCCTGGCGATCCTGTTCGGCGGGCTGGTGCTGGCGTTGCAGGGCGCCGCGCTGGCGGCCTTCGTACTGCTGTTCGCGGCCTACGCCTTGCTGGACGGCATTTTCGCCGTTGTGTCCGCCGTCCGCGCGGCCCACCACCACGCGCGCTGGGGCCTGCTGGTATTCGTGGGCATCGCCAATCTGGCCGCCGCCGCCGTCGCGGTGTTATTCCCCCTGGCGACGCTGTTGGCGCTTATGATCCTGATTGCGGCCTGGGCGATCGTGACCGGCGCGCTTGAGTTCGTCGCGGCCCTGCAGCTCAATATCGACCACGGTCGGGTCTGGATGGTGATCGGAGGGTTGGCCTCGGTGGTCTTCGGCGTTGCCGTGCTCTTCGCGCCGCTGCTTGGGGCGATCGTGCTGACCTGGTGGATCGGCGCCTTCGCGCTCGTCTCGGGCGTTGCGTCTCTGATCCTGGCGATCCGGCTTCGCGTCCATCGGCATGACGACGCGCGCGCGTCGGCCGGCCCAGCGTTGGCCTGATGCACGCCGGTCAGGGCGCGCCGGCGTGGATCGAGGCGTTCGGCGCGTTGCTGACCGGGATCGCCACCGTCCTGGCGGGCGTCGCCGCGCTCAGGGGCCTCAACGCGTGGCGGCGCGAGACGGTGGGACGCCGCAAGGCCGAGCTGGCCGAGGAGGTGTTGGCGCAATTCTACCGCGCGCGCGATATCCTTACCTGGGCGAGGTTCCCGGTCGATCAGGGGCCCGCGGCCCTTGCCGCGCCCGGAACCACGGCGGCCGGGACGACCGGGAAGACGGCGGAGGCGGTCAGCGAGGAGCGCCGCATGTACGCACCGGTCGAACGCCTGGCGCAAGAGAGCCAGATTTTCTCCGAGCTGCAGGCCAGCCGCTACCGCTTCATGGCCTACTTCGGCGAAGAATCGTCGAGGCCGTTCGACGAGGTGCGGGCGCTGCAGAGCGAGGTCGTCGCCGCCGCCGGCAAGCTGATCCGGGCGGAAGGCAAGCAGGAGACGCAAGACACCCGGCAGAATCGCGGCCAGTGGGAGTCCACGATCGGATGGGGCGCCGCAGCCGAGGACCACATCGCCCACCGGCTGGAGCGGGCCGTACGCGAGATCGAGGCCGTGTGCCGGCCCTTGATCGATGAGCGCGCGCGGACGGCCAGACCGTTTCCGCCAATTGGCGGCAGGGGCGAGCGAGCGAGCCACCGCCGCGGAGGTGATGCGGACGCGCGCAAATCGTAGCGAGGGCCGCGCGCGCAGCAGGGTCGCTCAGGCCAGGGGGCGCCGCGGCCGACGCGCGTCCAGGCTCCAGACGCCGCCGCCAGCGAGAGCCAGGTAGAGGAAGATGAAGCTGAAAAGGATCGCCGGCTCGCCCTGGTTCAGCGCCGGCCAGAAGCCAATCCGCGCGTGGACCATGAAGTAGGCGACCGCCATCTCGCCCGAGGCGATGAAGGCGACGCTGCGCGTGAAGAGTCCCGCGGCAAGCAGTCCGCCGCCGACGATCTCGATGAAGCCGGCGACGATGAGCAGGGGCGGCAGCGGGTGCGGAAGACCCGGCGCGGGGGCCGGAAAGGCCGCGAGCTTCATCAGGCCGTGTTCCATGAAAAGCAAAGCGGCCATGATGCGCAGGAGCGAGAGGACGCGCGGCCCCCAGACGTCCGCGATCGGGCGGCGAAGTTCCGCTCCGCCGATATCGGTGACAGTCGACATAGGTGGCGCCTCCTTGAGGGACAGGCCGCCTTGGGCCTGAGGTCCCGGCGGCTGCGGTCGAAGTCGTTGCGCGACAACCTTGGGTGAAGAGGAGCAAACCGGGACAGACCGTTGCATCTGGAGAACGAGGCGCCCTCTGCCCCCCAAAGGCGCTTTCGGTTGCGCCACCGGGCCGTCCACCCCGGCATTGTTCTTAAATCGAAACGACCAGTCTCGAAATGGCCGACTATCGCCGAGCTTGTTCCGGAATTAGTTGAATGCCTCGCGTTCAACCCCCTGGAGGCAGTCCGATGAAAATCCTTCACATCGACAGCAGCATCAACGGAACCAACAGCGTCACCCGCGATATCAGCCGGCGGGTCGTCGACCGCCTGACGGCCCCGACGCCCGACGCGCATGTGGTCTATCGCGATCTCAGCAACTGGCCCCTGGCCCACCTCACGCTCGACGCCTTCGCCGACGGCTCGGTGGTCGAGGAATTCCTCGACAGCGACGTCGTCGTCATCGGCGCGCCGATGTATAACTTCGCCATTCCCTCGACGCTGAAGGCCTGGATCGACCGCGTCGTCATCAACGGCAAGACCTTCCGTTACACCGCCAATGGTCCCGAGGGTCTGGCCGCCGGACGCAAGGTCGTCATCGCCTCCTCGCGCGGCGGCTACTACGGCGCCGGCACGCCGACGGCCGCCTACGACCACCAAGAGGCCTACCTCAAGACGATCTTCGGCTTCATGGGCGTCACCGACATCGCCTTCGTGCACGCCGAGGGCGTCAACATCGGGCCGGACGTGCGCGCCCAGGCGATCGAAACCGCCCGCGGCGAAGTCCTGAAGCTTGCCGCCTGAATCGTCCGAATACTCTAGCGAGCGCGACTGGAGCGCCCGGGCATTGCCGCCCGGTCGCTCTTTTCTTCAAGCCGCCGATTCCCAGACTGGCG
>JBOHLC010000417.1:0-1720 GCA_050729395.1 Caulobacteraceae bacterium
ATGTAGGTCCGCCGGTGGCCCCTGATCTCGGCTTCGTCACGCACGCCGCCGAGGGAGAGGCGCACGAACTCACGCCAGGTCGCGGCCGCGATCGAGCGGCCAAGCGAGGTCTTGCCGACGCCCGGCGGGCCGACGAGGCAGAGGATCGGCCCCTTGAGAGAACCGGTGCGCGCCTGCACGGCCAGGTACTCGAGGATCCGCTCCTTGACCTTCTCCAGGCCATAGTGGTCGTCCTCGAGGATCTTCTCGGCCCGGACCAGGTCGATGGGCTTGGTCTTCGACTTGCCCCACGGGATCGACAGCAGCCAGTCGAGGTAGTTGCGCACGACCGTGCTCTCGGCCGACATCGGGCTCATGTTGCGCAGCTTCTTCAGCTCGCTCTCGGCCTTGGTCCGCGCTTCCTTGGAGAGCTTGGTCTTCTTGATGCGCTTCTCGAGCTCGACCAGTTCGTCGCGCGCGTCGTCCTGCTCGCCCAGCTCGCGCTGGATCGCCTTCATCTGCTCGTTCAGGTAGTACTCGCGCTGCGTCTTCTCCATCTGGCGCTTGACGCGGTTGCGGATCTTCTTCTCGACCTGCAGCACGCTGATCTCGCCTTCCATCAGGGCGAAGACCTTTTCCAGGCGCTTGCCGACGTCGGCCATCTCCAGCAGCTGCTGGCGGTCGCCGATCTTGACCGCGAGATGGGCGGCGATGTTGTCGGCCAGCCTTCCAGGCTCGGTGATCTGCGGAATGGCGGCCAGCGCTTCGGGCGGAATCTTCTTGTTCAGCTTCACATAGGATTCGAACTGCTCGATGACCGCGCGCGACAGCGCCTCGGTCTCCTCGGCCACGCCGCCTTCCTCGGCGATGTGGCTCACCTCGGCCTCGTGGAACTGCTCGCGCGCCGTGTATTTGATCACCCGGGCGCGCGACTTGCCTTCCACCAGCACCTTGACCGTGCCGTCGGGCAGCTTGAGCAGCTGCAGCACCGTGGCCACCACGCCGACGCCGAAGATGTCGTCCGGCGCCGGATCGTCCTGGTCGCGGTCCTTCTGGGTGACCAGCAGGATCTGCTTGTCGGTCTTCATCACCTCTTCGAGAGCGTGCACCGACTTCTCCCGCCCGACGAACAGCGGCACGACCATGTGCGGAAAGACGACGATGTCGCGCAGCGGCAGGACTGGCTGGGTTTTCTGATCGAACATGACATGGACTCCCGGCCGGCCCGGATGCGGCGCCGGCCCTTCGATGTAAACCCGATTCTCTCGGGGTCCGGACCGTCAGGCCGACGACCGGTTCGAAACATATGTGGAGAGGCGCGCAAGAGGGTTCAAGAAACGGTCACAAGGGCGTTGTGCGCCGCAACACCCCACCCCCTCCCCCGCTTCGCGGTCCCCCTCCCCAATGGGGAGGAGAGCGCCGGGTAGTTACGCCCGCTGCGTGCGGGATGACGGAGTGGTGTTGAAGGCGGGCGCGTCCTAGGCCGAGGCGGCGCCGGCTTTCTTTTCGGCGTAGATCATCAGCGGCTGGCCGCGGCCCTCGACCACCTCGGCGTTGACCACCACCTCTTCGACGCCCTGCAAGGTGGGCAGCTCGAACATCGTCTCCAGGAGGATGCCCTCGAGGATCGAGCGCAGGCCGCGGGCGCCGGTCTTGCGGGCGATGGCCTTGCGGGCCACGGCCTTCAACGCGTCCTCGGTGAAGGCCAGGCCCACGTTCTCCATGTCGAACAGGCGCTGGT
>JBOHLC010000418.1:0-1512 GCA_050729395.1 Caulobacteraceae bacterium
TCCGCTCCACTTCGTTCCGCTGCGTGCGGGATGACGAACTCATGTTGAAGGCGCTGCGGCCGGGATGACGTACATTTTCCGGGAGGATCGAGGGTTGCCCCGGCCCGCGGGATCAGCTGAAGAAGACGTGGCCGCCCAGACGGATCGCGCCCGCGGGCGCCTCGCCGTCGGCCGCGTGGAAGCACGTAGCCTTGCCGATGGCGCTCATCACATAGCCGGCCAGCGCGCGGGCGGCGATGCGGCGCGCGTCGCGCCAGGCATAGCGCTCGAGCGGCTCGCGCATGGCGCCATTGCAGGCGAAGCTGAACTGGCAATCACCACGCCTCGCGCCCTGATATACGACCGCGCAGACGCTGTTCGGATAGTCCCGCCGGCGCCTGCGGTTGAGCACCACCTGGGCCACGGCGGCGCGGCCAGCCGCGCTTTCGCCCCGCGCCTCGTAATAGACGGCGGCGGCCAGGCAATCGAGAGCGCGGGGTGAGGCGTTCAGCGGCCTGGTCGGAGCGATGGCGACGCGCGCGACGGGCGCCGCCGGCGAAGCTATCGGCGCCGGCTGGGGCTGGGCGGCGGCCTTGGCGTAGCCGGTCTGGGCGGCGACCGCATAGACGTGCTCCGGTCTCGATTGGGCGTCGCCGGCGAGGAAAGTCGCTCCGCAGACCAGGCCAAGGACGACGCCGAAATTGAGCGTGAGCGCGCGCGCGAACGCCCGCGTCCCAAAAAAGCTTCGCAAGATCTGCTTCCTGTTCAACGAGGGCGGAGCGCCCCCCGACGACCCCATCCGCCCGCCGGACACTCTGGTCGCGGCCCCGATGCGGAGGCTGGATCCGGCTCATGCAGGTTGGCCGAACGGCGGCCTTCTAGCCCGCCCGCGACGCCCGAGGCAAGTGCTTTTGCTGCGGCGCAGCGAAGCTTGGGCGGCGAACGGGCGGGTTTCGACGCTCGGCGCTAGCCAATCGACAGCTCGGCCCCTACCTTGTCGTTCATGCCTCGTTCCAGCCCCGCGCTCGGCGTTTCCGATGTTTCCGCAGCCTTCGCGCACGACCTCGCGCCGGCGCTATGGACGCCGCACCGGCCGGCGCGGCCGGAGAAGAGCGAGGGCGGCCGCCCGTTCGAACTGGTCAGCGACTATCAGCCAGCCGGTGACCAGCCGGGGGCGATCGCGGAACTCGTGGCCGGGGTCAAGGCGCGCGAGCGCGACCAGGTGCTGCTCGGGGTCACCGGCTCGGGCAAGACCTTCACCATGGCCAAGGTGATCGCCGAGACCCAGCGCCCGGCCCTCATCCTGGCCCACAACAAGACCCTGGCGGCGCAGCTGCACGGCGAGTTCAAGAGCTTCTTCCCGGACAACGCGGTCGAATATTTCGTCTCCTATTACGACTACTACCAGCCGGAAGCCTATGTGCCGCGCACCGATACCTACATCGAGAAGGAAAGTTCGATCAACGAGCAAATCGACCGCATGCGGCATGCCGCGACACGCTCGCTGCTCGAACGCGATTATGTGATTATCGT
>JBOHLC010000419.1:0-1419 GCA_050729395.1 Caulobacteraceae bacterium
GGTGCGCGCTTGGCTCTCGGGCAAGGCGACGACTATCTTCGGCGGCTCCTTCGAGATCCAGACCAACATCCTCTCCAAGCGGATTCTGGGCTTGCCCGATCCGCTCGGGGCCGCGGCTCACTAGGCCTCCAGTCAGGGATACAACACGAACATGGCCGTTCTCACCGAAGAACAGAGCATGCTGCGCGACGCGGCGCGCGCCTGGACGCAGGAGAAGTCGCCGGTGGCGGCGTTTCGCAAGGTGCGCGACGCCGGCCTGCCGCTCGGCTACGACCCGGCCGCCTTCGCCGAGATGGCGCAGATGGGCTGGACCGGGGTGATCATTCCCGAGGAATACGGCGGCTCCAACTTCGGCTACCTAAGCCTCGGGCTCATTCTCGAAGAGACCGGCCGCACCCTCACCGCCTCGCCGATCCTGGCCAGCGCTCTGGCCGCCGCCAGCGCCATCGTCCTTGGCGGCAGTTCGGGCCAGAAGGAAGCCTTGCTGCCCAAGATCGCCGCCGGCGAGGTGGTCGGAACCCTGGCCGTCGACGAAGGCCCGCATCACGCGCCGAGCCACGTCGCCCTGACGGCCAGGAAGAGTGGCGCCGGATGGGTGCTCGATGGGGCCAAGACCTTCGTCCTCGAGGGCATGGCCGCCGGCCTCTTCGTGGTCTCGGCGCGCACCTCGGGTGAGACGTCCGACAAGGACGGTGTCAGCCTGTTCCTGGTTCCGGCCGACGCCAAGGGCGTCACGCGCCACGCGCTCAAGCTGGCCGACAGCCGTGGCGCGGCCAATGTCAGCTTCGACAAGGTCGAGGTCGGGGCCGACGCCCTCCTCGGCGAGGAAGGCAAGGGCTATCCCCTGCTGGAGAAGACCCTGGACCGCGCCCGCGCCGGCCTGGCGGCCGAGATGCTCGGCTCGGCCGTGCAAGCCTTCGAGACCACCCTCGACTACCTCAAGACGCGCGTGCAGTTCGGCCAGGTCATCGGCTCGTTCCAGGCCCTGCAGCAACGGGCGGCCAATATGTTCACCGATCTGGAGCTGTCGCGCTCCTGCGTCGAGGCGGCGCTGACAGCCATCGACAACGACTCGCCGGACGTGCCCGAACTCGTTTCCCTGGCCAAGGCCAAGATGGGCGACACCCTGCACCTTGTCTCAAACGAGATGGTCCAGATGCACGGCGGCATCGGCATGACCGACGAACACGACGCGGGCCTCTACTTGAAGCGCGCCCGCGCCCAGGAGACGACCTTCGGCGGCCAGGCCTGGCACCGTGACCGCTACGCGAGGCTCCAGGGCTTTTAAGGGGCGTGACCCGCCTGCTCGTCTTCGAGCCGTCGTTCCATAAGATCGAGAGCGCGCTCGCCGGAATGCCCGTCGAGCCGCTGGTCCTTGGCCGCGACAGCGCGATCACCCTCGCCGGCGCCACCGTGGAG
>JBOHLC010000420.1:0-1709 GCA_050729395.1 Caulobacteraceae bacterium
CCGAGCGCGAGATGCTGCAGGCGGCGATCGACCGCTCGCAGGCCATGGTCACCGGCCGGGTGCGGATGAAGCTGTACAAGGGCAATGTGAGCGTGATCGGCCGCGAGAGCCCCTGGTCGCTATACGACCAGGACCTGGTCACCTTCGAGGAAGGCGCGGTGGCTTACGATCACCGCGACGCCGCCGGCTTCATCAAGCTCAACGCCCTGCGCCTGAGGGTGAAGGCGCGGCGGGACGCGAAGGCGGCGGGGAAGGCGTAGCCCTCAGACGGGGGCGGCGGCGCCGAGCACCTCCACATAGCCGCGGGCGGTGCGCATGCGCGGGGTGACGCCCTTGGCCTGGAGCAGGCGGCTCATGCGCGGCAGGCGCCAGCAGGGGGCGTGCATGAACATGTGATGCTCGCAATGGTAGTTCACATAGTAGGGCGCGATGAGCGCCCGTTCGATGAAGCCCGCGTGGGTGGTGCGGGCGTGCATCAGGGGATCGGGCTCGTCCTTGGCCACCAGGGCGTGCTCGGCGATGTTGCGGAAACGCGTCACCAGCTGGAACCAGGTGGCGCGCGGCAGAAGCCATAGGGCGAACCAGCCCCACCAGTAGCCGGCGGCCGAAAAGGCGGCGATGGCCAGGGCGTTGAAGATGAGCCAGCGGCGCTGTCGCCGGGCCTCGTCGGCCACGATGGCGAGGACCGGCGCCTGGCGCGCCCTGAGCCGGGCGACGAGGCGGCCGAAGCGTTGCTTGAACCAGGTCTGGCCGGTGAGGTCTCGGACGATCTTGCGCCGCAGCGAGGCGCGAGAGATGGGGAAGGGCGCGGAGAGGCCGAGATCCGGATCCTCCGCCTGCTGAGCGTATTTGTGATGCTGAAGGTGGTAGTTTCGATAGGCGACAAGGCCCCCGCCGCACAGCCACTCGGCCACCCAATCGTTGACCCTGGGGTTGGGATGCAGGGCGCCATGGGCGGCATCGTGCAGCAGGATGGCCAGGCCCAGTTGCCGCGCGCCGATGACGACCACCGCCAGCGGAATGGTGATGGGCCAGAGGAGGCCCATGACGCTCGCCAAGCCGATGACCAGCCAGCAGTGAGCGACGAGGGCCAGACCCCGCCACGGCGAGCGCGCGGCGAACGGCGCCCATTCCTGGGGCGTGAAGAAATCCTTAGGGCTGACACGCGCGGCCACGGCCATGGCGTGAATATAGGCGCAAACGGCGGCGAGCGTGAGCACCCGGTGCTGCTGCGTTCAAGGAATGGCTGGTCGCGCAGCGCGCCTCAGCTCAGCCACTTGAGCAGGCGGATGACGCCCATGCGCGCGGCCTGGCGATGGGCCGAGACGCCCGTGCGCGCCGCGATCTCGCGCCGGTTGCGCTGAAAATAGCTGTAGGCGCGCCACAGCATCTCGGCGTTGGTGAGGGTGGGCCGCCAGCCGAGACGTTGCTTGATGCGGCTGGTGTCGAATTCGAAATCCTCGGCGATCATCCGATATTGATAGGGGCCGAGCGGCGAGAGGCGCAGGACGTGGGCGAGCCGCATGGCCGCCAGGGTCGGCGCCTTGGGCAGGGAGGCGAGGCGCGCGGACGTGCCGGCGCGGTCGATGACGTACTGGTAGGTTTCGCGAAAGGTGGTGACATTGTCGGAGCCGATGTTGAAGAGATCCGACCCCTCGTGGTTCTCCGCCGCGAGGCAGGCGGCGATAAGATCGCCGGCGTAGATGAAC
>JBOHLC010000421.1:0-4364 GCA_050729395.1 Caulobacteraceae bacterium
ATGCGCGCGGCGGCGAGCTTGGTCACCATGCCGCCGCTGCCCAGACGGCGCGCGCCGTTGGCCCCGCCGGCCATGGCCTCGATCTCGGAGGTGATCGCCTCGACCCGGTCCAGCCGCCGCGCGTCGGGCGTCCGCCTCGGGTCGGCGGTGTACAGGCCGTCGACGTCCGAGAGGAGGACCAGCAGGTCGGCCCCGGCCATCTGGGCGACGCGCGCGGCCAGGCGATCGTTGTCGCCGTAGCGTAGCTCCTCGGTGGCCACGGTGTCGTTCTCATTGACCACCGGCAGGGCGCCGAGATCCAGGAGGGCGCGCAGGGTCGCCCGGGCGTTGAGGAACCGCCGGCGCGCCTCGGTGTCGTGCGCCGTGAGCAGGAGCTGGGCGACGGGCGCGGGGGCGAAGGCTTCCTGCCAGGCAGCCATCAGCAGTGACTGCCCGGCGGCGGCCGCCGCCTGCTTCTCGGCCAGGGTCAGGGCCCGGTCGGCCAGGCCCAGGAGTCGCCGGCCCAGCGCCACCGCGCCGGAGGAGACAAGGATCAGGCCCTGGCCGCGGGCGCGCATGGCCGCCGCGTCGCGCGCGAAGGCGGCCAGCCAGGCCCGGTCGACCGCGCCGCTCGCGGCCTCGGCCACCAGGGCCGAGCCGATCTTGACCACGACGAGCCGGGCGCGCGCCAGCTCGCTCACGGCGTCCACTCGCCCGGCGTCTGCGCGACGTCCGCCCGGGGTTTTCGCACCCTGGCGTAGGCCGCGCGCAGCAGGGCCTGCACCCCTTCGCCGGAGACGGCCGAGATGAGATGCGGCGCTTGGCCGGCCGCCTTCTCCACCGCCCGCGCCGCCTTGCGCCGCGCCGCCGGCGTCAGGGCGTCGACCTTGTTAAAGGCGACGATCTCCGGCTCTGCCTCGAGACCGGCGCCATAGGCCTCGAGCTCATGGCGGATCGTGCGCCAGGCGCCGACCGGGTCGTCACCGGTTGCGTCGATCAGATGGATGAGGACGGCGGTGCGTTCCAGGTGACCCAGGAAGCGCACGCCCAGGCCCGCGCCTTCCGAGGCCCCTTCGATCAGGCCCGGCACGTCGGCCATGACGAAGCGCTCGTTCGTGGAGAGGTCGACGACGCCGAGGTTGGGCGTCAGAGTGGTGAACGGATAGTCGGCGATCTTGGGATGCGCGGCCGAGACCGCGGCCAGCAGGGTCGACTTGCCGGCGTTGGGCAGGCCGACGAGGCCGACATCGGCGATCAGCTTGAGGCGCAGCCAGATCCAGCGCTCCTGGCCCGGCAAGCCCGGGTTGGCGTGGCGCGGCGCCTGGTTGATCGGACCTTTGAAGCGGGTGTTGCCGAAGCCGCCGTTGCCTCCGGCCGCCAGCCGCGCGCGGGCGCCGGCGTGATCCAGATCGACGATCAGGCTCTTCCGGTCTTCGTCCAGCACTTCGGTGCCCACCGGCACGCGCAGCACCTGGTCAGCCCCGGCCGCGCCCGAGCGGTTGCGGCCCATGCCATGGCCGCCGGTGGCCGCCTTGAAGTGCTGGTGATAGCGATAGTCGATCAGGGTGTTGAGGCCCTCGACCGCCTCGATCCACACATCGCCGCCCCGGCCGCCGTCGCCGCCGTCCGGACCACCGTACTCGACGAACTTCTCGCGCCGGAACGAGACGGCGCCGCCGCCGCCATCGCCCGAGCGGATGTAGACCTTGCACTGATCGAGGAACTTCATCGCCGGCCCTTGTGACCGACCCGGCCCCAAAAATCGAGCGCCCCCAAAATTGCGTCACCGCGGCCCTGGCGCCCCACTTCCGACCTAGCCTACCCGCGCGATGCGCTCGAATTCGAGCCACAACGGCAGGCAGTCGCCCAGGCGCTTGGCCTCGTAGCGGGTGGCGACGTGGTCGGCGGGGGCCGTTCGCCAGTCGTCGGCCCGCTCGGCGGTCCAGGCGAAGGCCGGATGCCGGATGAACACCTCCAGCGCCCCATGAGCGTAATCGGCCCAGTCGGTGGCCAGGCGGAGCCGTCCGCCCGCCGCCAGGATGCGCGCCGCCTCGTCGGCGAAAGCGGGGCCGACCAGCCGCCGCTTATGGTGCCGCGTCTTGGGCCAGGGATCGGGGAAAAGGATGAAGAGCCGCCTGATGCTCGCGTCGGGGAGGGCGGCCATCAGCGCGCGCGCGTCGCCCGGCCAGATGCGCACATTGGTGAGGCCGAGCGTCTGGATGTGGCGCAGGGCGCTGGCGACGCCGTTCACGAACGGCTCGGCCCCCAGCATGAGCACGTCCGGCCGCCGCGCCGCCTGGGCGGCCAGGTGCTCGCCGCCTCCGAAGCCGATCTCGAGCCACGCCTCCGAATGGCCGAGCGCCGCCGGGTCGAACGGGCCCGCGGGAATCGCCACTCTTGGCAGGAGCTCGGTCAGCAGCCCTGCCTGGGCCGGCTTGAGCGTGCGCGACCTCACCCGCCCGAAGGTGCGAATCGGCGGGGCGGTCATGCCGCGCGCCTGCGCCACCCCGCGAGAGCCACGGAGACAAGCAGCATGACGCCGAACGGAATCTCGCCGAAGCGGGCGAACGGCGTTGGCTCGAGCGCCGGCGGCAGGGGTCGGTCGATGACCCCGAGCGCGCCTTCGGGCAGGCTCGCCAGCGGCCGGCCGAAAGCGTCGATCATGGCCGAGACCCCCGTCGGCGTCGCGCGCACCATGGGCAGGCCCTCCTCGATCGCCCGGTAGCTGGCCATGTTGAGGTGCTGCAGCGGGCCACTGGTCGCACCGAACCAGGCGTCGTTGGAAATGTTGACAATCCAGTCCGCGCGGAAGCCGGCCGCCTCGGCGCCCTCGCGGGTGAACCCCGGATAGAGCGCCTCGTAGCAGATCAGCGGCTGCATCGGCGGCACGCCCGGCAGGGCCATCGGTTTCGGCCTGGGGCCTGGCGAGAAGCCGTCGCCGACATGGACGAAGGTCTTGATCCCGAGCCTGCTGGCCAGGGAATCGAGGGGCATGTACTCGCCGAACGGCACCAGGCGGAACTTGTCGTAGATGCCGAGCAGAGAAAACCCGGAAGGCTGGCGGCGCAAGGCGACCAGGCTGTTGTAGATCACCGGCGGGTTGGCGCGCGCGTCGCCGTAGCGATAGCCGCCCAGGATCAGCGTCTGGCCGGGCTGGAGCGCGCCGGCGATGTCGGCTTGCGTCCACGTGCCCGGAACCAGATATTCCTGCAGCGCGGCCGGGATGGCCCCCTCCGGCCAGATGACGATGTCGGGCGCGCGCGGCGCAGGGATCTTGGTCAGGGCGACGTAGCGGGCGACGATGCTGGCGAAGAGGGCCGGATCGTATTTCGACGCCTGGCTCACGTCGGCCTGGACGACGCGGATCTGCGGCGCGCCCGGAGCGATCCCGGGCGCGCCCGAAAGACGCAGCGCGCCGAACGCATAGAGTCCGGCCAGCGCGAGGGCGGCGGCGGCGACGCTCGCCCTTCCGCGCCAGCCCTCGGCGATCACCGCCGGGGCGGCGGCGATGGCCAGGGTGATCCAGGTCAGGCCATAGGCGCCGACGAGCGCGGCGACTTGCGACACCGGCGAGCCGGCCTTCCAGGTCTCGCCGGGCAGGTCCCAGGGAAAGCCGGTGAGGATGTTCCCGCGCAGCCATGCGAAGGCGGCGAAGGCCCCGGCGAAAACCAGCACCCGGCGGACGCCACGCGGCCTTACAAACCGGTAGAGAAGGCCGGCCGCGCCCCAGAAGAGGGCCATGCCGGCGGTGACCAGGGCCACGGCGAAGGGGGCCATCCAGCCCTGGTTGGCCGCGTCGACTTGGAATGGTTCGCTCAGCCACCAGACGCTGACCAGGAAATAGCCGGCGCCGGCGAACCAGGCGCGGCCGAAGGCCGAGCGCAACGGCGTGGCCGGATCCGCCCGATCCAGCAGATAGAGGATCAGCGCATAGCCCAGAAGGCCGGGGAGGAAGCCGAACGGCGGCTGGGCCAGGGCCGCGGCGACGCCGGCGACGAACGCCGCCGCCCTCATAAGCCAGGGCGATCTTATGGGACTTGTTGCGGACGTGGCGGGCAGCGGTGGCGAGGGCGGGCTCAATCCAAACTCCGCCCTTCCCCGCGATTGCGGAAATCCAGGTTTTTTGTGTTTGCCTGGACCGGGCCAACCCCCTCGGAAGAGCGGCGAGTTGGACACTGCTGGGTCCCCGCTTTCGCGGGGAAGAGCGGACGGGAGGGATTCATGGCCGTGCTTCGCATGCCCCCTGGAGTAGCCTACCCACCGGCGGTTCGCGGGCGGACGCGCATGCGCTTGATCCGGCGCGGATCGGCGTCGGTGACCTCGAAGTCGATGCCCGCGGGGTGGGCGATGACCTCGCCCCGTTGCGGCACGCGCCCGGCCAGGGC
>JBOHLC010000422.1:0-1668 GCA_050729395.1 Caulobacteraceae bacterium
GGGCATGACGGCGGCCTGCACGTCGGCGGCGTTCAGGAACTCGTACTTTGCCCGGAAATAGGTGTCGCTTATCCCCGATTGCGTGGTCGTGACGCCCTTGGCGTCGCGGGTATGCACGATCTCGAGCGGGTCGACGTTCACTTCGATGTCAAGCTTTGGCGTGAGGCCGTATTTCAGCGTTGGGTTGAGCAGCAGCCAGTTGTCGGTTTCCATCCCCGATACGTTCATGAAGCTGGCGTTGACGATGTCGGCCTCGATCTGGAAGTGACCCTGGTCGACCGTGCACGGTCCGTTGGATTTCGTCGGCCTGTCGGCGCAGATCGGCTGCAACGGGGAAGCCTCCTGCGCCATCGCCGCGGGCGCGGCCAGGATCGAGCCACAGGCCATCATCACGATGACCGGGTCGGCGGGCCATATTCTGCAACCACCCATGCTCGCCCCCATTTTCGCCCAAGAATGACGCCAGCGTCGGACAAGGCGCCGCTGTTTGCATCTTCGGCGCGCGGGACAGAATCGCCCAATTGCCGCTAAGCGAGGGTTACGATTCGCTCGAGGGGACGTGAATGACCGCATTGCAGGCCCTCATCCTGGCCGTCGTCCAGGGGATCACCGAACTCTTCCCCATTTCCAGCCTGGGCCACGCGGTGATCCTGCCGGCGCTTCTGGGCTGGAAGATCGATGAGAACGCCGAGGGCTTCCTGCCCTTTCTGGCGGTGATGCACCTTGGCACCGCGCTCGCGCTCCTTGGCTACTTCTGGCGTGACTGGGCGAGCTTCGCCGGCTCGGTGATCAGGTTCCGCGATCCTGCCGGCGACGCCGATCGCCGCCTCTTCTGGCGCGTGGTTGTGGCCACCATCCCGGCGGTGATCATCGGCTTCGTGTTCGAGAAGAAGCTGAAGCAGGGGTTCGGCGCGCCGGTGCTGGCGGCCGCCTTCCTGGTCGCGAACGGCGCGATGCTGTTCGTCGCCGAGCGATTGCAGCGCGCCCGCGGCCGTCGGCTGGATCAGCTGAGCTGGGTCCAGGCGGTGATCATCGGCTTCTGGCAATGCCTGGCCCTGATCCCTGGCATGTCGCGCTCCGGCGCGACCATGGCCGGTGGTTATGTCTGCGGCCTCAACCACGAGGACTCGGCGCGCTTCTCGTTCCTGACGGCGACGCCGATCATCCTGGGGGCCGTCGTCCTCGAGGCGCCCAAGCTCATCAAGCATCACAGCAATTTTAGCACGACCGCGATCCTCGCCGGCGTGGTCGCCGGCCTGACTGCGCTGGCCAGCGTTTGGGCCCTGATGCGCTGGTTCAAGGCTCATGAAGTCCGCGGCTTCGACCCATTCGCGCTTTATTGCGCCCTGGCCGGCGCCGGGTCGCTCGCCTGGCTTTTGATGGGAAGATAGCCTCCGCTCAGAACTGGGCCCGCAGGCGGGCGGCGAAGATCGACACCGGGCCGCGGTCGGTGTTGTAGGCGGGGTTGTCGACGAACTGATAGTCGATCGTCATGTGCAGGCAGCGCTTCAGGGCAACGTCGCAATCGGAACGCCTGGGGAAGCTTCGCGGCCAGTTGCGGTAGCGCGGGATTTGATCAATCCTGGCGCGCGGCCGGCGGAGCGACGGACTTTCTCTAACTCCCACGATTGGCTAGGATCGCGTGCGTGGCTTTGCATGAACCTACCC
>JBOHLC010000423.1:0-2217 GCA_050729395.1 Caulobacteraceae bacterium
GTCCCAAGTCAATGCAACGGCTTGTCGCGGCAAGAGTTCAGAGGTCCACGTCGGCGGCGGCGAACTCGGCGTTTTCCTGGATGAACCGGTAGCGCAATTCGGGCTTGCGGCCCATGAGCGTTTCCACCAGGGCCTCGACCGGCTCCTCCGACCTCGGCAGGCTCACCTTGGCCAGGGTGCGCGTCCGGGGATCCATGGTGGTCTCCTTGAGCTGAGCCGGCATCATCTCGCCCAGACCCTTGAAGCGGCCGATCTCCGGTTTCTTGCCCTTGAACACCGTGGCCAAAAGTTCGTCGCGATGAGCGTCGTCGCGCGCATAGGCGCTCTTGCCGCCGTGGCTCAGCCGATAGAGCGGCGGCAGGGCGAGATAGAGCCGGCCGTTGCGGACGAGGTCCGGCATGGTCCGATAGAAGAAGGTGATGAGCAGGGAGGCGATATGGGCGCCGTCGACGTCGGCGTCGGTCATGATGATCACCCTCTCGTAGCGCAGATCTTCCTCGCGGTAACGCCCATTGCCTTGCACGCCGAGCGCCAGCATCAGGTCGCCCAGTTCCTTGTTGCCGCCCGTCTTGTCGGTCGTCGCTTGCGCCACGTTGAGGATCTTGCCGCGTAGCGGAAGGATCGCCTGGGTGCGGCGGTCGCGCGCCTGCTTGGCCGAACCGCCGGCGCTGTCGCCCTCGACGATAAAGATTTCCGTGCCGTCGGCCGCGCCGCCGGAGCAGTCGGCGAGCTTGCCTGGCAGGCGCAGCTTGCGCGTGGCCGAGGCGCGGGCGACCTCCTTTTCCTTGCGCCGGCGAAGGCGCTCCTCGGCCCGCTCGGCGACAAAGGCCAGCAGCGCGCTGGCCGATTTTGGCTGGGCGGTCAGCCAATGGTCGAACGGATCGCGCATCGTGGCCTCGACCAGCCTCTGGGCGTCGATGGACGAGAGCCGCTCCTTGGTCTGGCCCTGGAACTCCGGATTGCGCACGAAGACGCTGATCAGCGCTCCAGCCTGGGCGGTGACGTCGTCGGCCGTGAGCAGGCCGCCGCGCTTGTCGCCGGTGAGTTCGGCCCACGCCCGCAGGCCCCGGGTGAGCACCGCGCGCAGGCCGGCCTCGTGCGTGCCGCCCTCCGGCGTCGGCACGGTGTTGCAATAGGAGCCCATGAAACCGTCGGCCTCGCCGAACCCGGCCGGCGTCCAGGTCACTGCCCATTCCACGGCCCCCGCTTCGCCTTGGCGCTCGATGCGGCCGGCGAAGGGCGTCGGCGTCACCGTCTCCACACCGTTGGTTCGCTCGGCCAGATAGTCCGCGAGGCCTCCCGGGAAATGGAACACCGCCTCGGCCGGGGTCTGGTCGGCGATGCGCTCGGCCGCGCACTTCCAGCGGATCTCCACGCCACGGAAGAGGTAGGCCTTGGAGCGCGCCATGCGGTAGAGCCTGGCCGGGCGGAAGGCGACGTCGGGGCCGAAGATCTCCGGATCGGGCGCGAAACTGACCTGCGTCCCATGCCGGCGGCTCGGCCCCGCCTGTTCGAGACGCCCTTTGGGCCGGCCGCGCGAGAAAGCCTGGCGCCACTCGAAGCCGTCCTTCCACACGGTGATGTCCACCCGCTCCGACAGGGCATTGACCACCGAGACGCCGACGCCGTGCAGGCCGCCGGAGGTCTCATAGGCCTTGCCGGAGAACTTCCCGCCCGAGTGGAGCACGGTCATGATGACCTCGAGCGCCGACTTGCCGGGGAACTTCGGGTGCGCATCGACCGGCATGCCGCGGCCATCGTCACGCACGGTGAGCCCGCCTTCGGCGTTCAGCGATACCTCGATCACCTTCGCGAAGCCCGCGACGGCTTCGTCCATGGCGTTGTCGAGCACCTCGGCGAAGAGATGGTGGAGGGCCCGCTCGTCGACGCCGCCGATGTACATGCCCGGCCGCTTGCGCACCGGTTCGAGGCCCTCGAGGACCTCTATGTCCTTGGCCGAATAGGCCGATAGCGGGTGCGCCGGCGCAAGGGCGTCGTCGAACAGGCTCGCTTGGGCGGTTCTGGCCATCCCCCCTTATCGGCGATTCGCGTGGCGGAGTTCAGGCGCGCTCCGCCGCGCGGCCTTCAGACTAGCATTTGAAGTACATGTCGAACTCGACGGGGTGGGGGTGGAGCTGGAGGCGCATGACCTCCTCCATCTTCAGTTCGATGTAGGCGTCGATGAGGTCGTCATCCATGACGGCGCCCTTCTTGAGG
>JBOHLC010000424.1:0-18093 GCA_050729395.1 Caulobacteraceae bacterium
GACCTGCAGTGCCGCGGACTCAGACTTCCGCTACGACGAACTGGCTCGCCAGCTGAAGTCGCGCGGCCTTGCCGCATTCACCCGAGAGTCTCTGCTCGCACTTGCCCGGGAGGAAGGCTTTCTCGACGTTCGCCCAAGACCTGCCGACCCGCACATACCAATCGCGATCCGCAGCTTCCTGGGACCGGCGTCCGACCTGACGGGTGCGGCTCCAGAGAACACGCTTTCGCTCATCAACGAGTTCCGCCAACGTTACCTGCAGGATGGTCGCGACTGGCAGACCGACATCCGGCCCATGGTCGAGACGTTCCTGGTCTCAGTTGCGACGCGCTCACGCCACCTGCGGATCATCCTCGATGCGCACGCGTCGATAGCATTCCTCGCGGGCACAGTGCTCGACATAAAGTCGGGGGTCGACGTCGAATTGATCCAGAAGGGTCGGGTCGGCGCGCGCACCTGGCGTGCCGACGACGGGACTGCCGGCGCGCCATTTGACGAGACTGCTACGTCGGTCGGCAGCGGGCGCAACATTGCGGTCCTCCTCAGCGCGGCCCAAGACGTTGCGCCGCAGTCGCAAGCCTACATGGCTAAGGCCGGCCTCGATGTCGGAAGGATGCTCGCATTCTCGTTCAGCGGTGGGCCCGGACAACAGAGTATCGCAGGGGGCGCTCATGGCGCAGCGCTGGCTGGGCAGGTCGCCAATGCCATTAGGCGCGCCAAGTCAGAGGACCCCGATGCTGTCGTCCATCTTTTCGCATCAGCCCCCAACAGCATCCTGTTCTACCTAGGCCAACAACATCAAGCGATCGCACCGTGCATCGTTTACGAGTTCGACTTCGACCGACGTGGCAACAAGAGCTACCACCCCTCCTTCGTGATGGACTGATCGCCTGATCTATAGAATGCACTTTCCTCCGTTAGACCTATGTCAGCGACCCGCCGAGAACCAGACTCTGGAAAAGGCGGCTAAGAGTCGAGGCTGTGTGAAAACACAATCGCGACAAATTTGAGCGCAATGTCGCGCCCTCGAACGCCTGGAATGAAGTGACTTTCACCGGAACCGCTGCGTAACGACCGGATCAGCGCAACATTTTTTCGTGGTCGACGCGGAAACCTGAGTTTTTACACAGCCTCAGTCAAACTCCGCCATTCCTTGTGGGCGCACTGTCAAAGTGCGCAGGTGGTCCGATGTCGGAGAGCCTTCAGCCCGCCTCGGTCGCCCGATACCGAGCCGGATCGGCGACCCAGCGACCGATCTCTGATTCATGCCAGCCGGCGCCGTGGATGCTGATCTTCACCTGGCGTGGGAAGGTCCCCTCAGCGATCTTCCGGTAGAGAGTGGAGCGCGAAAGCCCCGTCCTGGTCAGCACTGTCCTGAGGCGGATGATCCTGTCGGGGTCGGACATAGGACGCTCTCTCACAATCTGATCGCCAGCGGCGCTCCTTGAGATCAGAATTGGCCGCGTGGTCACGCCCGACAAGCCGTAACCTTACCCAGTTCGGGCCGGGGCGTGGTCCAGGATAGAAAGACAGGCTGCCAGTAGGCCTCATCTTGGTCGGGCCGCTCGGAGGCCACCTGCGGAAAGGATCGGCGATCTGACGTCCACGGTTTGCAAGCCTCGCCTGAAACGCGAAGATGGGCTCGATGAACAAACGTCTCGACCATTTGCCGGACGGCAGGCACCGCGAGTTGGAATTCGTAGTCGGGACCCTGCGCGCCGCCTTCGCCGAGGCTCAGTCGCAGCGCTCCTCGCCGCGCTTAAGGAACGGCCGGCTGCTCAAAATCGTCCTCTTCGGCAGCTGGCCGACCGACACCAAGTTCCAGAAGCGCTGTTATGAGCTGATCCGCGCGGCGAACGTGAAAGCCCGCTTCTCGCGGCACTACCGGATAACGGCCGAGGAACTGGCTTGGCTGGAGACGCGCATCACCTCTCTGCGAGCTATGGTCCAAGATCTCTGCGAGCGCTGGCTCGCCGAGCTTCGGGGCGCGGCTGCATGATCGGCTAATCGCCCGGCGGCTCCGGTTTCGGCGGCGTGGGCGTGAACGGTTCCTCATACGGAACATTCAGCGTCATGTGGGCGAATCGATCGATCGTTTCCGCAAGGACGCGCTGGGTCTGTTCCTCGCTGAGTATGGCGGGTTGGCCCAGTGGACGCTCGCGATCCATGGCCGCCTCGATCATCCTATTGATCTCGCGCGCTCTGCTAACCTCAGAATAATGTTGCAGGAGTTTGTTGAACCGTTCGGTGGAACGCGGAAAAAGCTCCGTGCGATCTGGGGTATTCAGCCAAGCGAAGTCAATGTCCGCTGACTCAGCAATTCTATCGCTCCAATTGGCCGGGTTCAGGGGATCTGAGATAAGACCGGCTTTTATGTTTTTCGGACCGTTGGCTTCGGCAAGTACGACCTGCCAAGCGATGACATTGTAAAGTGTGAAATGCGCGACGACGCGACCATCAGCGTCACTCCTCACATAGATCAGGTTGAACAAGGGACCATAGTCCCGCTCGAGGTCGAACGCGCCCGGAATCGGCCTGGGGTCGAGTGAGGCGCGTTCGTGATTGAAGTTCCCCGAACCCGTCAGCACAAATTCGCGCGCGTCGGCAAACGCAGCGTCGCGCAGAGGATCGGTTCCGACGGCCGTAGCTAGCAGGACCAGGCTCGACTTCGCGATCGATCGAACGGCGTCCTCGCCTCCAAACGAGAGCTTGAAGGGCGTAACGCCCGGCCGCCGCGAGACGACCTTACCCTTCACCGCCGAGAGCTGCCTCCAGACCTCCGCCTCCGGCATCTTCATCCTCGCGGCCAGGTGCGGAACGATCCGTGCGAATTCCTCTTCCGAGTTCACATCGATCTTAACGTCGAACCGCCCGTCACCGAGTTCCTCGACAACGAATGGTTTGCCCGCTAGCTCCGGCGTGCCGTCGGAGCGTAGGTTGATCACTCCTGCGGCCGACCGCACCTTCCGGAGGGCGGGCGGCGCTTTGCCGGCGCCAGATTCAAGCTGAAGCAGATTTCTGATCACCGGCACCTGATCGGCGATCGCCTTGTCGATTCCGCCGCCAAACGCATTGTTGTGGTGACTGCAATCGGCTCTCTTCGTGGTCTTGCGGCCGCCAAGGGCGCTCAAGATCACGTGCTCGGGAGTCGTCTCCTCGTCGAGGACGGTGTCGCAAAAGATGCAATAGGTCATGTGAGAGACTGCCGTAGACCGGCTACGTTGCGAACGAAGGCCGAGGCCTGTCAGATGAAGATACACCAAAACGGCATATTTGATGACCGCGGCGGCATGGTTGGATTGGCGTTGTGGCGGTTCGCGGCGCAGGCGGGCGAGGACGCTCCCTCGCGCCGGAAGGCGTCACATATGGCGAAGCTCTTCAGCAATTGCGACCCTAGCAAAGAGTACGTTTGATGAGCACAGAACGACCAATGCCCGGCCGCATTGTGCATCTGCACGGTGGACTTCGCGCGTTCGATGGTGGGGCCCCAAAGACCGACGTCGGCGTGTCCAGCGGACTGGTATTCGGGCAACTCAATCTGCCCTCCTATGGGAGCCTCTATGCGATGCTCGCCAAACTCGGGCTGCGCCCTCTGGGCGTAGAGTTCCTGACAGCTCCTGCGGGCCTAGTCGGCGCGTCTTCCCCGGACTGGCGAAGCTTCTCATTCAAATCGGGCTTCTACGCCATGAACGAAGAGCAGATTTGGCAGGGCGTCCGACACAACGCCTCGACGACCGGCCAGCCCATGGTCGCGGACCTCGCCGGGCGATGCGGAACATATCTGCGCCTTCTTTCCATCCGGGTGCGGGAAATCAGTGAGGCCTACGGTCGTTGCCTCAACGCCCACGTTGCCAAGAAATCAGAGATCAAAGCGGGCCTCTTCACGAACAGCTGGACCATCTACATCGACGCCGCCCTTCATGGCTTTTTGGCTGATGCGGCCAGCTTTCGAGACCTGATTGCGGAGATGGTCTGGCGGTTGGTGCTTGGCCAGACGAACCCTGCGATCTCGACGCTTGGCGGCCTCCTCAGGCAGGCGCCAGCGAAGGATTCCGATATCGCGCTTGTCAAAGAGGTGCTGGCGCAAACCAGGGAAGGCGGCTGGCTTAGGAATCTCAGCAGCGTGCGAGATGCAATCATCCATGTCGCACCGCTCTCACGCAGTCAGGAATTTCATTTTGTGGCGACCAGACTGCTGTCGATGCCTGACGCCACTTCCCTGCCCACCCTTCACTATCCGCTGACCGAGGCTGATGGATCGGTCAGACATCGTCCTATCGAACCCGTGGACTTTAGGGATGAAGCAACGATCAAGATTGCTCTGGAACAATACCACGGCTTTGTCGCGCGAAGCGGCGATGCGCTCGATTTCGCGGTCGAGAATTTCACCAGGCTAACCGCGCTGGCGCGGGAAGTTCGGACCTATTGCGAGCTTGTGTCCAAGCCGGTCGTTCTCACTGAAAAGGAGATCATCGGACCGATCAAAGTGACACGAGGGGAGAGCGGGTGAGTCAAAGCCCGGATCGCTGTGCACCGGGTCTGGAAGGCGGCCGGGCATCGATCGCTCTGTGTTCTTCGCGGGCCGCATTGAACGCGCGCGCCCCGCGCCGCCGCCACAGGGCGAGGACCTCGTTGCGATCCTCACCGCTGAGGATATCAGCGACGCCGAGGAACGCGCCGAGCAGCACGGCGCGATCATCACCGGTAAGTTCGTCCAGCCGCGCCTTCACCACCAGCCCGCCCAGCTCGAGCAGATGACGCGTCCGCTCACGGCGTTGCATCACCCAGGCCCGCCGATCAGTCCTGGCCTTGGCCGTTTCGGTCCGATGGCGAGCCGTCGAACAGCGGTAGAGGGCCTTCCTTGTGGTTTCGAGATCCTTGCGCCGCGCCTCGCCCTTTCCCCAGAAACCACCCCGCCCCGCGCCGGCGCCAGCCCTCCTTTACGGCGTTGTCCTTCATCTCCGCCGCCTGAAGCAGAACGCCGGCCAGGAGTTCCGCGTCCAGAGCATCGGCGCCGGTCGCCAGGATAAGTTCGCCGAGCTGGCGCACGCGGCGGCCCTTCAGCGCCCTCGTCTTGTCCGCAAGCGCCTTCAGTTCGGCGTCGAAGTCGCGAGGTTTGCGCATCGGACGTCTTTCCTTCTGATGACGATGCGGCGATGATAGTGGAGCGGTCCGTGTGAGGCAGTAGAGTCGGCGGGACAACCTGAGACGCCGCAATCCCTCACAGGACTTTTCTTGTGAGGGCGCGCTTATACGTCGTTCCGACGTTGCGGGCCGTGGCGTAACTGGATCGCTGTCATGGCGATCTACCATTTCTCGGCGAAGGTGATCGGCCGCGCGGCGGGCCGCAGCGCTCTGGCCGCCGCCGCCTATCGCTCGGCTTCCCGGCTGCACGACGAGCGGCTGGATCGCGATCACGACTTCACGAACAAGGCGGGCGTCGTCCACTCCGAAGTGATGCTCCCCGAGGACGCGCCGGAGGACTGGCGCGACCGCGAGCGGCTGTGGAACGCCGTCGAGGCGGCAGAGCCCCGCCGCGACGCCCAGCTTTCCCGGGAGGTTGAGTTCGCGATTCCGCGGGAGATGAGCCAGGCGCAGGGCATCGAGCTCGCCCGCGACTTCGTCCGCTCCGAGTTCGTCGACCAGGGCATGGTCGCCGATCTCAATGTCCACTGGGACATCGGCGCGGACGGTCTCGCCAAGCCCCACGCCCACGTCATGCTGACGATGCGCGAAGTGGACGGCGAGGGCTTCGGCAAGAAGGTCCGCGAGTGGAACCGGACCGAGGTGCTCGAAGGCTGGCGCGAACGCTGGGCCGACCGCGTCAACGAACGCCTCGCCGAACTCGATATCGACGCCCGCGTCGATCACCGCTCGTTCGAGGCTCAGGGGATCGGCCTCGACGCACAGAACAAGATCGGCGCGGCCGCCCAGCGCACGGCCGAGCGGGGCCTGGAATCCGAGCGGGTGGAGGACCACCACGCCATCGCGCGGCGCAACGGCGAGAAGATCATCGCCGAGCCGCGCCTGGCCATCGACGCCATCACCCACCAGCAGGCGACGTTCACCCGCCGCGACCTGGCGATGTTCGTCCATCGTCACAGCGACGGGATCGAGCAGTTCGAACGGGCGATGGGCGCGGTGCAGACCTCGCCGGACCTAGTCGCGCTGGGTCAGGACGGACGCGGCGACGAGCGGTTCACCTCCAAGGAGATGATCGAGGCCGAGCAGCGCCTCATGCGCGCCGCCGAGGCGATGGCCGAGCGCGAACGGCATCGCGTCGGCGAGCGCGACCAGGCCGAGGCCCTGGCCCGCGCCGCCGCGCGCGGCCTCGTTCTTTCCGGCGAGCAGGCGGCGGCGTTCGAGCACGTCGCCCTGGGACCGGACCTCGCGGTCGTGGTCGGCTACGCCGGCAGCGGCAAGTCGGCGATGCTGGGGGTCGCGCGGGAAGCCTGGGAAGCCTCTGGGCTCGAGGTGCGCGGCCTGGCCCTCTCCGGCATCGCCGCCGAGAACCTCCAGAACGGTTCGGGGATCGCCTCGCGCACCATCGCCA
Source organism: Caulobacteraceae bacterium (assembly GCA_050729395.1). Taxonomy (GTDB): domain Bacteria; phylum Pseudomonadota; class Alphaproteobacteria; order Caulobacterales; family Caulobacteraceae; genus Acaudatibacter. The sequence goes on from JBOHLC010000424.1 coordinate 6,554, forward strand.
GCCTGGAACACCAGTGGGGCCAGGGACGCGAGCTTCTCACCGCCCGCGACGTGCTGGTGATCGACGAGGCCGGCATGATCGGAACCCGTCAGCTGGAGCGGGTGCTGTCGGCCGCCCACGACGCCGGCGCCAAGGTCGTGCTGGTCGGCGATCCGCAGCAACTCCAAGCCATCGAGGCGGGGGCGGCGTTCCGGGCCCTGCACGAGCGTCACGGCGGGGTGGAGATCACCGAAATCCGCCGTCAGGGCGAGGACTGGCAGCGCGTGGCGACGCGCCATCTAGCTACCGGCCGCACCGCCGAGGCCCTGGAGGCTTATGCGGACCATGGCGCGGTCCATGCGGCCGAGACACGCGAACAGGCGCGTGAGGTTCTCGTCGACCGCTGGGATCGGGACCGCCTGGCCGAGCCGGACCGGAGCCGGATCATCCTCACCCATACCAACGCCGAGGCGCGCGAGCTGAACGCGGCGGCCCGCGAGCGGATGCGCCAGGCCGGCGCGCTTGGCGAGGATGTGGCGATCGCGACCGAACGCGGCGAGCGGGCCTTCGCCGCCGGCGACCGGGTGATGTTCCTGCGCAACGAGCGCGGCCTCGCGGTCAAGAACGGCATGCTGGGCACCGTGGAGGCCGTGAGCCCCGACCGGATGGCGGTGCGGCTCGACGGCGGCCGAGGTGTGGCGTTCGAGCTGAAGGACTACGCCCAGGTCGATCACGGATATGCGGCCACCATCCACAAGGCCCAGGGCATGACCGTGGACCGCGCCCATGTGCTGGCGACCCCCGGCCTGGATCAGCACGGCGCCTATGTGGCGCTCAGCCGGCACCGCGAGCGCGTCGACCTGCACTATGGCCGCGACGACTTCGCCGACCAGGCAAGCCTGGCGCGGGTCCTCGCCCGCGAGCGGGCCAAGGACATGGCCAGCGACTATGAACCGGCCCAGGCGTTCGCCGAGCGGCGGGGGATCGGCGCGCGGATCGCCGACCGCGTGGTCGAGATCGTCCGCAAGGCTCCCGAGACCATCCGGGGGATGTTCGACGGGCTCGACCTCGGCCATGCGCCTACCCGTACCCCCGGTCGCGCGGGGAGCGCGTTCGACGGCCTGAAGCTGGAGGCGGCCCCTTCGAGAAACACGCAGGTCGATCGGGAGCGCCTGCGCGACATCGCCGTCGGGCGTCACGTCCGCGCGGTCTCCGCGGTCTGGACCATGGAGGACAAGGGCCTGCCGATCCTGCCCCACCAGCAGAAGGAACTGGAGCGGGCGCGTGAGGGACTCGGACGGCAGTCCGCCAAGGACCTGGAGCGGGTCTATGGCAAAGATCCCGCCATGGCGGCGGAAGCCGTGGCCGGCCGGCCGCAACGCGCCCTGCGAGCGATGCAGCTCGAAGCCGAGATCCGCACCAACCCGGCGCTGCGCGCCGACCGGTTCGTAAGCACCTGGCAGAGGTTGGATCGCGACTATCGCTCCGCCTATGCCGCCGGCGACCACGCTGGCGCACAGCACGCTCGCACATCCATGGGCGCCATGGCCAAGGGCCTGGAGCGCGACGCCAAGGTGGAATCCCTGCTGCGCGGCCGCCGCGCCGAGCTGGGGATCGCCCCAGACATGGGCCGGGGCGTGGCCGGCGACCTCGCCATGAGCGTCGGGATGCAGATCGGCCGGAACCTCGGCATAGGCCTATAACGGAGAAGGATCATGACCACCCCACCGGAAGCGCCTCGGACCCGCGACCCGGCGGTGGCGTTCGACGAGATGCGCGGTGAGCTGGCCCTGCTGCGGCGTGCCATCGAGCGGCTGGCGGCCGAGCGGGCCGAGGCGCCCGACTACAGCGAGAGCCTGGGCCAGATCACGGCGAGCCTCGCCTCCACCCGCAAGACCCTGCGGGCCATCCTGGAGCGGCCGGCGCTGGAGCTGACCCCCGAGGTCATGGGGGCCCGCATCCACGCCGCCGCCGACCAGGTCCGGCGGGCCGACAAGTCGGCCCTGGCCGAGGCCTTGGCGGCCCTGACCAGAGCCACGGGCGCCCTCAACGACTGGATCGAGTCCGCACGTCAGGCGTCAGTGCAGAACTGGCGGCTGATCCAGGCCGCCCTCGCCGGTCTGGTCGGCGGCGCCGTCCTGTGGGCCGTGACTCCGGGCGTAGTGGCGGGTCTCGCCCCGCAATCCTGGGGTTGGCCCGAGCGCCTCGCCGCACTCACCCTCGGTGGTGACCCATGGATCGCGGGTGAGCGGCTGCTAGCGATCGGCGATCCGGGGCGGTGGCAGGCGATGGTAAGAGCCAAGCGCCTGGCCGACGACAACGCCCCGGCCATTGAGGCCTGCGCCACGGCGGCGAGGAAGGAGGGAAAGCCAGTCCGATGCGTGGTCACGTTCGATCCGCGGGTCGTGCCCTCGCCGCGTTGAGACCTTGGCGATCGCGCTCGGTCCCGCCGCTGCGCGGCTCCCTCGGGCGCGCCGCTTCGCGCGCCTTCGGCGTCGCCAAGGCCTCGCCGGCGCTTCCCGCCCGCGCCAGGACGCGGGCTCCTTGCGGCCTCGTTCCTCAACGGATCGCAAGGGTGAGACCGTTTGCCCGCCTGCAAGGGAAAAATTGACTCTGAGTCGACGCTAGTATGGTCTGCTTTCGTGCCGGACTGACTGGGCCTAGCCGGCTGGCGCGGGTCTGACTCTCAGGCGACTTTGCGCCGTCCACCCGCGCGCGCCTTAGATAGTGCCCCGGTGCGGCAGTGCCAATCCTAGCTCTCGGTTGCCTGGAAGGTTCGCCTGCCGATGGTCGTCTGGCCCAGCGACGACTGATTTCGCGCAACTGAAACACCTCTTGATGGCGCCCACCTCAACTATTGCGGGTCCACCCCTTCTCACGGTTGACTAGGTCGTTTGCTCACGCGTGCACATTGGAGGCGTCAGCCGACGCCACAGTCTAGTGGAGTTGACCTTGTGTTCATCGACGCCGCAGGATGGATATGAGGCTGTGCATCAAGTGCGGCGCGACCCGGGGGACGTAGGTAGGTGACGGAGGTCAACGCGCGCATCGAACAGGGAATCGAGCGCCTGCGTCATAAGCTGCTCGATCTGTCCGCCATGAACCGGATGTTGAACTTTCGACATCCAAAGGCATCGTGCCTACGCGCCGTTGATGAACTCCCGCACCAACTCTTCGACGTCCTTCGGGACGGTGCAACGTTGACGTTTGAGCCTGTGCCCGAGCCCACGCAGCGGGAACTGGACGCCTACAATGCACCTCGACCCGACCAAGTCCGCCGAGCCAACGAAGCCCGCCCGTCGGCGCGTCCGGACGCCCCCACCTGGGCGCGCCACCTCGGTATCAACGTCAACTACGATCTGCCTGTTGAGACTGACGATTTTGAGAGACCTGAGCGCCATTCCGACTTGAAGATTCAGACGCTTCACTTTCCGGACGAGTTGGATGCGCGGCTCAGGAAGATTCGCTCATCGGCTCGCACAGCCATCGAGGAGAGCGGCGCCAACATGCTCTATCTCGCCTTCGGCTTTCTTGAGTGGCGAGATTCATCGACATCAAAAGCCTACCAAGCGCCGCTCGTAATGCTGCCCGTGGAGCTCGATCGGCTGCCCACACGGGCGGGCCAGTATCGGACAAAGGTCCGGTGGACTGGGGAGGAACTTCAGCCAAACCTCTCGTTAAAGAAGAGGCTTGAAGAGTTGAACATTGACCTCCCAAGCCTGGAGGAGGACGAGCATCTTGAGGGGTTCCTGACCGAAGTCACCAGTGTGGTCCGCCATAAGGCTGACTGGACCGTCCGACGGTACGTCACGCTTGCGTTGTTCGAATTCGGCAAGATAATTCTCTACCTCGACTTGGATCCGGGCCGCTGGCCTTCCCACGCGCCGCTTGCCGCCAATCCATTGGTTCGAGAGATCCTGGAGGGTTCCGATAGATCCGATGGCGGCGGCGAGGCAAACTCCACCTGGGAACCGGGACAGGACGCCACCGCAAAGGCAGTCAAGGCTTGGGATCTGGACCTGGAGGTGGTTGACAGGGCTGATAGTTCCCAGTGCGAGGCGTTAGAGGTCGCGCTCGCAGGTCGAAATCTGGTGGTGCAGGGCCCGCCGGGGACGGGAAAGTCGCAGACCATTACCAATCTCGTCGCCGCCGCGCTGGCGCGCGGGAAGACTGTGCTGTTTGTCGCAGAAAAGCTTGCCGCGCTGGAGGTCGTTCGTCGCCGAATGCGCGAACTCGGCCTCGGGGACTTTTGCCTCGAATTGCATAGTCACAAGACCCGGAAAACGGAAGCATTGGAGGATATCGCCACCAGAATTCGGGCGGGCGCCAGGATCCGCCCGCCCAAAGACTACGAAGGCGCCCTGTCCCGGCTGGCTGACCGACGCGCCAAGTTGGAAAAATACATCGAGATCATAAGCCAACCCGCTGCGAGCTTCGCTGGCTTGACCATCAGTGACGCCCTGATGAAAGCCGGTCAGGCGCGAAGGAAGCTGGGCTCAGCGGTCAAGGCCGTCGAGGCCCTGCGGCATGACTTCAAGCCGCCGCGAGGCATGAACTGGGCCGCGTTCACAGACGCCAAGGGCAGGCTGAGCCAGTTTTCGAAAGCGATCGACGATCTGGGGAGTGAGGATCCCGCATTTGGTCATGTTTGGGCCGGCGTGTCGTCAAACAAGGTCTTGCCCCACGACAGCGACCAAATCGCAGATCTGGCCACAGAATGGGCCAACAAAGTCGATGCCTTGGCGGCGGCGATCGCCGAACCATCGCTTGAACTTCTCGCTCTCCGCGACATTATATCGGCGAGCGAGTGGTTGGCTGACCTTGGCAAGTACAGAGCCGATATCATTCGCGTCGATGAGGCCTTGGCGATCATTGAGAAACGCCTCGGCGTCTCACTCGAACGCACCACCGAACTAGCGGGTGACATTCTCGCCCTGGTCGAATTCGCGGCGAGCGCACCTGTCGCAGAGCTTCACCTTCGAAATCCGGCCCTTCTCGCGCCAGGCGCAGCGAAGGTCCTCCGCGAGCATGAAAAGCGGCTCTCAGCCCTGGCGGCCGAATGCGAAGCCTTGGCTCAGGTTTTTCGTGACTCAGCGTTCAACGCCCAACCTGACGACCTGGAAGAGTGGGCTGCAGCGCTTTCCCAAAAGGGGCTTTTTGCAAGATTCGGAAGCAGATGGAGGGCGGCCACGCTGGGTGCTAACGCCATCTTGCGGCCGGGTGGCCTGGCTGCCAAGCCTCAGACCAAGGCGTCACTTGTTGAGCGGTTGAGAAAATATCAACTCGAATTGCGCTCTATGCATGCGAATACTGCCGCTCAGGCAATTGCAGGGCCGGCCTTTAATGAATTCACGTTTTCGGGCGATGATCTTGTTAAGGTCGCCGATTGGGCCGCAGGCGTTCAGGCACGACTGCCTTCAAGTTTAGCGCAGCCGCTCCTCTACGCCTCCGCCAAGGCAATAGCGGGTGTTGCAGCGCTAAGAAATCAGCCGCTGACGGACAGCCTGGGGCAACTCAGGAGCTTGAATCTACCTGGGGCCTCGACGCGTTCGTTCTGGCAGCTCGCAGTTCGAGCCAAAGCAACGCCAGTAATGATAGCAGTCGCAGAGGATGCAAAGTCAGATGACAGCTGGAACCGTCTCGTGCACGCGGTGGAACACTGTGCAGCGGCCGCACTGGCAGCCGCCACGGCGGAGGAAGCGTTCAGCGCCGCCACTGGTTTGGAAGAGGAATACTGGTTTGGGGAGACCGCTCGCGCTGACCTGACGGAGATCAGCGGCCTGGCCCGCCGCGCAGCGGCACGTCCCGAGCTATTGCCAGTGTGGCTCGACTTTCATCGCGCCTTCAACCTGTCCAACAAAGAGTTTGAGTCGTCCTTATCAGTGGCTGGCGCGGATCGGGAGATACCATCGGCAGCGATGCCAATTGCTCTCGACTTCTTGGTTTTTGACGCCATCGCTCGGGCGGCGTTCGCGGATAATCCAACGCTCCTGAGCACCTCCGGGAAATCCTTGGACGTCCTGCGGAGCGAGTACGCAGCAATCGACGCGGAGGTTATGGAGCTGCGGCGTGAACACATCGCCTCAACGCTGCTTGCCAAGAGGCCGCCTGAGGGGCGGGCCTCGGGTCGCAAGGCTGACCTCACTGAGATGGCATTGGTCCGCGCGGAGCTCGCTAAGCAAAAGCGCCATATTCCAATTCGTCAGCTAATGGCGAGGTCCGGCAGGGCCATCCAAGCCCTGAAGCCGTGCTTCATGATGGGGCCGCTCTCAGTGGCGCAATACATTGTGCCGGGAAACCTAATGTTCGACCTCGTGATCATGGATGAGGCCTCACAAATGAGGCCTGAGGATGCAATCGGCGCCCTTGCACGGGGCCGGCAAGCCGTTGTCGTTGGCGATAGCAAGCAGTTGCCGCCGACGTCATTCTTCGACCGAATCGCAGACGGCTCTGGCGACGACGATATCGAGGATGCCACTCTGGCAGAGGATGCAAAGAGCATCCTCGAACTTTCGGAAGCGATCTTCACCCCGCGAATGCTTCGCTGGCACTACCGATCGCGTCATGAGAGCCTCATCGCGTTCTCCAACAAGCATTTCTACAAGAATGACCTGATCGTCTTCCCTTCTCCGTCCGACCAGGATGGTCGCTTTGGCATCGGCTGGACCTACCTGGGCAATGGCATAGCTACCGGCGGGCTGAACCCGGTCGAGGCCCGCGCGGTCGCCAAGGCCGCTGCGCGGGCGCTGATGAACGACCGCCGCCGAACGGTCGGTGTTGTCGCGATGAACATCAGGCAGGCGCAGCGAATTTCGGACGAACTTGCTGCCCTTGCAAACGGTGATCCCGTCTTGGCGAATGTGCTTAGCGAGGCGGAGAATAGTACTCTGGGCGAGCCGTTCTTCGTGAAGAACCTGGAAAACGTCCAAGGTGATGAGCGCGACATCATCATTATTTCAATGACATACGGGCCGCCAACACAAGGGGCTCGAGTGCCACACAACTTTGGACCGATCACGCTGGACACCGGCTGGCGCCGTCTCAATGTCCTCTTCACTCGAGCCAAGGAGCGGATGGAGATTTTCAGCTCCATGCGGTCAAGCGACCTCGTCCCGAAGGAGGGTTCCGATCGTGGGCCAGGGGCTCTGAAGCTTTTCCTCGAATACGCCGAAACCGGCCGGCTTGGCGAGGAAGCGAAGGTCAGTGATCGCAACCCGGATAACGATTTCGAGGAAGCCGTTCTGGAAGGTCTACGGGAGCTGAATTTCGAATGCGTGCCGCAGGTGGGTGTGGTGAATTTCTTCCTCGACATAGGCATTCGCGATCCAGCGGCGCCATACGAGTTCATTGCAGCGGTGGAATGCGATGGCGCCAGTTACCACTCCTCAAAGTCCGCGCGTGATCGTGATCGATTGCGACAGGAAATTCTTGAGAACCTGGGGTGGAACATCATCCGCGTCTGGTCGACTGACTGGTTCCGCGATCCATCCGGCGAGCTCGTGCGGGTATCTTCTGAACTGAAGCGGCTCATCGCTGCAAGGGCCGAACATCGTGCGGCGACGCCCGTGAGACCCGCCGCCACGATATCTCCGTTGGCCAAAGAGTCCGACCAGCGCCCCATGGAGTTTGTCGCTACCGCTGGCGCAAAACCGCTTGAGCGGGTGAGAGATGGGCTTTCGCGAGACCAGGCCCGTGCCGAACTCATTGACTTGCGGGAGAACGTTATCCAGCCCGCTTTCCCCGATGCCGACCCTGCCCGAGGGCTATTGCGAAAGTCAATGTTGGATGAATTTCTGCGAAAAAGGCCAATAGACACGGGAGAATTTCTCAGCTCTATTTCTATTGAACTCCGACAAAACACTGATGCTGCTCAACTCAAACAGTTCGGCGAAGTAGTGTTCGAAATCTTGGAGCGGACTACGTGAGGGTCGAAAGCAGCTGTTACGTCATTGCCAGAAAGTGGACCCTGGCGGCGCAACAAACAGTGTCCGGTTTTCGGCTCGGAGCCAATGTTCGCGCTTAGCGCTGAGCAGTCATCGGGTTTGGTCTGCATGGTTTCGGAGTCAGCCTGGCCGTACGGCTTGTTGGCGCGGGGGCTCATAAGGTCAGGCAGGGCTAGAGTCTCCTTTCCATCGGTGTAGTGCGGACATTCACGGCTTCTGAGAGGTGAGCGTTGTGCGGCAGGCCCGCCGGCGGTCAACCCCGCTCGCTTCCTCCGCTTCGCTCCGTGCAGCTCCGCGCCCTCCGGGTGCGCTGCGCGCAGGGTGTGATCGCCGGCTCCCTGGCCTGCCGCAAAGGCTCCCCATGAAGCCGCGGAAGGGTCCGCGGCAATTGGAAGGAGACTTCTCATGGCCCAGCAGCAATCCCTCTCTCTCGGGCGCAAGCCCACCCATCGCCTCTACCGGGTCACCGGCGAGGGCAAATCCGCCTTCTGGACCCCCATCGGGGCGGCCTGGCCGAACCGGGATGGGCAGGGGTTCAGCCTCAGCTGCGACCTCGTTCCCCTTCAGGGCAGGATCGTCATGCGCCGGATCACCGCGCGCGGGGCGATCGCCGAGGCCGCGCAAGCTGTCGGGAGTCAGTCATGACCCCCACACCTTGCCGGGCCGAGCGCATTCGGGAGCTCAACGACGCCTTCCGCGCTGGCGGCGCGTCGATGGGCCGATGGATGATCACCCGGGGTGTCGCCGCCCTGGCGGCCGAGTTTGTGGCCTTGGCCGTGCAGTCCGTACGGGACTTCGACCGCTTCGATGCGGACGACGATCCCTGGGGCGAGCACGATTTCGGGGCGTTCGACCTCGTCGGCGAGCGGCCGATCTGGAAGATCGACTACTATGATCCGTCGCTGAGCCACGGCTCGGCCAATCCGGCCGATCCCGCCGTCACCGCGCGGGTGCTGACGGTGATGTTGCCGGAGGAGTACTGAGGGCGGGCGCCCCGGCGGCCGGCGCTGGGGCGCTCATCCGCCGTGCCGGAACGGGATGATCTCCGCGCCGTCCCGCAGCATGTCCAGATAGTCACTCCACCACTGCGCCATCCTGACCCGCTCCGCCCAGTGCGCGCCCCGGTGGTAGGCGGCGCGGACATTGTCGGTGTCACCGTGCGCCAGAGCCCGTTCGATGGCGTCCACGCTCCACTTGCCGGACTCGTTCAGCAGGGTGCTGGCTGTGCTCCGGAAGCCGTGGCTGGTCATCTCGTCCCCGCTGTAGCCCAGGCGGCGGAGCGCGCTGTTCAGCGTGTTCTCGCACATTGGCCGGCCGGCTGTTCCGATTCCGGGAAAGACGTAGTGTCCCTCGCCGGTCACGGCCTTCGCTTCCGTCAGGATCGTCACCGACTGGGTCGAGAGCGGGACGGCGTGCTCCCTCTTCATCTTCATGCGCCGGCCGGGGATGCGCCAGATGGCCGCCTCCAGATCGATCTCCGGCCACTCAGCTTGCCGGAGTTCTCCAGGTCGTACGAAAACGTGCGGCGCCAACCTCAGCGCCCATTGGGTCACCGGCTGGCCTTCAAAGCCCCCGATGGCGCGCATTAGGGCGCCGACGCCATTGGGATCGATGATAGCCGCGTGATGCTTCGTTGTCGGCGCGACCAGTGCGCCCTTCAGGTCGGCCGCCACGTCGTGCTTCGCGCGCGTGGTGGCGACGGCGTAGCGGAACACCTGGCTGGCGAAGGCCCGCAGCCGCTTGGCGGTCTCGCGCCGACCCGACGCCTCGACCTTCTTCAGCACGTGCAGCAGCTCGTACGGCTCGATCTCGGCGATCGGCCGGCGGCCCAGACCCGGCTCCAGAAGGCGCAGCAGCCACCGGCACTTGTCGAGGCTGACCGTCGCCAAGCCCTCCCCCTCGCGCTTGGTGATGAACTCCTCGGCGACCGCCTTGAACGTGTTGATCGCCCCGAGCTTCGCCGCCAGGGCCGCCTTCTTCTTTTCAACCGACGGGTCTTTGCCGGTCGCCAGGAGTTTGCGCGCCGCGTCACGCTTTGCCCGCGCCTCCTTCAGGCTCACGTCCGGATAGCGGCCGATGGCGAGCAGCTTTTGCTTCCCGGCGTGGCGGTATTTCCAGCGCCAAAGTTTGCCGCCCGTCGGCGTCACCGCCAGAAAGAGACCGCCGCTATCGGACAGCTTGAATGGCCGCTCGCGGGGCTTGAGGGCGCGAATCGCGGTGTCTGAGAGAGCCATTTGGTGGTACGCGCCCTCCCGGCCTGTTAAAATAACACCAAAAATACCACCAATCGGCCCGGATGCAGTGGGTCAAACCGGGACGCTCGCGGACGAGACAAACACACAACTACAGGATTTTAATGCGTTTTTCAAGCCAGCATGGCACACCCACGGATGGGCCTCTGGCGTCCCGTAGAGGACTCGAACCTCTGACCCCCGGTTTAGGAAACCGATGCTCTATCCTGCTGAGCTAACGGGACGGCGCGGCGCTCTCATACGACCACGGCGGCGTGGCGACAACGTTCAGGCGCGCTATACCAGCCGGCGATGAAGCTGCTGAAGTCGCTCTATTTCCAGGTGATCGCCGGCATCGTGCTGGGAGTCGTGGTCGGCCTCGCCTGGCCGCACGCGGGTGTAGCGTTGAAGCCGCTGGGCGACGGCTTCGTCAAGCTGATCAAGATGCTGATCGCGCCGATCATCTTCTGCACTGTGGCCGGGGGCATCGCCCGGATGAGCGATCTCAAGCGCGTGGGCACGGTGGGCGTACGCGCCCTCGTCTATTTCGAGGCCGTATCCACCCTGGCCCTGTTCATCGGCCTGGTGGTCGCGGCGGTGGTCAGGCCCGGCGCCGGCTTCAATGTCGATCCCGCCTCCCTCGATCCGGCGGCGGTCGGCGATTACGTGGCCAAAGCGCGCCACGCGGGCGGGGTCGCGGCTTACTTGCTCCATCTCATCCCGGACACCTTCGTCTCGGCCTTCGCCGAGGGCGACATCCTGCAGGTGCTGCTGCTGGCCATCCTGACCGGCTTCGCCATCGCCCGCCTGAATGGGGCCGGCGCGCTGGCCTCCACCGCGCTGGAGCGCATTGGCGAGGTGGTGTTCGCCATCGTTCGCATCGTCGTGCGCGCCGCGCCTGTGGGCGCGTTCGGGGCCATGGCCTACACCATCGGCGAGTATGGACCGGCCGCCCTGCTCAAGCTCGCCGCCCTGGTCGGCTGCGTCTACCTGACCATGGTCCTGTTCGTGGGCATCGTGCTGGGCGCTGTCGCCCGCGCGACCGGCTTCTCGCTATGGCGCTTTCTCGTCTACATCCGCGAGGAGCTGGCCATCGTGCTGGGCGCCTCGTCCAGCGAAGCGGCCCTGCCGCAGCTGATGGCCAAGCTGGAGCGCCTCGGCGCGCCGCGCGCGGTGGTCGGCCTGGTGGTCCCGGCCGGCTATTCGTTCAATCTCGACGGCACGAACATCTACATGACCCTGGCGACCCTGTTCCTGGCCCAGGCGACCAACACGCCGCTCAGCCTCGGACAGGAGGCGACCCTGCTGGGCGTCGCCATGCTGACGTCGAAGGGCGCCAGCGGCGTCGCCGGCGCGGGCTTCACCACGACGGGGCAGCCCGCCGCGA
>JBOHLC010000425.1:0-5601 GCA_050729395.1 Caulobacteraceae bacterium
GCTGAAGGTCCAGCTTCTCGGCGGCGACATCGCCGCCCTGAGCGTCGGCAACGCGGCCAATGCCCCCGCCTATGACGCCTATCTCCAGGGCAAGCGTCTGTACGATCGGGGAGGCGGCGATTCGCCCTACCGCGCCGCCCTGGCGAAGTTCGACCAGGCCATTGCCGCCGATCCAGGCTACGCTGCCGCCTATGCCGCCCGCGCGCGGGTGCTGGTGATCCTGGGCGATCAATTCGTCGGTCCCGACAAGCTGCGCGCCACCTATGCCCAGGCGGTAGCGGCGGCGCAAAAGGCGGTCAGCCTCGCGCCGGCCCTGGCTGACGCCCAGGCGACGCTGGCTGAGACCCTGGCCAGCGCGAACCTCGATTTCGCCGGGGCCAGGAAGGCCTTCGCCCAGGCCATGGTCTCAGGCGCGGGGCAGGCCGACATCCTTACCACCTACGGCCTCTTCACCTGCAATTCGGGAGACTTCCAGGCGGGCCTGGCGGCGGCGCGGCGGGCCACGGTGCTCGACCCTCTCAATCCCAGGGTGTTCAAGTACCTGGGCTATGGCCTTCTGGGCGCGCGCCACTATCCCGAGGCGATCGCCGCCATGCGCCGGGCCCTGCAACTGAGCCCGGGCACCCAGGGCGCCCATTACACCGCCGCCGAGGCGCTGATGTTGCAGGGCCAGCTCGCCGCGGCCAGGGACGAATTCGCCATCGAGCCGGTGCGCTGGCTGCGCCTGACCGGGCAGGCGATCGTGCTCGAGCGCCTGGGCGATGGCGCCGGCGCGCGGTCCGCCTTCGCCGACCTGATGGGCGGGACCGGCGACGTCACCTTCTACCAGCAGGCGCAGGTGCACGCGCAATGGGGTGAGACGGACCCAGCGGTGGCGGCCCTGCAGGCCGCCGTCAAGGCCGGGGATTCCGGCCTGGCCCAGCTCTACGTCGACCCATTGCTCGATCCCCTGCGGCGGGATGCGCGCTACAAGAGCCTGGTCGTCCATCTCGGCCTGGCCGCCTGAGCCGCGACCGCGAAGCTTTCCTTGCCGAAATCGCCGCCAGGTCCTATGGCTTGGCTTGGCGCTCGCGGCGCTTCGCCGCGACGAGCGGCCGTAACGCCACTTCCGTATGGGGAACGAGGAAAAATGAAGTCTCAGGCTCTTCAAACGCTGTTCGTCGCCGGCGCCGCCCTTGCGGCCCTTTCGCTCACCGCATGCAGCAAGCCCGCGGAAAACGCCGCCACCACCGACAACACCGCGGCCATGAGCGCCGAAAACAGCGCCATGAACACCTCCGCCGCCGAGAACACCGGCGCCATGAACGCGGCGACCAACACCTCCGGCGGCAGCCAGGACAACGGCCAGCACTAGGGTGAACGGGGCCGGCCCACGCCGGCCTTAAGGTTCCACTCTTTCCACTGCATCGGGGGGAAGAGAAGTCAGCGCGCGGCGGCCGGCGACAGCTCCCGCGCCTTGGCGAGGCGCCTGGCGCCCTCCGCCAGGGTCTGTCCACGCTTGGCGAAACACAGGCGGATGGTGGTGCGCACCGGGTCGTCCTCGTAGAAGGCCGAGATCGGGATCGCCGCCACCCCGGCTTCCTTCACCGCGCGCAGGCAGAAGGCCATGTCGTCCTCGGCGACGCCCGAGGCGGCCAGATCGACATTGAGGAAATAGGTGCCCTGGCAGGGGAGGGTGACGAAGCCCTCCGCCTTCAGCGCCCCCGCCAGATGGTCGCGCGAGGCGGCCAGCTCCTCCGGCATGGCCGCGAACCAGGCGTCGGAATTGGCCAGGCCCCAGGCCACCGCGGTCTGCAGGTTGGGCGGTGTGGTGAAGGTCAGGAATTGATGGGCCTTGGCGAGCACCTCGGTGAGCGCCGGCGCGGCCATCAGGAAGCCGACCTTCCAGCCGGTCAGGGCGAACATCTTGCCGGCAGAGCCGATCTTGACCGTGCGTTCGCGCATGCCGGGGAAGGCCATCAGCGGCAAATGGCGCGCGGGCGGGAAGACGACGTGCTCCCATACCTCGTCGCACACCGCGATCGCGTCATGTCGCACGCAGAGCTCGGCCAGGAGCGCGAGGTCTTCCTCCGGGCAGACGGTGGCCGTGGGATTGAGCGGGTTGTTGAGCACCACCAGGCGGGTCCTGGGACTGAACGCGCCTTCGAGCGCCGCGGCATTGAAGCGCCAGTCCGGTGGGGCCAGGCGCACGATCCTGGGCTTGCCCCCAGCGCGGCGGACCATGGGGGCGTACGCGTCATAGACCGGCGCGAACAGAATCACCTCGTCGCCCGGCTCGATCAGGGCCAGGAAGGCGCAGGCAAGGGCCTCGGTCGCGCCGGAGGTGACGGTGATCTCGGCCCGCCAGTCGAGGTCGAGTCCCTGGAAGCGGGCGTAATGGCGCGCGACCGCGTCGCGCAGAGCCGGGATACCCGGCATCGGCGGATACTGGTTGTCGCCGTTGAGCACGGCCTCGGCCGCCGCTCGGCGTATGGCCTCGGGGCCCGGCTCGTCGGGAAAGCCCTGGCCGAGGTTGATCGCCTCGTGCTCGCGCGCCAGGCCCGACATCACGGTGAAGATGGTCGTCGGCAGGGCGGCGTAGACGGCGTTGGCCATGGCGCGCCAAGCCTTAGCATGTCCGGCGCATAACGCGCGATTTGGCGGTAGGGTACGAGCGGGTGGGCCAGGGAGATTGACCATGTCCGCGACCACGGCCGTCATCGGTTTATGGATCGTCTGGTACGCGACCTGGATCGCCGCCGTGATCTTCTCCGGCAAGACGAGCGTGCAGATGGGCAGGGACATCGTCGGCCCGCACCGCGCCCTCGCATCGATCGGCGTGGTGCTGCTGTTCGTGCCGACGCAATGGCCGCTGGCCGCGCCGCTGTGGCCCGAGCCGGGGCCCACGAGCTGGATCCTGCTGGCCCTGGTGGTCGTGGGCTTCGGCTTCTGCTGGTGGGCCAGGCTGCACCTGGGACGGCTGTGGTCGGGATTCGTCACCCTCAAGGAGGACCATCGCATCGTCGACACAGGGCCCTACGCCCTGGTGCGCCATCCGATCTATTCCGGGGTGATGTTCGCGGCGCTGATGACCGCGCTGATCAGGGCGACCCCGGCGGCGCTCGTCGGGTTCGCGCTCGTCTGCCTGGGCTTCGCGATGACGGCGCGAATCGAGGAACGCTTCCTGCGCGCCCAGCTCGGCAGCGAGACCTATGACGCCTACAGCCGCAGAGTGCCGATGCTGGTCCCGAGGCTCGGTTAGGCGCGGCGCTTTCCAAATTGCTTCAGGGTCGTAATCTGATTGCCGGTCCCTTGGCGCCGTGTCGGGCCATTAGGAGAGCGGGCATGTGGCTTGGCAATACCGGTCTGGCGCCTCCTTGGGGGCCGTCGTGACGGATCTGATCCGGCGCGCGACGCGGACGCCGCGCCTGTCGCCCGAACCGGATCCGCGAGACGGCCCCGCCGCCGCTTCCGAGGTCCAGCCGCGCCCGATATTCCTGCATGGGCTGTGGCGCAGCGGCAGCACCTTCGTGTGGTCCCGATTTCGCGCCGCCGAGGGCGTTCGGGCCCATTTCGAGCCGCTGAGCCCGTCCCTGGCCAGGCTGACGCGCGAGCGTATCCATCGGCAGGGATGGCAGGAAGCCTTGGCTCGAAATCGCCATCCACGCATGGATCGACCCTATTTCGCCGAGTACGAACCGCTGGTCGGCCGGCGTGGCGTGCAACTCTACGATCGGCGCTTCGCTTCCGAGCGCTTCGCGCTGCTTGGCGACGATACTTATCCGGAGCTGGAGGCCTATATCGCCAATCTGGTGGCGTGCGCGTGGGCGGAGGGGCGCCGCCCGGTCCTGGGCTTTGTCCGTACGGCCCTCAGAATGGGACGGCTGCGCGCGGTGTTCGGCGCCTACGACGCGCACATCGACCGCGATCCACTCGGAGTCTGGTCATCCTATAGTAGGCACGCCGGCGCTGGGACTTACGACTTCTTCGTCAATCTGCTTCTGATCGTGGAGCGCAACGCCGGGCACCCGCTGTTCGCCCCGCTGGCCGCGCGTCACCGCCCAAGAAGCGGTCTTGCCGGAATGATAAAGCCCAAGCGCTACTACCGGGATGCGATCGAAAGCCTGGCGCCGGAACACAGCTATGGGCTGGTGTTCTACTTCTGGCTGCTTTCGATCCTGCACGCGCTCGCTCACGGCGACATGATCGTGGACATGAGTCTCGCCGAACGGCCGGGCTACGCCCAGGCGCTGGAGGTGCGGCTTCGGCGGGAGTGCGGCCTCGCTGTACGCCTCGACGGCCTGACGACAGTTCGCGAGCCGGAGTTCATGACGCTGTTCGATCGACGCGCGGCGGAGGCGCGCATGCTCGCCATCCTGCCGCTGGACGCCGCGGCGTCCTTCTTCGACCTGGCCAAGGCGCGGCGTCGCCTGGACGAACTAGCGCCGGCCAAGGCCGCGATGCTCGCCGACGTTCTTGAAGCGTTGGAGGGCGCCCGGCGCCTCGCCGACGGGCCTTCCGCCATGCCGACCGTTTAAGGCGTCCGACGGCCCGGCTCGTCCGGAAGGCCCTGGCCGAGGTTGATCGCCTCGTGCGTAGACCGCGTTGGCCGTGGCGTCGAAACCCTTATCATGCTCCGCGTGGAGATCGTCGAGTTTGAGCCGCGCTTCGCCGTCGCCTTCAAGGCCCTGAACCTGGCCTGGATCCGCCGCGACTATGAGCTGGAGGCCAAGGACCACGAGATTCTCGGCGATCCGCAAGGCCAGGTGGTGGCCAAGGGCGGGCAGGTGCTCATCGCCCTGGCAAATGGCGAGCCGGCCGGCTGCTGCGCCCTGCTGGCCATGGCCGATGGCGGGTTCGAGATCGCCAAGATGGCGGTCGGCGAGGCGTTCCGCGGGAGGGGTCTGGCCAAGGCCCTGATGGCCGCCTGCATCGCGCGCGCCCGCGCCGCCGGCGCGCCGCGCCTGTATCTGGAGTCGAACCTGAAGCAGGTCGCCGCGCTCGGCCTCTATCGCGCGTTCGGCTTCGAGGATCTGCCGCCCGAGCGCCGCCCGGTCTCCCCCTATGCCCGCGCCGATGTATGGATGGAGTTGAGGCTGTAGCGCGGCGCTGTATGCCCTCACCCGGACGCGGCTTACACCGCGCTCGACCTCTCCCACGGGAGAGGTGAACTACGCCTCTTCCTTCACGCGGCGCTTGCGGAAGGTGGGATCGAGGATCGCCTTGCGCAGGCGGATTGCCTTGGGCGTCACCTCGACCAGCTCGTCGGTGTCGATGTATGCGATGGCCTGTTCGAGGGTCAGGCGGCGAGGCGGAGTCAGGCGCACCGCCTCGTCCTTGCCCGAGGCGCGCACATTGGTCAGCTGCTTGGCCTTCATCGGGTTGACGTCTAGGTCCTCGGGCTTGGCGTTCTCGCCGATGATCATGCCGCGGTAGGCCTTCTCGCCGGCGCCGACGAACATCGTCCCCCGCTCCTCGAGGTTCCACAGGGCGTAGGCGGCCATCTCGCCGTCGGAGTTGGAGACCAGCGTTCCGTTGCGCCTGCCCTCGATGGCCCCCTTGTACGGCTCGTAATGGCTTAACACCCGGTTAAGCACGCCCGAGCCGCGCGTGTCGGTGAGG
>JBOHLC010000426.1:0-6362 GCA_050729395.1 Caulobacteraceae bacterium
GCGCAGGAAGCGGTAGCGCTCGATGTTGCGCTCGTATTCGCGGGTCACGTTCTCGGCGAAGCTCTTGGCGCTGCCGAAATAATCGACCATCACCGAGTGATCGATGACGAGGTCCACCGGATTGAGCGGATTGATCTTTTCCGGGTTGCCGCCGAGCTTGCCGAGCGCATCGCGCATGGCCGCCAGGTCGACAACAGCCGGCACGCCAGTGAAATCCTGCATCAGAACGCGCGCCGGGCTGAAGGCGATCTCGTGCTGAACCTGGCCCTTGTTGTCGAGCCAGGCGCCGATCGCCGTGAGGTCCGCCTTGGAGACAGCGACGCCGTCTTCGTGCCGCAGCAGGTTCTCCAGCAGCACCTTCATCGATACCGGGAGGCGGGAGACGCCGGAAAGTCCAGCCGCCTCGGCGGCGGCGAGGCTATAGTAGTCGTAGGTCAGTTCGCCGACCTTGAGCTGGCGGCGGGTGTGAAGGCTATCGAGCGAAGCCATTTTGGGGGGATCCTTTTCCTGTCCGAGGCCCACCGCAAATCGGTCTTGAGGATCGCGCGCTTATCGGAGCGGACACACAGCGTCCGGCCCGCGCGGCGCAGATCAACCTGGGCCGGCGGTCTCATAGACCGGGCCGCCGGCGGCGTCCATGCGAGGGCCAAAAGCGGTTCGCGAACAAGGATCAAGCCGGCGTGATCGCCGCCCTGCGCGTCGAAAACCTCGCGCTCGAGCGCGGCGGCCGGGTGCTGTTCGCCGACCTGACCGCGCGCGTGGCGGCCGGCGAAGCCCTGACCGTGACCGGGGCCAACGGCGCGGGCAAAACCAGTCTGCTGCGCGCCGTGGCGGGCCTGCTGCGGCCGGCCGCCGGCGAGATCGTCTTCGAGGGCGCCGCCGACCCGGCCGAGGCGCGTCGCGCGGATTGCCATCTGATCGGCCACCAGGACGGACTGAAGGGCGCCCGCACGGCCAGGGAGGAACTGCTCTTCCAGGCTCGCTGGTGCGGCGCCGGCGAGGCGTCGGCGCTGGCCGCGGCGGATCGCCTTGGCCTCACCCGCCAGCTTTTTCTCGACGTGCGGCGACTTTCGGCCGGGCAGAAGCGGCGATTGGCCCTGGCTCGCCTGCTTGCCGCGCCCCGGCCCCTTTGGCTGCTCGACGAAGCGCTGGCCCCGCTGGACGCCGCCGGCCGCGCCCTGATGGGTGAAGTCATGGCCGAGCATCTGGCGGGCGGCGGCCTGATCCTCGCCGCGGCCCATGACCTCCTGCCGGTGGCGGCGCGGACGGTGGAGATCGGGGGGTGAGCCCGCTCGCCATTCTCTTCCGGCGCGAGGTGTCTCTCGCCTGGGGCAAGAGCGGCGGGCCGCTGCTGGCCGTGGGCTTCCTGGCCGCGGCGGTGACCCTTTTTCCGCTGGCGCTCGGACCCGCGCCAGGTCCGCTGGCGGCGGTCGCCGCCGGCGTCACCTGGGTCGTTCTGGCGCTGGCCACGCTGCTTTGCCTTGATCGCCTGTTCGAGCGCGACTTCGAGGACGGAGCGCTCGATCTCCTGGCGCTGGGCGCGCCGCCGCTGGAGGCGACCTGCGCCGTCAAGTGCCTGGCCGGCTGGCTGGTCAACGGGGCGCCGCTGGCGCTGGCCGCCCCCGTGGCCGCCATCGCCCTCGGCGAGCCGGTTCGCGCCGCGCCCGTGATCCTGGCCGCCTCGGCGCTGGGCGGCCTCGCCTTCGCCTTCGTCGGCGGCGCGGGCGCGGCCCTGGCCCTGGCCAGCCGCAGGGGCGTGGTGCTGATGGCGGTGATCGTTCTGCCATTGCTCATTCCGCCGGTGATCTTCGGCGGCGCGGCCATCGCAGCCTGTGTCGGGGGCCTCGATATGTTGACGCCCCTGGCGCTCCTGGCCGCCTACGCCCTGGCGGCGGTCGCCCTCACGCCCTTCGCCATGGCCGCCGCCTGCCGTAATGCGCTGGGGTAAAGCGCTCGCGAGGCGGTCGGATGGTTCATGCGCGGCTCAGTCGGACTGTCGCACTTGCGGTTCCGCCGTTCGCCCCAGGCATCGCAATTGAGCTTGTTCAGAACATCGCCCGTGGAGCTAACGATGACCGACACGACACCGAGCCCAGGTGGTCGAGCACGAAGTAGGTCAGCGTTGACTGGAGGTGCATGGCGCGGCCCCTGCGCAGGTCCGCTCGGCGGTCAGGCGGCCAAGTCGCGGCGGACGGTCGAAGTTCCCGCCCGAGATGCGCGCGAATGCATTGCCAGGCAACTCAGCTCTCTTGCCTGAGAGGCCCTACTTGAGCGCTGTTTCACGCAGGTCGAAATTCAATCCCCGGGGGCCCGCTGCGTGAAGTACTCTTCCCTTGAACGAAAGCGTCCATGTCCCGGAATCGTCGCTTGGAGGCGGCACAACGACCGTCATCAGTCCTCCTTTTTGGGTTACATTCAGAAGAATTGGTGCAGGTAATATTCCTTCACCAGATCTCCATACTAGATTCAACCCACCCGTATAAGGAATAAGTACCAACTGAATTCCATAATATTCGTCTTCTGACTTCACGTAATTCATTGCAGTGTACACGCGGACGCCAAACGGTTCACTCTCATAGTTGTTTGAATATGCGTGCAGCGGGACAGCAAAGTACATCGCCCCACATAATAAGATCCTCGCTATCACGACTACGGTCCTTTTGGATGAATCAATTTTTGATGTTGCTGTTGGGCGCTCGGAATATAAGCGTGTCGTGCCGCAAGATTCGAGAATGGGTCCATGTAAAAGTGAACCACGTCCTGTTGATTTCCGCCGAGAACTGACCCGGGGTTTTCATTGAGAAGTGACCCGGGTGGAATGTGTCTCGCGGAGCCGTTGGCGGGTAAAGACGCCGGAGGGCGCCCCCGTTCCGGCTGTGCAGTTGATGGCCAAGCCGCCCGGACCATATATCGCGCGCAGGCGCAATCGACGTTTGGAGCTTGTGAATTCATGATGGACATAAAATGGCGCACGTTTCTTGGCTTGGCCGCGACCCTGGCGCTCACCGCGCCGGCCATGGCCCAGGAGGGACTGCCGCCGCCCGGACCGCCACGCGCCGGCTACAACGGCCAGCCGCCCAGCCCCGCCGACCAGTCGGATCGCTTGCGCCGCGCGCTCAACTTGCGGCCGGATCAGGAAGGACCGCTGCAGGCCTTCGTCGCGGCCATGCAGCCGCGGCCCGGCGAGATCGAGCGCGTGCGCGCCGAAAGTCAGCGCGACGCGACTCTGCCTACGCCGCAGCGACTCGACGCCATGGCCGCGCGCGTGGACATGATGCGCAGCGAGGTGATGGCCAGGATCGCGGCTACGCGCGCATTCTATGCCCAGCTGACGCCGGCGCAGCAGCAGGCCTTCGATCAGATGCGCTCGCCAGGGCGCTGATCGCCTCGCTTGCCGCCGGCAGGCGTCCGGCCTAAGCGGGCGGTCTAGTGTGGCGATTCAGAAATTCGCCAGCGCGTGGTGGAGGGCAAATGCGAATTTCTGAATCTCCAGCCACACTAGCAACGCGTTGGCCTCTAGTGTGCTTTTCGGATTTGAAGTTCGTATGGCGCGTGACCCAATGAGACGGCGAACTTCAAATCCGGCACACTAGATGATCACGGTCCTCGCCAATCCGCACCGCTTCATGGCCGTCTCGCGCTGGGCCGCGCCGATTCTGGGCGCCCTGGCGGCCGGGTTGGTCGCCTGGGGCCTCGTGCTCGGCCTCGCCGTTCCTCCGGACTATCAGCAGGGCGAAACGGTGCGGATCATGTTCGTGCACGTGCCGGCCGCCTGGACCGCGATGCTGGCCTATGCCTGCCTCGGCGCCGCCAGCTTCTTTTCCCTGGTTTTCCGCCACGCCGTGGCCGACGCCGCCGCCAAGGCCGCCGCGCCGCTGGGCGCCGCTTTCACCGCCGCGGCTCTGGTGACCGGTTCGCTATGGGGCAAGCCGATGTGGGGAACCTGGTGGGCGTGGGGCGATTCCCGCCTGGTGTCTGTGCTGGTGCTGTTTCTGCTGTTCATCGGCTACATGGCGCTGCGGGCCAGCATCGAGGACGAGGCCAAGGCGGCGCGGGCGGCGGAGATCCTGGCTCTCATCGGACTGATCAACCTGCCGGTGATCAAGTTCAGCGTCGACTGGTGGAACACACTCCACCAGGGTGAATCCATTTTCCGCGCCGGAGGGCCGCTGATCGCGCCGGTTTATCTCGTGCCGCTGTTTCTCATGGGCGGCGGCTACTCGGCCGCCTTCGGCGCTCTGTGGCTCGTGCGCACCAGGGCCGAGATCCGCCGGCGCCGCGCCGCCGGCCTCGCTCTGCGCGCGGCGCTCTGAGGTGCCCGGCCGATATGCCTTGTTCGTCTGGGGCGCCTATGGCGCGAGCCTTCTCGCCTTTGCCTGGATGATCCTCGACACCCTGATCCGGGCCCGGGCCGCGCGCCGCGCGCTCGAGCGCCTGGAGCGGGAGCCCAAGACGTGAGGCGGATCGCCGCCTTTGCGCCGCTCGTCGCGCTCGCCCTCGCCGTGGCGCTTTTCGCCGGCTGGTCGCTGAAGCGCGATCCGCACGTCACGCCCATGGCCATGGTCGGAAAGCCGCTGCCCGATCTCGCGCTGGCCGATCTCGACGACGCCGGCAAGACGCCGCTGCGCGGCATCGTCAAAGGCCCGGCGCTGGTCAATTTCTATGCCTCCTGGTGCGTCCCGTGCGCCCAGGAATCGCCCACGCTCATGGCCTTGAAGCTCGAGGGCGTGCGCATCGTCGGCGTCGCCTACGAGGACAAGCCCGACGCGGCCCAGGGGTTCCTGAAGCGCCTGGGCGACCCTTACGCGGCCAGATTGCAAGACCCCAAGGGCGCCGCCGGCATGGAGTTCGGGGTCACCGGCGTGCCAGAGACCTACGCGGTCGACGCGCGCGGGATCATCCGCGCCAAGGTGGCGATGCCCATCGACTCGTCGGACGCCGAATCGCTCCTGGCCGCCGCTACTAAGTAGGCGCCAGCGCGTTCGACGGTTGAGATGGATCGACCCACGCACCACCGTCATAGCCGGGCGTAAGTCCCGGCGACCCATGAACGCGATCCGACGTGTGGTCGCGCGCGAGCGCGGCCAGTGCGCTTGCCGAGGGTTCAAGCGGAGCCGATGGTCCGGCCATGCCCCGGCGACCGCTGATCTGCGTCTACATGATGAGCAATCGAAAGCACGGCACGCTCTATGTCGGCGTGACCTCCGATCTGATCACCCGCGCGGTCCAGCACCAGGATGGAGAGATCCCCGGCTTCACCGTGACCTACGGCCTCAAGCGCCTGGTCTGGTACGAGCAGCATGAGACGATCATCGGCGCCATCCAGCGCGAGAAGTCGCTCAAGAAGTACAAGCGCGAGTGGAAGCTCAACCTGATCGAGCGCGACAATCCCAATTGGGACGATCTGCTGGAGCAGCTCCACTGAGCGCGTCGGCGACAGCCGGCGAGTGACGACGCTCCCGCGCCGTCACCCCGCCTCACGAGTTCATGGGTCGCCGGGACTTCCGCCCGGCGATGACGGGGGGTGGGGAGGTGAAAATGAATCCAACCAACGGTCGAATGCTCTAGGCCGCTTCCTTCTCGGTCTCCTGCGGATCACGCAGAACGTAGCCACGCCCCCAGACGGTTTCGATATGGTGGTGGTCGGTGGCCGCCTTGAGCTTCTTGCGCAGCTTGCAGATGAAGACGTCGATGATCTTCAATTCCGGTTCGTCCATGCCGCCGTAGAGGTGGTTGAGGAACATTTCCTTGGTCAGGGTCACGCCTTTGCGCAGGGAAAGCAGCTCCAGCATCTGGTATTCCTTGCCGGTCAGATGCACCCGGTTGCCGCCGACCTCGACGGTCTTGGTGTCGAGGTTCACGATCAAGTCGCCGGTGGTGATGATCGACTGGGCATGGCCCTTGGAGCGCCGCACCACGGCATGGATACGCGCCACCAGTTCGTCCTTGTGGAACGGCTTGGTGAGATAGTCGTCGGCGCCGTGGCCAAGCCCTTTGACCTTGTCCTCGATGCCCGCCATGCCCGAGAGGATGAGACTGGGAGTCTTGATCTTGGTGACCCGGAGCGAGCGCAGCACCTCGTAACCGGACATGTCAGGCAGGTTCAGGTCAAGCAGGATGATGTCGTAGTCATAGAGCTTGCCGAGGTCGATCCCCTCCTCGCCAAGGTCGGTGACATAGATGTTGAAGTTCTCCGACTTCAGCATCAGTTCGATGCTTTGCGCGGTCGCCGCATCGTCTTCTATCAAGAGTACCCGCATATTAGGCTCCCCGCCTCGCCCGTTTCTTCGTGACCGCGGTTATATACGTCGCTCCCATGCCAAATGCTCGCCGGCGAAACCTCGGGCTGATTCGAATTATAC
>JBOHLC010000427.1:0-3233 GCA_050729395.1 Caulobacteraceae bacterium
CCCTGATCCTCAAGGTCAACGACGCCGACTCCCTGCGCGGCGATCCCGACCCCGCCCAGGCGCTCACCGCCGGGGTCGGCGACGCCCTGCGGCTCGGCTGCTGCGCGGTGGGTTTCACCATCTATCCAGGCTCGGCGCACGAGAACGAGATGTATGGCCAGCTGCGCGACATCGCCGCCGAGGCCACCGCCCATGGGCTGGCGGTGGTGGTGTGGTCCTATCC
Organism: Caulobacteraceae bacterium; assembly: GCA_050729395.1. GTDB lineage: Bacteria > Pseudomonadota > Alphaproteobacteria > Caulobacterales > Caulobacteraceae > Acaudatibacter. The sequence goes on from JBOHLC010000427.1 coordinate 224, forward strand.
GCGCGGCGCGGGGCTTGGCAAAGCCGACGAGACCGCCATCGACGTCATCGCCTACGCCGCCCAGATCGCCGCCCAGCTCGGGGCCCACATCGTCAAGGTCAAGCTGCCTAGCGCCCACATCGCCCAGGCCGCCGCGCGCGAGGTCTACGAGAAGCAGGCCATCCCCATCGCCACGGCGGCCGAGCGCGTGCGCCACATCGTCGAGGCGGCCTTCGCCGGCCGGCGGATCGTGATCTTCTCCGGCGGCGCGCGCATCGACGACGACGAGGCGTTCCTGGACGAGATCCGCGCCATCCACGCCGGCGGCGGCTTCGGCTCGATCATCGGCCGCAACACCTTCCAGCGTCCCCGGGCCAAGGCGTTGCGGCTGTTGCGCCAGGTGATGGCGATCCATGCCGGCAAGGAGGGTTAGAGGCTGGCGTCGCTTATCCGGCCCACCAGTTCGTCGTCGCACCAGATCTCGACCGCCATGTGGTGCGCCGAGGCGTCCAGGCGTAGCTTCGCCGCCGCGCGCGCGCCGGCCGTGTCGGCCGCCGTCACCACTTCCATGGTCGGGGTCGAATAGCGATCGTCATGCGTGTACAGAATATAGATCGGCAAGTGGCCTCCGAACCGAGCTTGGGTGTCGGCAACCTACGCAAGCGTGACTTCGAAAAACGTCGGCCCGCCGACAATCGGACCGGAAAAATCAGGCTAAGCTTCGCGCCGGAAGGCGACTCACCCCTGTTCACCCGCAACTACATCCTGCGCGCTCTATCGGCGGCCGACCGGGCCATGCTCGAGCCTGACCTCGTCCGCTATGCCCTGGCGTCCGGCGAGATTCTCTACGAGCCGGACTATCAGGTCGACTGGGTGTGGTTCCCGCTGACCGCCGTGCTTTCGGTGGTGACCGTCATGAGCAACGGGCGCACGGTGGAGAGCGACACGATCGGGCGCGAGAGCGCGGTCGGCATCCTCGCCGCCCTCGGCAAAGCGGTCTCAACCAGCCGCACGATTACTCAGATTCCGGGCGAGGCGATCCGCCTCCCCGCCATTCGCCTGCGCCGCGCGGCCGAGGAGAGCCCGCGCTTGCGCCAACTGCTGGTGCGTCACGCCCTGGCCAATCTCGCCCAGGCGCACCAGTCCGTGGCCTGCAACGCCCTGCACGATGTCGGCGCCCGGGTGTGCCGGTGGCTGCTGATGAGCCAGGATCGCACGGCCAGCGACACGGTGCGGCTGACCCAGCAGTACCTCGCCTTCATGGTCGGGGTGCAGCGCACCACCATCACCCACCTGCTGGCCGAGCTGGCCGGCGAGGGCTTGATCGCCAAACACCGCGGCCGGATCGATATCCTCGATCGCGCCGGGCTCGAGGCGCGCGTGTGCGAATGCTACGCTGCCGTCCAGTCCAACCTCGAACGCCTGATCGGCGAAGCCCCCACGACGCCGTAGTGACTAAAGGGTCTCGCGCATGCAACCCGCGGTGAAGCTGAGCCTGATTGGCCTTCAGGGCCTGCAGGTGGCGTTCCTGCTTCTGCACGACTGGATTCCACTGGGCCGGCTCAGCAATCTCGAGGCGGTCCGCGCCTCCGATCCCGCCGGCAAACTCCTCCTAGTGACCGTGGTGAGCGCGCTGCCGTTCGCGGCGGTCTTCGCTGTCAGCTGCGCATACTGGACGGGACCCTGGCCCATGTGGCTGCGCATCTGGCTGACGCTCACCTACATCGCCGCTGTCTTCGGCGCGATCCAGGCCTGGTGGGGTCCCTACCTTCTGTGGGGCAGTCCCGAACGCGCCCGGCGCTACGAAGTGCGTTTCGCGGGAACATTGAAGTTCCTGCCCGAGCGCCACGGCATCGCCCCCGACGTGCTCCATGTCGCGTTTCATTGCTGTGTTCTCGCCACGGTGATCCTCAGCCTCGTGCCTTGACCCTGCACTTCCCCGGTTGGGGGGAAGAGAAATGGCCTCCGCCGGGCGCCGATGCTACCAGGGCGCCGAAACTTCAACGGAGCCTTCATGGCGCGCGCCAGGGCCAGCAATGCCGATCTCGACCTCATCGCCGAGCTGGACCGCAAGGTCCATTGGCTGGCCGCCTGGACCATCCACAACGCCAACCACCTGCGCGCCAACCGCGACGGGCTGAAAGTCGGCGGCCATCAGGCCTCCTCCGTCTCCATCGCCACCATCATGTCGGCCCTCTATTTCTCGGTCCTGCGCCCGCAGGATCGCGTGGCCGTCAAGCCGCACGCCAGCCCGGTGTTCCACGCCATCCAGTATCTCTTCGGCCGCCAGGGCCTCGACCAGATCCAGCGTTTCCGCGCCTTCGGCGGGGCCCGGTCCTACCCCTCGCGCACCAAGGACCACGACGAGGTCGACTTCTCCACCGGCTCGGTCGGCCTGGGCGTGGCCATGACAGCCTTCGCCTCCATCGCCCAGGACTACCTCCTGGCCCACGACCTCATTGCGCCGGAGCGCGCCGGCCGCATGATCTCCCTGCTGGGCGACGCCGAGCTCGACGAGGGCAATGTCTACGAATGCGCCATCGAGGGCGCCAAGCATGGCCTCAGGAACTGCTGGTGGATCGTCGACTACAACCGCCAGAGCCTCGACGCGACCACGCCCGAGTTCATGTTCCTCAAGTTCGCCGACATCTTCGCCGCCGTCGGCTGGGACGTCATTACCTTGAAGTGCGGGCGCAAGCTCGAGGCGGCCTTCGCCCAGAAGGGCGGCGCGGCCCTGCGCCGCTGGTTCGACGACTGCCCCAACGATGCCTACTCCGCCCTGGCCTTCCAGGGCGGAGCGGCCTGGCGCGCGGCCATCCTGGCCGACCTCGGAAACGATCCGGACGTCGCCGCCCTCATCGCCGGCTACGACGACGCGGCGCTGGCCGAGTTGATGACCAACCTCGCCGGCCACGACCTCGGCCTGCTCCTGGACGCCTTCCACGCGGTCAAGGACGACAAACCCAAGCTCTTCATCGTCTACACCATCAAGGGTTTCGGCCTGCCGTTCCAGGGCCACAAGGACAACCCC
>JBOHLC010000428.1:0-2820 GCA_050729395.1 Caulobacteraceae bacterium
CGCTGTCTCCGCGAGCGCGCCGGCGGCCGCCTCGGGCGCGGCGAGCGCCGATACGGCGCGCCGGGCGATCGAGGCCGCGCTCGCCAATGTGCCCTGTTCCTGGCTCAACCTCGCCAGCGCGACGCCGAGCGGGGGCGGCGTCGCCGTCAAGCTGGCGGGCGTCGCCGCCTCGCCCCAGGCGGCCGAAACCGCCGTCATTCAGGCGGCCAAGAACGTCGGCGTAAATGTGCCGGACGTCGATTCCGTCGATGTACAGCCGGTCGACACGCCCGTCTGCGCACCTCTGGATGCTTTCCGCGCCTTCCGCGCCGACACCTCCGTCGCCGGCAAGCGCCTATCTACCTCTCAGGCCAAATACACGCTGGAGAAACAGACTGACGGGACCATGTCGCAGAAGGCGGTGATCACCATGGCCATCGGCGATCCCAATCTCGACTTCGCGCTCTACGGCCTGGAGCCCTCGGGCGCCGTGGACAGCTTCAAGGTGGACAGCCGCAAGGACTTTCAGGCCCTCGAACAGGACCCCCGCGCCAAGGCCAACATCGCCGAGCTGGGCAATGACGGCTACCGCCTGTCGGTGATCACCACCCATACAGGCCTCTCCGGCCTGCTGCTCCTGACCGGCAAGGGGCCGTTCGACCCGGCGCTGATCGCCGCGCCCGCGGCTCAACGCGGCCCCGACTGGGCTCAGAAGATCCAGGCCGCGGCCCGCGCCGGCGGCTGGAAGGCGGAGATGGTCTGGTATCGGACCGTGGATGCCGGGAGTTCATGACCACCCGCTAGAGATCAGGCAGTCAGATAGGTTTGATGGTTACAGCCAGTCCACGCTTGGCGAACCGTTCGTTCATCCAGCTAGCGACGGCCAGCGCACAGCCTGCATCCTGCGGGATATCGGCCCAGGGAACGCCGCCGAGCGCGCCGTGGCTGCCAACGAACGACCTTGTTTCGTAAGAGCCCGCCCCCGCTAGCCAGCGACCGGTATTGTAGAAGTAAAATCGAGACTGAATCGGGTTGCGCGCCCAGAAACTGAAGCTGCGGGCGCTGCGCGCATGCGCGACCATGTCGACATTATCCGAGATGGTCTGAGTGAGATGAATCTCCGAGGTCTGCATGTCCACGGCGTCGAACAAAAACATGGAGTTGACCCGCACACCGCGATCCTTGAGCCGCCTGGCGGCGATGATCGCCGCGCAACCCCCCCGGCTGTAGCCCGCCAGCATGAGCGCGCCCGCTCCTTGAGCGCCGCCGCCCGCTAGCGCCGCATCGACAGCCAGGTTTGCGATGGCCGAGGTTTCACTGCCGGTGACCGTTGGCCCTCTGAAATACACAGCGCCTGCCGCCCGTCCGATCTGGCTGCAGAACGAGTTGCGCATCTCACGCGCGTAATCCCCGGCGGAAGCCGGCCCGGTACCGTCGATGACGATGATCATTCGGCTGCCTCCCCGGCGCGGTCTCGCTCTTCCTTACTCAACCGATAAGCACCGTGAATTCGCCGAGCACGATCGTGCCGCCGTGGACCGTCATGTCGCCGATGCGCGCCGCCGGCAGGCCATTGACGAACACGGTGAACGAGGCCAGCGCGATCATGTCCGGCGGTCCCACGCACACCAGCGGATCGGTGACTCGCGCCTGCGGCAGAGAGCCAGTGAGCACCGTCGGCGAGCCCATGACGATCGGACCGCCCACGTGCGGCACGACGCCGGTGACCATCGGACAGACGTGCAGATCGGTGAGGCGCGCGGCCGGCATTCCCATGGTCTCTATCCCCGCCGCTTGAGATCGGCCGCCGCCGCCTCGTAGGCCTGGCGGAACTCCTTGGCGAACACGTCCATGAACGCCTCGTCGGAGCCGCGCGCCACGCCCTCGAATTCCCGTTCGTAGGCTTTCCACAGCTCCGCCTCGCGGGCGGCGGGAATGATCTTGGCCAGGAGGCCCCGGCTCTCGGCCCGCTCGCGGATCGCCTGGGGCGAGAAGCGCGCCAGGCACGCGGCCAGCGCCCCCTGCATGGCCCCCAGCGTCGCCATCTGATGGGCCTGCAGGTCCTTGAACGCGTCCTCGACCGCCCGCTCGGAGGGCATGAAGCCGCGCTCGGGCGGACTGAGCAGCTGCGCCATCGCCTTGTCGGGGGCGCGGGCGAACTTGAGCGGGTTGTTGCCCTCGAACTCCAGGGAGGTGCCCTGGGCGCCGAGTTGCGCCTTGGCTCGGGCGCGGGCCTCGAGCATGACCACCATGCCGGCGACCAGCCGGCGCAGGAGGTCGCCGGCGGCGCCGAGCGCCACGCCAGGGTCGGCTTTGATATCGCCCGGCGCGAGACCGGCGCCGGCGAGGAACGCGGACCATTCGTCGCCAGGGCGAGTCGCCGGGCCTGGCGCTACCGCCGGAGTGGGCGGCGGCGCGGCGGTGGGCTGCGGCCTGGGAGGCGTGGGGGCGGCCCACCCAGCGGCCGCCTCCGCGGCCGGCGGCGCCAGTCCGAAGGGATCCTTCCTCGGCGCCGGAGCAAGCTCGACAGGCGTAGGCGTCGCGGCGAGACCGCCGCGCGCCCAGTCGACCTGATTGACCTCGGCCAGCCTCCCCCAGACATCGGCCGCGCTCGGCTGGACCGGCGCCGGCCCGACCGGGCTCGACCAGGCCGACGCCGGCGTCGGCGGCGGAGCGGCTTCGGCCCACACGGAGGGTCCGGATGGGGCCGCCGCAGGGCTATCCACGCGCGGCGGCGCCCAGTTGCTCGACATGGCTCCGGCGCCTGAAATCGCCGCACGCGGCGGCGGCGCGCCCCAGCCCTCCAGGTTGGCCGGCGTCGGCGCCGCCGCCGAGCCGCCA
>JBOHLC010000429.1:0-10415 GCA_050729395.1 Caulobacteraceae bacterium
GGGGAGGATAGGGCGGGGGGAGGGCGGCCGAGCTGATCCGCATCGGCGCTTCGCCAGTGGCGGCGCGCTGCAGGGCGAGCACGTGGTCGGCCGCGTCGGGCAGGGATTGCTGGCCCTGGGTCTCGACCAGCTTCAGCCGGTCGGGGCGGTCGACGACGTCCTGTTTCGACCAGGCCTGGTGCTGGATGTCGTAGGACGCCTGCTTGACCAGCCGGCCGGTGGCGTAAAGCTCGAGTCCGGCTTGGCCGATCGCCTGTTGCGCGAGGCCGGCGGCGTGATCCGAGCCCTTGAACAGCAAGGCGTAGCGGGCATCCGCGATCAGATAGCCGACCATCAGGCGTCGGTTGTCCGGCGAATCGCCGGCCGCGCGCACGGCGGCGACGAAGGTCGGATCCTGCAGCGCGGCGATGGCCCCGTAGGCGACGGCGCCGCGGATGAGGGCATGCGGCTCGAACGCCGTCGTGTCCTTCAGCGCATGCGCCACCGACGGACCGTCGACGAAGGCTGGCGAGACCGAACTCGTGCGCTCGAGCCAGGCCTGGAACGCGGCCGCTTCGGCCAGGGTGCGGGCGGGCAGGAATACGGGACCGGGGGGTGGCGGCGGCGGCGGGGGGACGTAGATCTCTACCGGCGGCTTCGGCCGCGCCAGGGCGCTCAGGATCGGCGGCGCGCCAGCGATGGCGAGCGCGGCCACGCCGATGACGGCGAGGACCGTCCTCTTCATGCGAACTTTTCCAAGCGTCGTCCCTCGCGCCGCGCCATTGCCTTCTCGAATGGGCGAGAATGTGTCGCGAAGCAACCTCCCAGAGCAAACCCCGTTCAAACGGAATCGGCTGAACGGGGATGATTTGCTCTAGATTCAGAAGTGTAGAGCCTGATTCAGCGCTTGCATCTGTTCCGTGCAAACGCATCAGGCTCTGGGCTCAATCCTTTTCCAGTTCCCCCTGCGCGGTCCTCGTTCCTTCGGCGCTTGGTCCGCCCTTGAGCAGCCACTGGAAGGCGACCCCGATCAGCGCCCCAAGCGTGGGCCCGACGATGTAGATCCAGGTCGTGGAAAGGTCGCCGCGCGCGAGGTCGGGGGCGAGCGAACGGATCGGATTCATCGACGCGCCTTCCAGCGGTCCCGCCCAGATCCCGGCCAAGGCCACGTAGAAACCCACCGCGAGGGCGCCATTGGGGCCGACGTTCCGCGCGCCGGAAGCGGTTCCGAGGATGGTGTTGACCAGTCCGGCGGTGAGGACAATCTCCAGCGCCAGGGCGGCCATGGGGCTCACATGAGTGGGCGTACTGGCTCCCAGATTGCCCGCGCCGCCCAGAAGGCCGGCGAGCAGATAGGCGGCGGCGAGCCCACCGACGATCTGGGCGATCAAATAGCCGGGAACCCGGATCCACGGGAAGTTGCCGCGTGCGGCGAAAGCGAGGGTCACGACCGGATTGATGTGCGCGCCGCTCACCGATCCGAGGAAATAGATGGCGGCGGTGACCGCCAGGCCCGAGGCCAGCTTGGCCATGCCATAGCTGATCTGGCCGTGGCTGATGGCCAGCGCCATCAGGCCGCCCAGGGTGACCATGACCGTCAGGAAGGTGCCCCACGCCTCGGCGAACAGGCGTCGGCCCTCAAGCTTGGGGTCGGTGAAGTCGGGCGAGGCGCCGGCCTCGATCATCCGGCGCGCGGATTGGCTCTCCGAAAGAGGCTTGGCCATGGGGCCGAAACGTCCGACCACGGCGGAAAGCTCCAGCGCGGCGGATCGCGTGGGCCAGGCCGCCGGAGAGGCCGGAGCGTGAGTTCCAGACTCGCCGCGCCAATCAGTCCGCGCGAGTCTCCAGGCGCGGGCGCAGGGGAATGGGTCGATCCGCGGCCGAGCCCAGAGCGAAGCGGCGGACGCCATACTCGAAGACCTCGACGCCATGATGGTGCGCGGATTCCGCGAGCAGGCGCTCGGCGATTTCCCTGACTCTCCGCTCGTCGGTCACCGCCACCATCCGATGGGTGGGGACCGAATAGCGGTCGTCGTGAACGATGAGTTCGAAGTTCGACATCTTCATGCAACTCCCACCGACCGAAAAGTGGGATGCGCTTGATTTCGCCGCGCGTCTGTCGGGTATCTGACGCACCTCACCTCTCCCAAGAGAGGTGCTCCCCCACGGCGGCGCTTGCTCTCATTATCTTACAGACAGCACCCGACATAGGGCGCATCCTTGCGCCATCGTCAGTGAATAGCCTCGGGCTCTGGCGCCTGGAGATCTCGGCTCGCCGCGAGCCACCCACTCCCCTCAACAAAGATGCGGAGTGTGGCTCCTTGGCGGTCCAGACCGATATATCCCATCGCGCCAATCGTCTCTTGGCCACGCTCAGCCTCGATGATCTCAATCTCCTGATGCCGCACCTGAGCGTGGTGCCGCTCAATCAGAACGATCCGGTGTTCAGCGCCGGCCGACCGGCGAATTACGTCCTCTTCCCGCATGAGGGCGTCATCTCCCTCGTCGCCGCCAGCGTCGATGGGGAAACCATCGAAGTGGCCACCGTCGGCCGCGAAGGCATGACCGGCATCGCCATCGCGCTCGGCAGCGAGACGATGAACAACGACGCCATGGTCCAGGTTTCCGGTCGGGGGTCCAGGATGGAAACCGAGGCGTTTCGCAAGGCGCTCGACGCCAGTCCGTCCCTCAAGCAGACGGTGCTCCGCTTCGTTCTGGCGGTGCTCGGCCAGATGAGCCAGAACGCCGCCTGCAACCGTCTTCACCCGCTCAACAAGCGCTGCGCCCGCTGGCTGCTGACGACGCATGACCAGGTGAAGGGCGATTCCTTCGGCCTGACTCAGGAATATCTGGCGATGATGCTGGGCGTCACCCGGCCGAGCGTCTCGGCGGCGGCCAGCGCGCTCCAGGCCGCCGGTCTCATCAGATATTCGCGCGGCGTCATCACCATCGTCGATCGCGTGGGCCTCGAGGCCGCGGCTTGCGATTGTTACCGCATCATCGAAGACGAGTTCGCCCGTCTCCGCGGGCCGGGCTAGGTATGCAGGACTAGCAAGGCGCCGTTTCCCCCGCAGTCGAGGTCGATGCGGAAGCAGCGTTCGTGGCCACTGCCTACCTCGCGCACGATTACCCTAAGTTCGTCATCCTCCTCGACGTCGTACGGGTGGTCCTCCAGATAGGCGAGCGCCGCCGCCTCGAAGGACCGTTCCGTCACCAGGCGGGCGTGGTGACGGTCGAGACGTCCGGCGTAGATGAGAAACTCGGGCAAGCCGCTCCCACCTCCCTGACATCCCAACGCGCGGCGGCGCGATTGGATTCCTCGAGCCGTCGACAATCGACCCTTCGCCCCGGAAAACTTTTCCAATCGCAACTTGGCCGTCGGAACCAGCGCCCCTCGCCGATGGTTTGCGGCGGACCACCCACCCCAACATGGAGCTTCGCGATGAGCGACCCGATGAAACAATCCACCGACTCCGCCCTGATCGCCGCCAGTAAGGTCGAGGGCAAACAAGTCTTCGACGTCCAAGGCGAAAAGCTCGGAACCGTGAAGGATATCTATCTCGACAAGCATTCCGGCGAAGTCGAATTCGCCGCCCTGGCCTTCGGCGGCGTGCTGGGCATGGGCGAGAAGTACCATCCGGTGCCCTGGCAGTCGCTCGACTACGACATAGACAAGGACGGCTTCGTGATCGACATCGACAAGCAGGCGCTGGAGGCCTCCCCGGGTTACGAGGTCACCCGCTTGGCGGACGCCGGCAACCCCTGGGGCCAGGAGGTTCGCGGCTATTATGACGAGCTGACGAGTCGCGGCGGCCGGTAGACCGCTCTGGCGGCTTGATTTCGGCCCGGCCCGCGGGGGCCGGCGCTCCCGGGCGGACGCTTTTGCCAGGTGTCCGCCCGCGTGCGATGCTGGCCGGCGGAGGGCCAGATGAAGCTAACCGCGCTCTTGGCGACCGTCGCCGCCGTGTTCCTCATCGGATCGCCTGGTCGGACCCAGGTTCCTGGAATCCCGAAGCCCGTTCTGACCGATCCCGGTCCCACGGGCGCGCGGGTCAACCAGCCGGGGGTATTTGGTAACTATTTCGCGGCGCGAGGGGCGGGGCGGCATCCCGCGATCCTTCTCCTCGGCGGATCGGAAGGCGGCCTTGGCCTCGGCGCGACGCGCGAGGCCAAGGCGCTGCAGGCGCAAGGTTTCAGCGTGCTGGACGTGTCCTATTTCGGCGCGCCGGGCCAGCCGGCCAATCTGGCTAACGTGCCGGCGGAGACGTTCAGCCGCGCCATTACCTGGCTCCAGGCGCGGCCGGACGTGGCGCCGACCCACATCGGTATCGTCGGCGGCTCCAAGGGCGCCGAGGCCGCGCTGCTGGCCGCTTCACGTGACCCGAGGATCAAGGCCGTGGTCGTGGGCATGCCCTCCAGCGTCGTCTGGCCCGGCATCAGCTACACGCGGACCATGCAGCCGTCCTGGACGGAGGGCGGCCAGCCCGTCCCGTTCCTGCCGTACGCCTTCGGGTCGGATTACAGGAACATCTACGGCGCTTATGACAACGGTCTCAAGGCGCTGGCCGCGCACCCCGACGCGGTGATCCCGGTCGAGCGGATCAACGGGCCGGTCATGCTCGTCTGCGGGATGGCCGACATTCTGTGGCCGTCGTGTCCCATGTCGGATGAGATCGTCGCGCGCCTGAAAGCCAAGGGATTCCGGCGCAAGGTCGAACTCCTGCGCTACGCAAACGCCGGCCACGCCGTGTTCGGGCCGCCGGTCGATCCGTCGAACCCTGCCTATCCCACGCTCGGCTCCCTCGGCGGGACCGCCGACGGCAACAACGCCGCGCGCAAGGACGACTGGCCGCGCGCGGTGGCCTTCCTTAGGGCTGCGCTCGGCGCCTGAGCAATCCCGCGACGCGGAGCCAAAGGGCCGTTCGCGGCATTGACGAGGCATGCGTGATTGCCCGCCGCTCGCGGTCGCCGCGCCCATGGAGGCGCGCCCCGCCGGGGCCCTGCCGGCGGGCGCGGGCTGGTGGTTCGAGCCCAAGTGGGACGGCTTCCGATGTCTGGCCCTACGTGAGGCTGACAAGGTCCGCCTGCGGGCGAAATCGGGCCGCGACCTGACGCGCTACTTCCCTGAGATCGCCGAGCGCCTCGCGCGCCTCCCGCAACTCTTGAGCTTGTCGTCCAATCGGAACGCCGTTTTTCATTCGAGGCGTTGCAGATGCGGCTCCATCCCGCCGAAAGCCGCGTCCGACGTCTGTCGAGGGAGACGCCGGCGACGATGGTCCTGTTCGACATGCTGCGCGCGCCGGACTGGCGCGACATCCGCAAGGCGCCTCTCGGCGAGCGCCGGCGTGATCTCGAAACCTTCATGACCGGCGCGCAAGATGCCCGGCTGACGATCAGTCCGGGTACGGACGACCGGGTTCTGGCCCAGTCGTGGCTCGACGGCGGCCTCCTGGAGGGAGTCATCGCCAAGCGGCTGGACGATCCTTACCTCGAGGGCGCGCGGGCAATGGTGAAGATCAAGCGGATCCGCACGGCCGACTGTGTCGTCGGCGGATTCCGCTACGCCTCGGCCGGCCCGATCGTCGGCTCCTTGCTACTCGGGCTCTACAATGAGCAGGGCCTGCTCGATCATGTGGGCTTCACCTCTGGCCTGGCGGGCGTCGACAAGATCGCCCTGACCCGCAGGTTGGAGAGTCTGCGCGGCGGCCCTGGCTTCACCGGTTCGAGGCCGGGCGGTCCGAGCCGCTGGCAGACAGAGCGCTCCGCCGAATGGACGCCGCTGCGTCCCGAACTTGTTGTCGAGGTGTCCTTCGATCACGTCTCCGGCGGGCGCTTCCGGCACGGCACGCGGCTGCTGCGCTTCCGCCCCGATAAGCGGCCCGATCAATGCCGCATGGATCAGATTCTGTGATCGGCGGGCATCGGCGCGGGGCCCGGTAGCCCGTTCGTCAATCGAACAGCTTGGACACCGACTCTTCGTTGGCGATGCGGCGAATGGCCTCGCCGATCAGGCGCGCGCAGCTGACCACGCGGATCTTGCGGCCGGTCCGCGGGCGATCGACGCTGGCGATGGAGTCGGTGATGACCATTTCCTTGAGCACCGAGTCGTTGACGCGCTCGACGGCGATGCCCGAGAGCACACCGTGGATGATGTAGGCCGAAACCTCCTTGGCGCCGGCCTCGATCAGCGATTGGGCCGCGCTGCACAGGGTGGTGCCGGAATCGACGATGTCGTCGAAGATGATCAGCCGCCGGCCGGCCACGTCGCCGATGATGTTGGCCACCTCGGAGACGCCAGGCCCATAGCGGCGCTTGTCGACGATGGCCAGACCCGCATCCAGCCGGCTGGCGAGCGCGACGGCGCGGACTACGCCGCCCACGTCCGGCGAAACGATCAGCAGGTCGTCGCAATCGCGATAGTGGGCCTTGATGTCGGCCGCCATGAGTGGCGCGGCCTGCAGATTGTCGGTGGGGATGTCGAAGAAACCCTGAATCTGACCCGCGTGCAGATCCATGGTCAGCACACGGTCGGCCCCGGCCCGGGTGATCAGATTGGCCACCAGCTTGGCCGAGATCGGCGTGCGGCCTCCGACCTTGCGGTCCTGCCGGGCGTAGCCGAAGTAGGGGGTGACAGCGGTGATGCGCCTGGCCGAGGCGCGCTTGAGCGCATCGATGCACACCAAGAGTTCCATCAGGTTGTCGTTGGCCGGAAAGCTGGTCGACTGGAGGACGAAGACATCCTCGCCGCGCACATTTTCCTCGATGGTGACCCAGGCCTCGTTATCGGCGAAGCGCTTGACCTGGGCCTTGGTCAGCGGCACGTCCAGGGACTGGGCGATGGCCTCGGCCAGCCTGGGGTTGGAATTGCCTGCCACCAGCTTCATTCAGACGCCCCCGATACGCTGCTCGCGCGGGAGGCTTCTAGCAGCGCGCCCGGCAGGGGCAATAGGAGGCGAGGGCGCCGGCCAAAGGAAGGCAGAAGCGAGGCCATGACCAGCTTCCTCCTTCGCGAGGCCACCGGCGCCGGCGCGCCGCTTATCGCCGCCGTGGCAACGCCGGCTTCGAGCCGAGCGGGGCGATCGAGAACCTCGATCCCGGCGATCCGGAGCTGTTGTTCGTGAAGTTCAGGCGCTCAGCATGATAGCCGACAATAGGCGGCCATAGTCCGCCTCGCCACGATGGACGGCGCGGCGGTTGGAGAAGAAGGCGGCCTCGTCGGCGTAGGTGTCGGCGCCGATCCATTCGGCGCGAGCGACGCCGGCGTCGGCCAGCTGGGCGAGGACAAAGCCCGGCAGGTCGAACAGGCGCTTGTCGGGCGCGGCGCCGGGGGCGAAGAACCTCGCCCAGGCCCGCTCTCGGGCCTCGAACGCGGACAGGAACTCGAGGCCGACCTCATAGGACGCCGGGCCGATGCACGGGCCGACCGCGGCCACGATCGCCTCGCGCCGCGCGCCGAGACCGACCATCGCCTCCACGCCCGCGCCGACCACCCCAGCCAGGGCCCCGCGCCAGCCGGCGTGGACGGCGGCGACGATACGCGCATCGCCATCGGCCAGCAGCACGGGAGCGCAGTCCGCCGCCAGCGCGCCGCAGATCACGCCGGGCCTTTGCGTAGCCACGCCGTCCGCTCGCGGGCGATCGCCGGGCCATGGACCGTCGGCGGTCATCACGATTGCCGAGTGGACCTGGTAGCAAGTGACGATCGCCTCGGGTCCAGCCCCGAACACCGCTGCCGCGCGCCGCCGGTTCTCGGCCACGGCCGTGGGATCCTCGCCTGAGCCGACCCCGACATTGAGACTTTCGTAGACCCCGCGCGAGACGCCGCCCGCCCTGGTGAAGAAGGCGTGGCGCACGCCGGCCGCGCCGGCCAGCAGAGGCGAGGTCAGGATCGGCGTCATGAAAAGCCCGGCGGGGTCAGATCGGCCGTGGCGATACAGGCGACCTGAAACAGCTCGCCCATCTGGCCGCGACCCGCGAGACGGGAGACCTGGCGGCGGATCTTCCCCGCATGGTCCGGATTGGCGCGGCTGAGCGCCGCCGCCCGCGCATCGAGGCCGAGCGCGCGCAGGAACGCGCCCTGCGCGACCGGTCCGTGCGTCTCGGCCCCGACCGAGGCGAGAAAGCGGGAGAAGTCCACACGGGCGGTGAGGTCTGCCTCGCCCGGATGGTCAAGCGGCCCTTCCTTGCGGTGCGCGCGCACGGCCTGCAGTGTGTCGCCCAGGCCATCGCCGGCATAGTCGATGAGGAGCGCCACGCCGCCTGCCTTGACGATGAGGGCGCCGATGTCCGCGCCGAGCCGTTCCGCTTCTGGCGACCATTCGATGATGGTTGCGTCGTCCACCGCGGCCGGCGTGAAAGCCAAGCCGCCGTGGCCATCCAGCCCGACGCAGCGCTCCCGCGGCAATCCACTGACCGAGACCGCCTGGCGGATCGGCAGGCAATCAAGGAACTCATTGGCCAGCAGAATGACCGGCGCGTCATCGCCGATCTCTTCGAGGCGCCTGATCCACCGGCCGGAAAGCCGCTCGGCCTGCTTCGCGCGCAACGGCGCGCTCGTTTCCAGCAGCACGAGTTCGATGGCCTCGATAAAGCCCGGCGCGGCCCGCGCGGCGCGCAGCGCGTCGGCCATCATCGTCCCGTCGCCCGGGCCAAGCTCGACGAGCCTGACGCGGTCCGGTCGCCCGAGCCGGCTCCAGACCTCGGCTGACCACGCGCCTAGAAGCTCGCCAAACATCTGCGAGACATGCGGCGCGGTGATGAAATCGCCATCCGCGCCAAGCGCCGGACGGGTGGCGTAATAGCCATCCGCCGGATCGTGCAGGCAGATGTGCATGTACTCGTCTACGTCGATCGGGCCCTCCCGCTCGATCCCTGCGACCAGGCGCTCGCGGAGGTTGGACAATTCGATGCACTCAGTCGGCCGCAACGGCGGCCGGCCGCTTCAGCCCCAGCCACATCAGCCAGGCGCCAGCGACGGCCATCGGCGCGGAGAGCATCATGCCCACCGTGAGGCCGTAGGGCAGATGCCGCAGGCCCTCGTCCGGCATGCGCACGTTCTCCAGGCTGATGCGGAAGAGGGCGTAGCAAAGCAGAAAGAGGCCGGTGACCGCGCCGCGCCGCGCCAGCCAGCCGCCTTTGTGCGTCGCCAGCCACAGGATGAGGAAGAGCGCGATCCCTTCCAGCCCGGCCTCGTAAAGCTGGCTCGGGTGCCGAGGAATCTCGCCCGCGATGCAAGTCCCGTCTGACGCGACGGCGATATGCGGGGAGCAAAAGATCATCCCCCACGGCAGATTGGTCGGCCGGCCCCACAGCTCGCCGTTGATGAAATTGGCGATGCGCCCGAAGAAGAGGCCGATCGGAACGGCGGGCGCCACCGTGTCGGCCAGGCCCAGCAGGGACAGGCGCTGGCTGGCCGCGAAGCCGATCAGGGCGCAGATCACCCCGATCATGCCGCCGTGGAAGCTCATGCCGCCGTTCCACACCTCGAGGATGATCAGAGGGTTGGCGGCCAGGGCCTCGCGCTGATCGGCCAGCGGCAGCATGTAAAACAGCACATAGCCGAGGCGTCCCCCGACGATGACGCCGAGGGTCAGCCACAGGATGAGATCGTCGATCTGAGCGGGTGTGGCCGCCGGCGGTCCGCCGCGCCACAGCTTCGCATTGCGCACGAGATAGAGCGCATAGCGCCAGCCGGCCAGGATGCCGGCGATATAGGCCAGCGCGTACCAGCGCAGCGGAAAGGGTCCCAGGGTGAGGTTCCCCAAGTGGACCGCCGGAATGGTGAAGATGTCCGGACGGATGTTCGGGAACGGGAGCGCCATGGCCCGCCTCTTAATGCCAAGCCGTGCGTGGCGCTATTGGGCGTGACAAGCTGGCGGGGGCGAGCGCAGAAGGGAAATGGACCTTCCGGAGAGTGTAGATGCGGTTTGGCATTTTCTATGAACATCAACTTCCCAGGCCCTGGACCGAGGGCCTGGAACAGACGCTGTTCCAGAATGCGCTGGACCAGGTCGAACTGGCCGACCGGCTCGGCTTCGACAATGTGTGGGAGGTGGAGCACCACTTCCTCGAGGAGTACTCCCACTCCTCGGCCCCCGAGGTGTTCCTGGCCGCCTGCTCGCAGCGGACCAAGCAGATCCGGCTCGGCCACGGCATCGTGCTGATGCCGCCGGGCTACAATCATCCGGCGCGCGTGGCAGAGCGCATCGCAACGCTCGATCTCGTCTCCAACGGCCGAGTGGAATGGGGCACGGGCGAAAGCTCGGCCGCGCTGGAACTGGACGGTTACGGCGTGCCGGTGGCCGAGAAGCGCGAGGCCTGGCGGGAGGCGACCGAGCAGTGCGCCAATATGATGGCCATGGACCCCTATCCCGGCTTCGAGGGCCGCTACTTCTCCATGCCGTGCCGCAATGTGGTGCCCAAGCCCGTGCAGCGGC
>JBOHLC010000430.1:0-15864 GCA_050729395.1 Caulobacteraceae bacterium
ACGTTCGACTGCACCTGGGAGCAGCGCGAGGCGTCGGGCGACTGGCGCAGGTGGTCGGCCCAGGTCACCGGCGCCCCCGGCCGCTGGACCCTGACCGGCGCGCCCGCCTCGGCGCAAAAAGCGCCCGCGCCAGGGGCCTGACCGCCTCGAGCCGCAACGACGCGCGCGCGCCCCGCGTTTGAGGCGGAGAGGCACGGAGGTCACCATGGCCGAGCTGAAAGCGAAAACCCGCGACAAGCTGCCCGACAAGGATTTCGCCGAGCCCAAGAAGCGGGCCTATCCCATCGAGGACAAGCCCCACGCCCGCAACGCCAAGGCGCGCGCCAGCCAGGCGGTCAAGGCGGGCCGCATGTCGAAATCCGAAGAGCGCAAGATCGACAAGAAGGCCGACAAGGTCCTCGGCAAGGGCTGACGTCCGGCCGGTCGCCGGCCAGCGGTCACCGCGCGGCCCCCAGCCCGAAGAACGCCGCCGCCTTGTCCGCCAGGCTCATCCCGTCGGTCCGCCGGATCGCCATGGCGATGTGATCGAGAAAGTGATCGACACCCGGCAGGACATCGAGCGTGTAGGTCGCTCCCGAGCGGGTGAACACCTGGCGCGAGCGGTCCTCGGCCACATAGTCGATGCGCGAAAACGACAGGCTTCCGCGGCCGCCGGCGATGGGCACATTGCGGTCGTCCGCCCCGTGGATGGCCAGGACGCGTGTCCCTTTCGCCGCCGGGCAGCTCGCCACCGGCAGGTTGAGCGGGCCGGAAATCGCCACCACGGCGGAAAAGACGCGCGTCTCGCAGGCCATGCGCTGGGCCATCATCGCCCCGTTGGAGTGACCGATGGCATAGACGCGGGCGTGGTCGATCCCATAGCGCCTCGCGAGCTGATCGACGGCCCCCTTGATGTAGGCCACGTCGTCCACGCCGGTCTGAGCCGGCACCCCGCAACAGCCGCCGCCCGCGTTCCAGCCCTTGAACCGCTCGCCCAGCAGGCGCGTCACCGGCGTTCCGTTCAGATAGGCGACGATGAAGCCGTCCCTGTCGGCGACCGTGTCCAGATCCATACCGCGCTCGGCCCGGCCGTTCTCGATCGCGTCGGCGTTGCCGAGACCGCCGTGCAGGACGACGACCAGCGCCCGCGATCCGGCCGCCGGCATATGGCCCGGGACATGCACGATCATCTGCCGTCCGTCATAGGTCTCATAGGCCGAGTGGACGGGCAGGGCGCGCGCCGCCAGGGCGGCCAGGCCGCCAAGGACCAGGACGGCCAGGGCCGGCGCCAGGAGGAATTTGCGCGGTGAAGTCGACATCGGGGCTCCAGAAGCTGTGAAGCTTCACCTTTCGCGCTTCCAGCATGAACGGTGGGTGATCGAACCGGCCGTGACTGTTACGGTATCGTTGGTGAATGTCCGCGTTCTGCGCAGCCGCGAACCGGCGCGGGCTGCGACGCCGCGGCGGGCGAGGCGAGAAAATGGGCGAAACGTATGACTTCGTCATCGTCGGCGGGGGCTCGGCGGGGGCGGCGATCGCGGCGCGCCTCTCTGAGGATCCGGCTGTCAGCGTCGCGCTGATCGAGGCTGGTGAGCGCCCGCCCGAGATCGGGCAAATCCCCGCCGCATGCGCCGGCCTGCAACTCAATCAGGAGACCGACTGGATGTACACGGCCGACCCCGGCAGGTGCGGTCTCGGCCTTCTCGGGCGGCGCATGCAGGTGCCACGCGGGCGGATGCTCGGCGGGTCTTCGGGCATCAACTACATGGCCTGGGTGCGCGGCCATCCAGGTGACTTCGATCACTGGGCCGAGCGAGGTGCGACGGGCTGGAGCTACGCTGACGTGCTTCCCCTCTTCCGCAAGATGGAAGACTTCGTCGCGACCAATCAGATCACCGTGGACGGCGGCGCCCATGGCGAGGGCGGGCCGGTTGGAGTCACCGTGCGCTCGCCGGTGTTGCCCGCGGCGCTGGCCTTTGTTGAAGCGGCCGAAGCGGCGGGCATTCCGCGCGGCGACTATAACGGGCGTGATCGTGGAGGGCAGGCTGGCGTCGCCTCCCTGCTCCAAACCAATACGCGCAAGGGCCGCCGCTCGAGCACGTACCACGCTTATCTCGAAGGCGAGGCGGAGCGACGAGCGAACCTGACGATCATCACCCACGCTCTGGCGCGGCGCGTGCTGTTCGATCAACGGGCCGGACGCCCGGTCGCAACGGGAATCGAATATCAGGCGCAGGATGGGCAAGTCCGCGCCATCGAGGCCGCGCGCGAGGTGATTCTCAGCGCGGGCGCCGTTGGCTCGCCACACCTGTTGATGCTCTCCGGAATAGGGCCTCGTCGCGAGTTGGAGAACGTCGGCGTCGTCTGCCGGCTCGACCTGCCGGCCGTGGGCAAGCACCTGAAGGACCATCTCCAGGTTCCGCTGTTCTTCGAGGCGCCGAAGATCGGTGTCTCGATGGCCGAAATCGGCGTCTCGTTGGGACCCGACGCGCTTCGCGCGCCCGCTGGCCCCCTGCCCGCGGACCCGGCCGACGACGCCAATCTCACCGGCGAGCTGGCGGACCTCAAGGCCGAGGCCGAGAAACGCCTTGCCGAATGGAAAGAGACCGGCTCGGGCCTGATCGCCTCGTCGCTCTACGATGCGGTGGCCTTCTTCTCCACCGGCCTCGGCGACGCCCACAGCCACGACGCCCAGGTCGGCTTCTTCGCCACCGGCTACAACATCGAGCTCCTGGAGGCGCTGCTGCGCCTCGACACCGCCGCGTTCTTCCCCGACCGTGACGCGACCCTCGCGCCGGAGCGCGAGAACATCATCGTGCTGGCCAATCCGGTGCTGCCCCACAGCGAGGGCGAGATCGTCATCGAAAGCCCCGATCCGGACGTGCCACCGGCAATCCGGATGAACTACTTCGCCGATCTCCATGATCTGAAGGTCATGACGGCGGTGATCCGACGCGTGCTGGACATCATGGACGTCTGGCCCGGTCCGACGAAGCCGGGATCACTTGTCGTGCCGCCTGATCTGGCCCGTAAGCACGGCTACACGAGCGGGGATCGTCCAAGCGACGCGTTGCTGGAGAACATGGCGCTGCATTACGCCATCACCGTCTACCACCTCGCGTGCACCTGCCGCATGGGCGACGTTGTCGATCCGGGATTGCGGGTGTTCGGCGTGGATCATCTTCGGGTGGCGGACGCCTCGGTGATGGTCGAGATCGTCAGTGGAAACACTAACGCCACCTCGATCATGATCGGCGAGAAGGCGGCCGAGATTATCGCCCGCGAGCATGGTGTGCGGCTTGGCGATTTCGTCAGCCTTGCGACCCCGGCGCGCGCCAGCGCCATTGGCTGACTCCCCACGAGGCAGGCATCGCCCAGGTTCGAGTTGGCGTGGCCCCGGTCATTGGCGCTCAACCGGATATCGGCGGCGCGAGATCCGGGTTCACGGGTGCGCCCTTGCGGCGCCTTCGTGCGCTTCGTGAGCTTCGTGGTGAAAGAACTCGCTCGAAGATCCGAGCGCGAACCGGCCCCTATCCCCAACCCGCCGCCTGCACGCCCTTAAGCGCCGGCTCAAGGCCGGTGAGCATGCGCCGCCAGCCGTCCTGGCTACGCTCGCCCCACTCGTCCGGCACGCCCGCGTGGGTCAGGGTCAGCGCGCACCCCTCGCCGTCGGCGGCGATCTCGATCGTCACCCGGGTCATGCGCGGGTCGAACTGCGGCACGGCGAAGGTGAACGCCAGCCGCGTCGGCCGGTCGATCTCCAGATATTCGCCCACATGGCGCACGTCGCCCATTTCCGGCCGGCGGTCGACGAAGGTGAATTCGCCGCCAATGCGCGCGTCGATCTCGGCCACGATCATCTCGCCGGCGGCCGTGGCGAACAGGAAGCGGCGCGCGATCGCCGCGTCGAGGAAGGCGTCGAACACGCGCTCGGGCGGGACGGCAAAGCGGCATTTCACCACCAGCGGCGGTCCGGCGTCCGTGCTCATCATGCGTCCTCCTCGGGTGGGTGGTTGCCAGCCGCCGGACAGGATAGCATTTCCGCCGTCGCCGGCGCGCGATCACCCTTTCTCTCCGCCCTCGACCGCTAGAGCAAACTCCGTTCAGATGGAATCATCTGAACGGAGATCATTTGCTCTAGGATCAAACACTTAGAGCATGATTCAACGTTTGCATCTGTTCCGTGCAAACGCATCATGCTCTAGGAACCCATGGACATCATCCTGCTTGGCACCGGCTCGCCGATCCCCGATCCCCGCCGCGCCGGCCCGGCGACGCTCGTCAAGGCCGGCGGGGCGAACCTGCTCATCGACTGCGGCCGGGGCGTGCTCATGCGCCTCGTGGCCGCCGGCGTCGCCCCGCCGGCGCTCTCGGCCGTGCTTCTCACCCACATGCACTCCGACCACATCACCGACCTCAACGATGTCATCACCACCCACTGGGTGATGAACGCCGCCCCGGCCGAGCTCGCCGTCTTCGGGCCGCCCGGCACCGCCGCCCTCGTCGCGGCCACCTTGGCCATGCTGGAGCCTGATGTCGGCTACCGTCTGGCCCATCACGACGACCTCAGCGAGGGGCCGCGCGTGAAGGTCACCGAGCTCTCGCCCGGCCAGAGCGTCCTGATCGGCCCCTGCGAGGTCACCGCCTACGCCACCGACCATTCGCCGGTCCGCCCGACGCTCGGCTACCGCGTGAGCCATGGCGCGGCCGTGGCCGCCGTGGCCGGCGACACCGTGCCCTGCGCCGGGCTCGAGGCGATGTGCGCCGGCGCCGCCGTCTACGTCCAGACCGTGATCCGCGACGACCTCGTCCGCCTCGTGCCCTCGCGCCGCATCCAGGACATCCTCGACTATCACTCCACCGTGCGCCAGGCGGCCGAGACCGCGGCCAGGGCCGGCGTGCGCATCCTGATGATGACCCACTATGTGCCCCCGCTCGCGCCCGGGGCCGAAGACGACTGGCGCAAGATCGCCGCCGCCCACTTCGCCGGCGAAATCGTCCTCGGCGACGACCTCACCCGCGTGAGCATCGACGACTGAACCTGCCATCACGCGCCGGCGATGGTCTTCTCGATCCACGCCCGAAAGGGCGGCACGCTGGTGTAGACGCCCGGGCCGACATTGCAGCCGGCGGCCCAGCCGACCACCCCCACCAGCACCGGGTCCTGGCGCCCGTCCAGCCCCACCAGCGGCCCGCCGCTGTCCCCCTGGCAGGTGGCGCTGTTCGCCGCGGCCGCGCAGAACAGAGTGGCCGGGAGGTCCGCCACCCGCGCCCGCGGGTCGACCTTGACGATCTGGGCGGCGCACGTGGCGGCCGGGATCACCGCCAGCCGGGTCATCTGCAGCGTCGGGTCCATGTCCTGCACGCCGTTGTCCGCCTCGAGCATCATCTGCCGGGCGAAGGTGACGGTCTGGTGCGCGCCCCACCCGGTCACCGTCAGGAACCCCGCCGGCTCGCCGGAGGAAAGGCCGATGACCGCCACGTGGTCGCGGTCCTTGACCGGCGCGGCCGGCCTGATCTCGACCAGGGCCAGGTCGCCCAGCGGCGGCGTGTCGTTGGTCGACGGCGTATAGCCGGGGTTCACCACCACCCTTTCGATCGCGAACACCTTCATGCCGCGCGCAAGGCTTGACGAGCCGGCCCGCACCAGGAGTTGCCGGGCGCCGATCGGCGCGGCGCCGTTCATCACGCAGTGCGCGGCGGTCAGCACCCAACGCGGCGCGATCAGCGCTCCGCCGCAATGGTGATAGTCGGCTACCGTCTTGGCCCGCCTGGGATGGTCGGCCGTCAGCCAGCGCGGCTTGTCATAGCCGGCCCAGATGATCTCCACCTGCCAGGGGACATGGTTGATATCGACGGCGACGCCGTTGACGACGGCGGTGAGCGGGCCCTCCTTGGTCTGGCCGCGCAGCGCCACGCGGGTCCCGTCGGCGCCGGCGATGAAAAGAACGCCGGCCGTGTCCCGCTCCAGCGTCAGCCGGCCGTCGGGCGAAACCACCGGCGCGCATTCGCTCGCCGGCCCGGCCAGGCGGTCCTTCAGCTCGCTCGCCGCTCCGTTCGTCAGATCCACCCGGGCGACGTTGTGATCGACCGCCTCGCGGCAGCCGTGGCACAGCTCCGGCAAGAGCTCGTCCTTGTGGGTCAGCGTTCCCACCTCGGCCGTGCGCCCGTCGCTCGACACGGTGATCGAACTCACCCGCGGGAAGGGAACATCGAACCGGGAGGCCAGCTCGCCGCTCGCCGCGTCCCAAATGAAGATCGAGAACGGACCGACGGTCACCACGCGCCGGCTGTCGGGCAGCCAGGCGGAGGTGTTGCATTGGCTGACCGGGAAGGGGCCCGCCTTGCCTGGCGCGTCGGCCGCCGGCGCCGAGGCGCCCGCGAGCACGATCGCCGCCAGCGCCAGCGCCACAACCCTCGCCAGGCCAGGTTTCATGAGTCCCCATCCGCCGGTCTCGCCGAGATCCGCATTTTATCCGCCGATTGGGCGGATTGAACCCGATAAGAGAACCGCGGCGCTTCCGAGCGCGGACGTCGCTGCCGGCGAACGCCCCGAAGGGGCTAGAGCCTTCTCTTATCTGCGAAAATCTGCGTCATCCGTGGATAAGAACGGGCGGCGAGGAGGTCGCCACGTCATGAAAACGACCGCCTCGCCATTTGAGGACCTGGGCGCTCGCCGCCAGTCCTCAAGTCCACTGGCCCTTCGGGGGGTGGCGTCAGTGGCCGCCCTAATGGGCGCCCATCCCGCGCGCGCGTCCTTGATCCAGATCAATTCCTGAGCCGCGCCGTGCTGGCGGAGCGCGCGCGTCGCGGCTATTTTGCTGGCCTGATTCGTGAGGAGTCGATTGGCCAGCTTCTTGCGCCAGGTGCTCGCCGTCTTCCGCGGCCCGGCCCCGCCGGAAGCGCCGCCGCCGGAGCCCCCGCCCCAGCCTGTCGAGAACCCCGATCTCGACGTGGAGCGCCCGGAAGAGGCCTTTGAGGTCCTGCGCCGCGTGGCCGTCGCCGTGGAGGAGGACAAGCGCATCGTGATCCTGAAGAAGGGTCGCGTGCCGCCGCACCAGAGGCACCTCGCCGAGGGGCTGGACCTCAGCCTCGTCGCCGCCTCGGCCGAGGAAAAGCCGCCTCCGCCCCCGCCGGCGGCGAAGGGGGTCGCGCCCAAGCCAGCCGCGAAAGCCAAGGCGCATCGCAAACCCAAGTCCACCTGACTGGTCTTGACCGGCCTCCCCTTGTCGGGGCACGCCCGGTCCATGACCCCTCCCGCCGCCCTCGACGGCCCGCGCGTCGCCCCCGCCTCCGGTGGCCCGGCCCGTTCGCTCGTCATCCTCGCCCACGGATATGGCTCCAACGGCGCGGACCTCATCGGCCTCGTCCCCTATTGGCGCGACGCCTTGCCGGACACCGCCTTCGTTTCGCCCAATGCGCCCCGGCCGTGCCCCGGCGCGCCCGGCGGCTATGAGTGGTGGCCGGTGTGGAACCAGGACCGCACCGCCGGCGTGCGCGCCGCCGCGCCCATCCTGGACGCCTTCATCGACGCCGAGCTCGCCCGCCACGGCCTTGCCGACGACCGCCTGGCCCTGGTCGGCTTCAGCCAGGGGACCATGCTCGCCCTCCACGTCGCCCCGCGCCGCGCGCGACAGATCGCCGGCGTCGTCGGCTATTCGGGCATGCTGATCGATCCGGACGAGGCGGAGATCCGCTCGCGCCCGCCCGTCCTCCTCGTCCACGGCGACGCCGACCCGATGATCCCGATCGCGGCCTTCCACCAGGCCGAGGCGGCCTTGAGGCGGCTGGGCTTCGAGCTCACCGCCCACGTCTCGCGCGGCATGGGCCACGGCATCGACATGGATGGCCTCGGCCTCGGCGGCGCGTTCCTGAGCCGGGTGCTGGCTTAGGGTTCGGCGGCCCCCCATCTAATACCCAGGCAACCTTTCGGAGCACCCATGGCCGGCGGCTGGACGCGCGACGGCGCGATCAACGATCAGATCGACGACACCGTCATCGACGGCGTCCTCGCCGCTCGCTCGCGCCTCCCCGCCGGCGAGGGCGCGACCCATTGCGTCGAATGCGGCGAGGAGATTCCCGAGGCCCGCCGCCGCGCTCTGCCGGGCGCCACGACTTGCGTTCAGTGCCAGTCCGGCCGCGACCGCCGCGTCACCATCGGCGGCATCAACCGCCGCGGCAGCAAGGACAGCCAGCTGCGCTGACCGCCAGCATCACCCCCAACCCCACCGTCATAGCCGGGCGTAAGTCCCGGCTACCCATGAACACGTTCCGGCGGGTGGACGCGCGCGAGCGCGTTCAACGCTCGGCGGTCGCAACCACAAGCCGGACCAACCGCCGGCGCGCGGCCGCGCGGGCGCGGCCCATCTCGGCAGGTGGGCATGGATCGGCGGGACGGTCGCCCGCCGATGACGACCGGTGGGTGGGGCTGCCCGCTCGTCTTGCCGCCCGGGGTCGGCGGCCCTATGCGGAAATTCTCGCCGCGAGGACGCCCCATGACCCTCGACCGACGCACCCTGCTCACCCTCGCCGCCAGCCTGGCCGCGGGACCGGCCCTGGCGGACGCGGCGCCCCCGGCGCTGGCCGCCTATGAGCGCGAGACCGGCGGGCGGATCGGCGTCCATGGCGTCAATCTCGCCACCGGCGCGCGCATCGCCTGGCGCGCGAACGAGCGGTTCGTCATGTGCAGCACCTTCAAGGCCTCGCTCGCCGCCCTGGTCCTCACGCGCGTCGACCGCGGCCAGGAGCAACTCGACCGGATGATCGCCTACGGCCCCGCCGACGTGCCCGACTGGTACGCGCCCGTGGCCAGGGCCAGCCTCGCCAAGGGCGCCATGTCCGTCGCGGCGATGTGCGCCGCCGCCGTGGAGTACAGCGACAACACCTGCGCCAACCTGCTGCTGGCCCGCGTCGGCGGCCCTCCGGCGCTCACCGCCTTCTGGCGCCGCGTGGGCGATACGGTGAGCCGCCTGGATCACAACGAGCCGCTGCTCAACCGCTCCCCGCCCGGCGATCCGCGGGATACGACGACGCCGGCCGCCATGGCCGGCAACCTGCGCCGCCTGCTGCTGGGCGAAGTGCTCTCGCCCGCCTCGCGCGGTCGCCTCACCGGCTGGATGGTCGCCTGCAAGACCGGCGACGACCGGCTGCGCGCGGGCCTCCCCACGACCTGGCGGATCGCCGACAAGACCGGCAGCAACGGCAAGGACGCAACCGGCGACATCGCCGTCGTCTGGCCCAGGCCCGGCGCTCCGGTGATCCTCTGCGCCTACGCCCAGGGCGGATCGCCGAGCCCGGCGCAACTGAAGACGGTCTTCGCCGCCATCGGCCGCCTGGCGGGCGAGCGGCTGGCGTAGAGCCGTCCCGGCGACCGAATCTCCCGCCGCGAAGCGGGGAGGGCGCCGCTCCCCTCGCTTAGGGCGCCCCGCGCCGTCCGCGGACGAAATGCACGATCAGAGCCACCAGCGCGATCAGCAGCAGGATGTGAATGAGGAATCCGGCGATGTGAAACACGAGGAAGCCGAAGATCCACAGCAGCACCAGGACGATTGCGATGATTATCCACATGCGATTCAGACTCCCTCGCGTAGCATCGGGCGGCATCGAGCCGCCGGACTCATCCATGTGTGCGTTGATCGTGGAACAGCCGCCCCACTCGGGCTTTCAATGCGCGCGCCTCGCGCTGGTTCCGCCAAGGCCCCCCTCGGCAACCTGAGCCGTGGCGCGCGCGTTCCCATGCAACGGGACCGGCGAAGAGGGTCCTTCAACTCGAGAGTGAAACCATATGCGCAAGACCCTGATCCTGGCCGCCATCGCCGCCCTGGCCCTGACCTCGGCCGCCAACGCCAAATCGTGCAAGGACGCGAACGGCAAGTTCATCACCTGCCCATCGGCCGCCGCCGCTCAGACCGGCGCCAACGCCATGGCCGCCGCCCGGACAAAATCGGCCAAGGCGACGAAGTCGGCCAGACAGACGTCCGCGACGACGATGAAGGCGGCCAGGCGCAAGTCGGCCAAGGCGAGGGAGTCGGCCCGCGCGACCTCCACCACGGCCATGGCTGGCGCCGGCGACACCGCCGCCACGGCCAGCGCCGGCGCCGCGAAGAAGGACGCCGCGATCGCCAGGTCCGCCAACAAGCGGGCGAACTCCGATCAGTCCAAGGCGATGAAGGCCGCGCCCCGCTGCGCCAAGGGCAAGCCCTGCGGCAAGGGCTGCATCCCCACGGACAAGGTCTGCCACAAGTAGGTTGCCCCCGCGCGCTTGCCGCTGAGTTGCTACGCCCGCACCGCCACGCCCCCGTGCGGTGGTTTGCACGCTTACGCGGCGCGCCCGCGCGTGATAGCGCTAGGCGAGGGTGGGGTATCGTCATGCGCAAGATGATCGACAGAGCCCGTCTGGCCGCTCTGTGTCTCGTCGTCGTCCTCGGATTGGCCTTCGCGCCGGGGGTCCGCGCCGACCCCTACCGCTTGCCGAAAGACGGCGTCCCGGCGTTCGTCGTCGATGCGCCGGCGGGCTGGAGCGTGACCTACGACAACCTGGGCAATCTGCAGTTCCTGGCCGCGGACCATAGCGCCGCGATCCAGGTCACGATGATCGCCCTGCCGGCCAAGAGTTTTGCGCTATCCGACCTCGCCGCCAACGTCTTCAAGGCGGCTGGCGCGCCGCCCTATTCCGCGACCGCTCCCGGTTCGATCGCCGGCCGTGCCGGCCAGGCCTTTACCAGCATGAAGTCGACCCAAGGGTTGAACCTCGATTTGAGGCTCGTGCTGGTCAAGGTGGACGCCACCCACACCGCCGGTCTGGCCGTTATCCGACGACCGGGGATCACCGCCGCTCAGCAGGCCGTCCTGGATGATCTCGTCGCGCGCGTAACCCTGACGGAGCACTGACGCGCGCGCCGGCCTCCGCGTCCCCACTCCGATGGGATGATTTAGACCGCGATCAAAGCCGTCTCCGCCACCAAAGTCGAACCGACCTGCGACGATCCGCCTGAAGAGCGCTATTGATTCCCCGCCGGCGCCGCCGAGCAGCCAGGGGGCATCGAGCAGACATGTCTACCGCTTACCTACCGCCGCTGCCGTCGCTGACGCCGGCCGACGCCAAGGCGCTGCCCACCTGGCGCGCGGCCTATTCCGACCGCACCGCGGCGATGATGGCGACCTTCTCGTGGCTCGCCTACCTGCCGTTCGAGCCCGACGGCAAGGCGACGCTCGTCGATGGCCACAGGACCAAGTCCCGGCCGGAGGGGCCTGCGGCCCTGGCGGCGCATCTGAAGGGCGGCGGCTTCGACCTCGTCGAGATCTTCGACTGGGACAATGTGCAGGCCTTTCTCGCGAAAAACACCGACCAGTTCGCCGTGCTCGCCTTCCGCGGCACGGCCAACGCCCAGGACTGGGGCATCAACCTCAACGCCTTGACCGTGCCGATGGAAGGCTTCCCTGGCGTGCGCGTGCACCGGGGTTTCTGGCAGGCGTTCTCGACCCAGCGCGACAGGATCGTTCAGTCGGTCAATAAGAACGTTCCGGACAACATCGGCCTCTACATAACCGGCCATTCGCTCGGCGGCGCGCTGGCGCAGATCGCCTCGGCCGTGCTCGAGCGCAACAATCTCGCCGCCTGCTACACCTACGGCAGCCCTCGGGTCGCCACCTCGCGCTTCGATCTCGACGTCAAGTGCCCCAACTACCGGCTGGTCAACCATTGGGACCTGGTCCCCGGCGTGCCCCTGCCGGTGATCGCCGGCTACTTCCATGCCGGCGACCCGCGCCTGCTCGCCCAGGACCCGACGGTGCTGTTCCGGCGCGATCACTGGCTCGCCGCCTGGCTCTGGGCCCAGCTCCGCGCCGTCATCGGCTGGGGGGTGACACACCGGCTCTTCAACATCGCCGACCACATGATCTGGAACTACAGCCGCCAGCTCGACGAGATCGCCGCCGAACGGGCCAGGCCCGCGACGGAAAGAACACGATCCAGGATCGTGAGGCAGTGGTAGCCCCCGATCGGATCTCCCCCTTGCGTTCGCCCCGGCGGCGCGTTATGTATTACCTCACGTGGCGCATGTATTACGGAACTTCGATGAGCACCTCGGTCACCAGCAAGGGTCAGGTCACCATCCCCAAGGCGGTTCGCGATCGGCTGGGCATTGTCCGGGGCGATGCGGTCGATTTCGAGCTGGCGCGGGATGGTCGGGTCGTCCTCGTCAAGGTCGAAGGCGACCGCCCGCCAAGCCGGTTCGAGGCTTTGCGCGGGCGGGCCGGCGCCGGGCTGACCACTGACGAGATCATGGCCTTGACCCGGGGCGAAGGCTGAGCTTGACGCTCGTCGACACCAACGTCCTGCTCGATCTGGTGACGGACGATCCGGCCTGGGCGGACTGGTCGATTGGTCGGCTCGATGCCGCCGCCGTCAAGGGGCCGATGGCGATCAACGACGTGGTCTACGCCGAGCTGTCCGTTCGCTTCATGCGGATCGAGGACCTCGAGGAGGTTCTGAACGAGGCCGGAGTCTCGATGGCCGCCATGCCCCGCTCGGCGCTGTTTCTCGCCGGCAAGGCGTTCCAACGCTACCGGGCCGCCGGCGGCGTCCGCACGGGCGTCCTGCCGGATTTCTTCATCGGCGCCCACGCCGCCGCCGCCGGGCTGACGCTTCTGACCCGCGATCCCCAGCGTTACCGGACCTACTTTCCGACGGTCGACTTGGTCGCGCCTTGATCCCCCGCGTCGCAGAGGAGGATCATGCCGCCACGAGCTGGTCTTGTCGGCGGCGTACGGCGCCCACGGGCGCACCCGACGCCGCCCGGTCCCGACATCGTGGACTCCGGATCATCTCTTCCGACGGACCGGGATCATCGTGCGCAGTTGTTCGTCGCGCAGCCAGAGTCCGCCCCAGACGAGGATCCCGAAGTAGACGCCGAACAGCACGGAGCTGAACAGCGGATCGTCGACGCGAACCTTACTGGCCACGGCGCCGCCGAGATAGGCCGTGAGCAGGATGGCGCCCAGTATCGAGGTGCGCGGAACGGCATAGAGCAGCGTGCAGACGAGTGCGATCGCGCCCAGGGGGCGAATGGCGTGGAGCGGGGTAGCCGATCTGGGTGGTGGCCGCGATGACGTGACGTTCCAGCGCCAGCTTCGAGAGGCTGTCGAACAGCATGAACGCGATCATCAGGCCGGACATCGCCCAGCCCGCCCAGGCCATCCACTTCGCCTTCACGCCTTGACGTAGGCCTGCTTCAGCCATCCGAGCACCTCCTCGTCGATCTGTGCTCCGTCGGTGATGCGGACGCGGTGGGTGACCATGGTGTTCCAGGCGCCGGCGGCTTCCAGGCGCCCCGCCGCGGCGACGCCCTTGAGCTTGACCCCCAGATCCATCCGTTCGCCGACGGCCTGGACGATGGTGAACTTCTTTCCGCCCTTGACCAGGCTGAGGTAGGTGGCGCCGGGGGAAACCGAGACATCCGGCCCGAACGCCCGCGCCTGTTCGGCCAGCCGGTCGAAAGCCGGCCGCCATCTCGCTTTCGCGCCCGAGAAGTAGGCGGCGATCTTCTCGTCACCGGAGCGCTTGGGCTGGTCCGCGCCGCGCATCAGGCTGACGATGGCCATCGCGTGGCCGTGACCCAGGCCAAACTCGCTTTTCAGCCAGGCGATGATCTCGGAAGGTTTTGTCAGGCCCCGCGCCTTGACCGAACCGGCGATCTCCTCCGGCCGCTTGCCGGTTTTCGCCTGGATGTTCTCGAGATAGGCCTGAAATGACATTCCGCTTGCCGACGTTTCTATGGGGACCAGGCAAGGTTACGCGCCGGCGGGGGCGTGGTCTTGTATAGAAGCGACAGCTGATCGTCGCTTTGCAGGAGCCCTCTTGGCGTCGGGCCGATCAGCCTGCGCAACGCGCGGGTCAGGTGAGGCTGGTCGAAGTATCCCGCCTCCTCGACGACATCGCCGATCGGCGCGCCGGCGCGCAGCAGGTAGGCGGCGTAACGCGCGCGCTCGATCTGCAGGAAGGCCTCGCGCGTGAGGCCGGTCGCCCGCAGGAAGCGGCGCTGCACCGACCGCAGGCCCAGCTCGGCCCTTCGGCCGTCCAGCGCCAGATCGACGACGGCCTCGCGGGCGATGAAGCCAGCGGCGGCCAGGCGGGCGATCAGGCATTCCGCTGTGTCATAGGCGGGAATCTCCCACGCCTTGTCACCCAGCCGGAACCTCCCGCGCCCCGCGTCCGGAAGAATGAGGCTCTGGTGGTCGCGCAGGCTGCCGGTCGCAATGCCGGGCAGGTAGGCGCCGATGCAAAAACGGATGCCCAGCCATTCGCCGTCGGCGGGACAATCCGCGGTCGAGGCCCTGGTCACCGGTCCCCGCAGGATCACCCGCCCGCGCCCCGCCACCTTCGCGACCACCAGCTCGAGGTTCGGCTCGGCCATCGAATGGAACGATCCCGCGGCGTAACTGCGCGACCGCCAGACCCGCTCGACAAACGGCGAGGGTGAGAGGCGTTGCTCGAACTTCAACAGCATGTCGCTCCGGGCCCGCCTCGGTCCTACAGCTCCGGATGAATAAACTGGCTGAACGCGCTCGCCGTGTAACCCCCAAATGCTTCGCCGCTCGCAAAACCATGCGCGCGGCAGAGCGCCAGGGGGGGCTTCGATCCGGAAACCGGGGTTACGGTGACAGTGCACTTATCTTCCTGGTGCAGGGGATCAGCTAGCTGATCTTTGGTCAGTTGAGTGCACTGTCACCGAAATCAGCAGCGCGCGCGGGGCCACCCCGACGGAGTCGCCCTGGCTGATGGTGATCAAATGTTCCCCGGATGCGTCGATGGGGTTGCCGAGTTTCCGGACCCCTTGCCGGAGTCGCCAAATCAGCGATCTTATGGAGCTATCGTCAACCCTCGCGAGATCCGGGGCGCGGGATGAACCTAGCCGAAGAAATTTCAGCCTTTCACACCCTGCTGCCAAAATTGAGGGCGAAGCATCAGGAAGGCTGGGTCGTGATCGTGGGCGCCAACTGCGAGGGCGCTTTTCCAACGTTCGAGGCCGCCGCCGCATTCGCCGTCGAGCGCTTTCCCGACCGTGAGTTCCTGATCCGGCACACCAACGCCAGCCCCGCACAGGTTCCGTTCATCGTCGTCGAGAGCTGACCGTGGCGCCGCGGTCGTTCGGACCGGCCGGACCGGATGCGTCGAGCCGCCGCGAGCAGCTTAGGGTCGAGGGCCATGTTCTCGATGTCATCATCCACCGCGAACCCAGTGCGGTCGACGAGGAAGGCGTGCCGGCGTTGTTCGAAGCCGGCGCATTGATAGACACCGGCGCCTCGGACGTATGCATCGACTATCGTCTGGCCCACGAATTGAAGCTCAGGCAAATTGACCAGCAGACCGTCGCGACGCCAGGGGGAACTCTGCTGGCCGCCGTCTTCTTGGGCCTGCTCGAAGTGCCGGACCTAGGCTACAGAAAGCTGATGCCGCTTTACGCCTTGAGGGTCGCGCGATCGAGCTACAGCGTCATACTCGGGCGCTCATTCCTGGCGGACTACATCGTCACCTTCGACGGCCCGAATGGTTGCTTTCATTTCGCGCTGCCCCAGGATGTGAGATCCGGCGAAGCCCACGACGAATGAGGCGCGATGAACGCCGTGTTCACCACCAAAGTCGAACCGGCCTAGGCGCCGACGTTCGCAGAAATGAAGCGACAGGAGCAACGTTCACCTTGTGCCCCTGACCGCCCCCACCCCCGCGCTAACCTCCCCCCGTGCCCGACCCCGACGACACCATCGCCGCCTACAGCCACGGCGCCGCCGAGTTCGCCGCCCGCTTCGAAAGCCTCACCGCCGCCGATCTGTGGGCCCCGGTCGCCGAGTTCATCCCCGCCGCCGGCAAGCGCCTGGGCCTTGATG
>JBOHLC010000431.1:0-18465 GCA_050729395.1 Caulobacteraceae bacterium
CATCCAGGCCCACGCCCAGCAGGCCGGCGACGAGCTTGAGCTTGGCCAGATACCTGCCGTCGCCGCCGGGCCGCAGGTCGGCGGCGATCGGCTCGGCGCCCTCCAGTTCGCCCGCCTCGTCGCGATAGTGCAGGGCGGGCGGGAAGAACCCCTGGTGGGCAGCGGGATCTCCCTCGACGATCGCCGCCAGTATGCGCCCCTCGCCGTGCGCGCGCCGGAAGTAGCGGATCTCCTCGTCGACCCAGCGCGAGGCGGTCGCGCTCGGCGAACAGAGCACGATCAGGAAGGCCGAACGATCCAGCGCCTCGTGCACCTTGCCCGCCAGGTCGGCGTCCGCCGCCAGCTCGGTGCGGTCGCTGAACAGCGGCCGCAGCCGCCGTGGCGCCGGTCCCGCGGGGGTCGCATGTCCAATGAGGCGGTGCGGGACGACATAGGCCTCGATCGCCCTCTGCAGCCACCTGGCCCAGGCGCGGTCATGGCTGGAATAGCTGATGAACGCCCAGTAGGCGGGTCCGGGGCTATCGGGCGCGGTCAAGCTCGAGCCACCATGGGAGCCGTCAGTGGTTGATAATCCCGGGCCTCAGTATCAAGCGCGGTCCATCGCGCAACTGGACCACGTAGGTGTAGGTTTGGGGGATTCGAGCCGTGGCTTTCGCGTAGGGAAACCTCACCGTAAGGACGTACGGATACATTGCCGCTTGTACTGACGGACTTGGCCAGCTCGCGGGCCAAGCTCCAGCCTGGATCGGCGGGACGAACGGACCCCTCCCCTTGCGGACGCCTATGGTGGGGTTGGGGAAATAAGAATACCTCAGATTCGACGCGATCTTGAATGTGACAACCGCGCCCCGAGGGCTAAGCAATCCCAGATCGATCTGTCCGGCGATTGCGTCCACGCAATATCGGTTCGGCCGATAATAGATGGCTTTCGCGCTGAATAGCTTTTGGCCCGGGTGGGAGCCAAGCACCGCGAATGGCGAGCTGATCTGGACGGTGATCCTGTTCGGTTGATCAGGCGCCAACTGGGCGATGGCGACGCGAGCCTCGTAGTAAGGCTTGCTGTTCTTGACGCAGGCGATCGGCCCGATCTTGGCCGGCGGGCTCTTTGCCGGCGCCGCGGCGGCGGACCCGACCGGCGGGCCGATGAGCATCGCCGCTCCCAGGATCGATTGCAGGAAAGTCTTCATCTGTGACACCCCCGTTCAACAGTCGAGCGTCGTCCCTGGCCGGATCTCCAAGTTGAATTTCGACCTGCGCGGGAGCGAGCCGGCGCTCAGTGGCGCGCCAGCCGTGTATTTTGTCAAGATTGCAACAGCGCGGCCGGTTCGATCGCCCGTGGCCGCGCGCCCCTCTACCCCCGCGTCAGCTCCAGCCCCTCGAGGTCGCCCTTCGCCCGCCAGGCCTCCAGCACCTCCACGAAGCGGATCGGCCCGGCCCCGTAGAAGCCGTTCTGCACCGCCTTGGGGTTCGGCTTGCCCTCGTTGTTGTAATAGCCGGGCGTGCATTCGGCGGCGAACTTCTCGCGCATCACCGCCAGGGATTTGATCGTGTCCACCCAGCCCTGCTCGGCCGCCTCGCTCACCTCCAGCGAGCGCACCTGCGTCTGAAGGCAGTGGCTGACGATATAGGCCAGGTGCCTCGACTGCTCGTTCAGCATGTGCGGGAAATTCACGCTGAAGCCTGATTGCGTCTGGGTGACGATGAGGCAGTTGGGAAAGCCGCGGGCGTGGAAGCCGTGCAGCGTGCGCACCCCCTCCGCCCACGCCTGGCTCAGGCTCACCCCGCCCTTGCCATAAAGCTCATAGCCTGAGCGGCGGGTGTATTCGGTGCCCACCTCGAAGCCGGTGGCATAGATCAGGCAGTCGATCTCATATTCCTTGCCGCCCGCCCACACCGCGTGCTCGCTGATCCGCTCCACGCCCTTGCCGGCGGTGTCCACCAGGGTGACGTTGGGCCGGTTGAAGGCGTCCAGATATTCGTCGTGGAAACACGGCCGCTTGCAGAACTGCCGGTAATAGGGCTTCAGCGCCTCGCCCACCGCCGGGTCTTGCACCACCGCGTCCACCCGCGCGCGGATCTGGTTCATCTTCTGGAAGTCGGCGATCTCCAGCATCTCCCCGGCCTCGGCCGGCGCGGCCTCGCCGGCGCGCTCGTTGCGCCTGGCCAGGATCAAGAGGTTGCGGATGATCTCCGTCCAGCCGTCGTTGACCAGGTCCTCCTCCTGAAAGCCGCCGGAGACCAGGATGTTGAAATTGTCCATCCGTCGCTGCTGCCAGCCGGGGGCCAGGTTCGCCGCCCACTCAGGGTCCGTCGGCCGGTTGGCGCGCACGTCGATCGACGAGGGCGTGCGCTGGAAGACGTAGAGTTCCTTCGCCGCCGCGGCCAGGTGCGGCACGCACTGCACCGCCGTCGCCCCGGTGCCGATGATGCCGACGCGCTTGTCCTTCAGCCCCGTCAGGCCGCCGCTGGCATCGCCGCCGGTGTACTCATAGTCCCACCGGCTGGTGTGGAACGAATGGCCCTTGAAGCTCTCCACGCCGGGAATGCCCGGCAGCTTGGGCCGGTGCAGCGGGCCGTTGGCCATGATCACGAAGCGCGCGCGCAGCGCATCGCCCCGGTTGGTCGAGATGGTCCAGCGCGCCGCCGCCTCGTCCCAGTCCATGCGCGTCACTTCGGTCTGGAAGAGGGCGCCGTCGTAGAGATCGAAGTGGCGGCCGATGGCCCGGCTGTGCGCCAAAATCTCCGGCGCCCGCGAATATTTCTCCACCGGCAGATAGCCGATCTCTTCCAAGAGCGGCAGATAGACATAGGATTCCACGTCGCACGCCGCGCCCGGATAGCGGTTCCAATACCAGGTGCCGCCGAAGTCCCCGCCCTTCTCGATCACCCGGATGTCCTTGACGCCCGCTTCGCGCAGGCGCGCCCCGGCCAAGAGGCCGCCGAAGCCGCCGCCGATGATCGCCACGTCCACTTCGTCGGTGAGCGGCGCGCGCGTGAACCCCGGCGTCACATAGGGGTCGTCCAGATAATGGGCAAAGTCGCCGTCGATCTTGACGTACTGCTCGTTGCCGTCGGCCCTCAGGCGCTTGTCGCGCTCGGCCCGATACTTCTCGCGCAGGGCGCCGGGATCGAAGCCCAGCTCCAGGGTCTTCGCCGCCGCTTCGCCGTCATGCGCCATGCGCTCACTCGCTCCTCATTTGAACGCTTGTTTGAATTACACATGCCGCGCCCGCGCACAAGCGCTCCGGCGACCACGAGGCTGGCGTGGGGCGCATAGGGTGTGACAATAGGCGACTGGACGCGCGTGTCCCGCGAGGCTATCGGCGCCGCGACGCCGTCTTCAGGTGGCAGGCCCTTAAGGTGACAGCATGACCGTTCTCGCCGCCGGTCTGGCGTCCCGGCCTGCCGTCAGGAAGCTGATTGGCTTGTGGGCCGAGTTCTGGCGCTATTTCCTGGTCAGCCTGCTGGCCCTCGGCGTCGACTTCTCCGGCCTCATCGTCCTCACCCGGGTGTTCCACGTCTATTATCTCGTGGCCGCGCCCATCACCTACATGACCGGCGCGGTGCTGCAGTATGTCCTCAGCATCGTCTTCGTCTTCCATGCCCACCGCATGCGCAACCGGGCGGCCGAGTTCGTCGCCTTCGCCCTCCTCGGTCTGTTGGGCCTTGGCGCCACCCAGCTCGTTCTTTGGCTTTCGGTAGGGATTTTCGGGCTCACTCTCATAGCCGGCAAGGTGGCGGCGACCGGCGTCAGCTTCGTCACCAACTACGCCGCCCGGCGCGCGCTGCTGTTCTCGGAACGAGGGTCCGCCAGTGGATGAGCGGACTCGGGACGTGAGATGGCCTCGACCTTAGAGGCCGCTCCCGCGATCGATGTTGCGCCCGCGGCGGCGCGGCCCCGCGCCCGTGGCGCAGGAGCCCGAGCCGGACGGCTCCATCGGCCGGGGTTCCACCTGCTTTCTCTATTCGTGCGCGGCCTTGAGATGAGCGAGCAGGCGCGGGCATCGATGACGAAAGTTGTTGCGACCCCGGAGTCGGAACCAGACCGAATTGGTCAGCCGACCGCTTTTTCGGATCGGCTGAAGCATTTCACCCTGCCATCCGCGATGGCGGCGGTATTGACCGCCCTGGTGTTTGTGCTCGTCTTGCAGTTCATCCTGATATTTCTCAGAAGCATAAACTGGGACGAGTTTCATCACTATAATCTCATCTATCGGCTCCGGGCCGGCACGCTTGGAAGCCCGCTTCAAACTTTCGAGGCCCGCCTGTTCTCGTGGCTCCCGCTGACGTCCAGCGACGTCATCACTCAGATCCAGACGGCGCGGGTGGCGATGTTCGGCTGCGAACTAGTTACCCTGACCGCAATTTTCGGCGTCGCGAGGCGCTTCGCCGGTCCAATGGCCTCGCTATTCTGCGTATTGGCCTACATCTCGGGCGGTGAGGTCTTCCTGCGCGGGTTCTCCTATCGTCCCGACGCACCCGCCGCCGCGGCCCTGATGACCGCCCTGTGGCTGCTTACCACCCGAAGGCTGACCGTCGTCGAGCTCGTCGCGACCGCTGCCTTGGTGGGCTTCGCTGGAATCCTGACCATCAAGTCCGTGTTTTATCTGCCGGCGTTCGCCGGCGTGGCGCTGCTCCGATGGGGAGAGGCCGAGGACCGGAGGGCGTTCGTCGCGCGGATGGCGGCGCTGGCCCTGCTCACGGCTCTGAGTTTCCTGGCCCTCCTCCTTGCGCACCGCGCCGGGCTCCCAACCGGCAGCCTCGCGCGGGGCCAGGCGATAGTCGGCGACTCCGCGAGCAAGATGTTCTCCTCGGGCCTGCTCCCGAAGCGCTGGTTTCTGCTGGAGCAGATCCTCATGGCGCCGATCCTAAGCGCCGTCCTCGCCGCGGCGGTCTTTGGCACGCTGCGGTCGAAAGCGAGCCGCTTCGAGCGGCTGGCGGTCGCCGGCCTGCTCCTGCCGCCGGCGAGCGTGCTGGTCTATACGAACAGCTTCCCCTACTTCTACGCCTTCATCCTGCCGCCGGCGGCCGCCGCGGCATCGATCGCTTTGGAGCGATTGCGGCGCGGACCGTTCGTCTGCGCCCTGTCGGCGGCGATGCTGCTCAACGCCGCCCTGATCTTCGCTGTCGAGCCGCGTGACGTACTGCAGACACAGCGGAAGATCATCGCGGCCGTCCAGGAGATGTTCCCGACTCCCGTCGCTTACTTCAGCTCCACCCAGGTGATCGGCGACTATCCGAACCCGATCCCCTTTATGGTTTCGGGCTGGGGACTGGAGGATTACAAGCAGCAGGGCCGGCCGCAGTTCCTGGAGGCCATGGAGCGCCAGAGGGTTCCGTTGCTGCTGATCTTTAGCCCGTATTGCGCACTTTGCTCCGCTGTCGAAGACACGCCCGGGGTCGAGACGCTGTTGCCGCGGGACGCCGCCGCGCTTCACGACAACTACGTCCAGGAGTGGGGCCCCATCTGGGTCGCTGGCAAGCGAATCGCGGCCGGCACCGCACCGATCACGGTGACCGTCCTTATCCCAGGCGACTACACCGTCGAAGGCCCGCCGCTGTCGATCGACGGCGTGTCGCGCGAGGCCGGCGGCGTAGTCGGTCTCGATCGGGGCGCGCACGTGATCGGGGGACCGCGCTCAGGGCCGTCCGTGCTGCGTTGGGGCGATCACCTCACCGTCCCTCGCGGGCCGCCGCCAGAGGGAGCGGTCTTTGCGGAATTCTGATCGCGTCCAACGTGATCGAAGTCCGCATCGGGCCGGAGTCCATTGATGCGAGAGACGCTCGTCGACTACTTGCGCGGCGCGAGACAGAGGACCCTCGACGCCTACCCCTCGGCCTCGAATTTCGCCAACAAGTACTACTCCGGCTGCACATATGCCCTCTGGAAGGTGGCCCATCCTGTGACGGGCGCGGTCAGCGGACTGGTCCTCGATGCCGGGTCGGGGAGAGGCGGCTGGAAAGACATCATCTTGAAGGCGGGCGCCGTCCGGGAGACCGTGGACATCGAACCGCGTGAGGATCTGACCTGGACCGCCGACTTGGAGGCCATGCCGCAGGTGCCGGACGCCCGCTACGATGCGGTGGTCTGCCACCAGGTCCTGGAACATGTTCCCGATCCCGGTTCAGCGCTGAGCGAGATCTTCAGGGTCCTGAAGCCGGGCGGACTGCTGATCCTCAGTGTTCCGCACCTCAGCCGGTTGCACGAGTTGCCGCACGACTATTTCAGGTACACGCCGAATGGGATGAGAGCCGTCCTGGAGCGGTCCGGGTTCGAGGTTTCCCAGATCGCGCCTTACGGCGGGTTGCTCACCTTCGTGCACCACCAGGCAGCGACTGTTGTCCTTGGTCTGGCGGCGATTTGGCGACCGTTGTTCCTGGCGGCCGTGGCCTTTAACGCGCCCTTCTCGGTGCTGTCTTCCGGCCTCGACCGCCTGATTGACAGGTCGGCCCTCATGCCCAACGGGATAGTCGTGACGTCTTCGAAGCCGCCACCCCGAAATGGCGAGTGATCCTCCCGAGAGCTCAGCGCGGAGTCCTCGCGAGGATGGGCTTCGTCTGCTTGTCCTCTTCATCACCCGAAAATGGCCACCGGCTGTCGGCGGCATGGAGACCTATTGCGGGCGGCTATGCTCTGAGCTCACCCACCGCTGCGCTCTGACCGTCATGGCTTTGCCGGGACGCGACGACGGCTCACCGCCCAACGCGATCGCCCTAGCCCTCTTCGCATTGCGCGTCGCGCGGCGCGTAATCGCGGGCGGATTGGATTGGCAGATAGTCCACGGCGGCGACCTCGCTACCTGGCCCCTGGTGTTGCTCGCGCGGCTCCGCCGCCGAGAGGCGCGTGTGTTTCTTTCGGCCCACGGCACGGACGTCGCGTTTGCCTTCCGGAGCGGCCCCGCGGCCCTGTTGTACCGGGCTTACCTGTACGGCTGCAGGCAATTGCTACCC
The DNA here is from genome assembly GCA_050729395.1 of Caulobacteraceae bacterium. Classification (GTDB taxonomy): domain Bacteria; phylum Pseudomonadota; class Alphaproteobacteria; order Caulobacterales; family Caulobacteraceae; genus Acaudatibacter. The sequence goes on from JBOHLC010000431.1 coordinate 6,952, forward strand.
GATTGTGTCGTTCTGGCCAACTCGCGAGCGACGGAGGCTCTCGTGGGGCGGCTCGGGTTCCGGGAAACGGCCACCATCCGGCTCGGCGCCGACAAATGCGCTGCGGTCGCGTCCGACGAGCCGGAACAGTACGTCCTTTTCGCGGGCCGATTGACGAAACGGAAAGGCTGCAAATGGTTCATCGAACAGGTATTGCCCGCTCTTGATTCGAAGATTCATCTCAAGGTTGCGGGGACTGTCCGCGAGTCTGCCGAAGGCGAAGCTCTTGTGGATCCGCGTGTGGAATTCCTTGGCCCATTGCGCTCCGACCAACTCGCGAGCCTCAGGCGGCGGGCTCTGGCCGTCGTTGTGCCTAACATCCCACTGGGCCAGAGAGGATTTGAAGGGTTCGGACTTGCCGCTGTCGAAGGTGCGGCCGATGGCGGCGTTGTCGTGGCCTCGCGCTGTGACGGGATCGAAGACGCTGTCGTCGACGGGATAACGGGCTTCCTCGAGGAGCCCGGCGAGGCCAACGCCTGGAGCAGTCGGATTACGGAAATCGCCAGCTGGACGCCGGCGCGTCGCTCTGAATTTTTGCAAACGGCCAGGTCGGTGGTCGAGCGGGAATACTCATGGGCGCGCGTCGGCGAAGAGACGGTCGCGGCTTATAGCCAAGCGTTGGGAGCTGGAGGGTCCAATGGAGGCGTTTAAGCGAGCGATCGCGAATACCCCAGTTCTTGGACCGGTAGTGCGCTCGATTTATTCTTATTTCGCAAGACCTCAGAAAGCTGCCTTTGAAGGAAGCACCCCCTATTGGGAAGATCGCTACAGGTCTGGCCGCGACTCTGGCGCCGGCTCTTACAATCGCCTTGCTCAATTCAAAGCAGAGATACTAAACGAGTTCGTGGCTTCGCACGGGGTTTCCAGTGTCGTCGAGTTCGGATGCGGAGATGGCGCTCAACTCGCCCTGGCCAAGTATAGAAACTTCGTCGGAGTCGATATATCGCGGCGGGCTATCGAGCTTTGCCGTGAGCGCTTCCACGGAGACGCGACTAAGGCGTTCTACCATCGGGATGACCTGCCGCCCGACACAACGGCGGAGCTAGTTATCTCTCTAGACGTCATTTATCATCTCGTAGAAGACGACGTGTACGAGAAATATATGCGCGACTTGTTTTCCGATTCTTCGAAATATGTCGTGATCTACTCGTCAGACTTTGAGGGTGAGCAAAATCGTCCGCACGTGAGACACCGTCAATTCACGTCTTGGATAGATCAAAACGCGCCTCGCTACACGCTGATCGAAAAGGTCCCCAATCGGTACCCCTACGACGAGCGGTATCCCCACAAAACTTCATTTTCTGAATTCTTTGTCTTCGAGCTGACATGACCGGCCATCTTTTTCGGCTTTGCCTGGGCCCGCTCGGCGGAAGAGCGCCAGCAGCGCCACCGCAGCGGCAAGAGCGCACATTGCCGCAACGCGATCGACTGTCGCTGACAGGAATCCCATAGACGACGAAACACCAACCAGGGGGGAAATAGCGGCAATCAATGCCTCGCGTATGCCAAGCCCAGCGGGGACGATAGAAATGCCCGTGCCGATGAACGAGGCAACCGTAAAGGCCGAGGCCTGTGCGAGGCTCACCTTCGCGCCGAGAGCCCAGGCGGCGAGCATCAATCGCAGCGCCTCAAGAGGCAGCGACGAGACGCGCACAACGACTAAGCGGCCGACCTCCGCCCACTGGGCGCCGAGACGCCGCAGGAGCCCGACGCATGCCGCGAGAGCCACCAGTCCAAGCGCGGTGAGGGCGGCGCCCACCTGATGTTGGCGCTGAAGCGCAAGGGCGGCGCCAGAGTAGGCGAACGTCACGCCGCCCCAGACGCCAGCGAAACAGAGAATGAAGCGCGAGCTGTGTCTGATCGCGACGCCGCCGGTCTTCATCGCGCCGGCTCGTACGAGAGCGCTCCCCGGGATCGGGAGCAGGTTCGCGGCGCTGCCGTGGATCGTCGTTTCCAGCACTTCAGTCCAGCGCGCCGGATGGCCGGCCATCCGGAACAGCAGATCAGTTTCGACGGCGTTCAACACTATGGTGGCCGGGACTGCGATCAACAGGAGCGCGAGGAACGGCGCGAGTTGCAGCCGCTCGTAGAGATCGGGGATCGAGCGCGCGGCAAGGATCAGCCCGCCAAGGAAAATCGGCAGTACGACCGACAACGCGACGCGCCTCACCAGCCGGCGGTGACGCGACAGCCAAGCGCCGCTCTGGCGTAGTATCTCCCCGAGCCGTGCCAGAACGCCTGGTTCGCTCATTCGGCCGCTTGCACTCTGCGCGGACGGCTGGTCGCCGAGGCCTCGGCGAGGTCGCGCAGTTGTCGGGCTCTGATGTCCTCCAGCAGCATCCGGTTCGCCGCGATCAGGTCCGCGAGCACGCCGGAGAGCTCGATCACCACCGCCGCCGCGAGCAGCGCGCCGGCGAGGACCAGGGATTGGATGTGCCCGCTGCCGCCGTCCCGAACGTAGAAGATCAGGAAGCGCCCGATGCCGAAGAGGCCGGGCAGCGCCGTGAGCACGGCGAGCGCGGTGAAGAACCTGAGCGGTTTGTAGAGCACCGAGATGCGCAGGATCGTCGCGGCCGAGCGGCGCACATAGCTGAAGACGCCTTTCACGAGCCGGGAGGGCCGCATGTCGGGATTCACCCGCACGGGCGCCGAAACCATGGGGATGTTCTTGTGCCCCGCCTGGATGATGGTCTCCAGGGTGTAGGTATAGGAATTCAGCACATAGAGCTTGGTGGCGGCGTCACGGTGATAGGCGCGAAACCCGCTCGGCGCGTCCGGGATGTCGGTCCCGCTCGTCACGCGCACCATCCAGCTGCCGAGGCCCTGAAGCGCCTTCTTCATCGGCGAGAAGTGCGCGATCTCGCGGATCGGGCGCGCGCCGACCACGATCTGCGCCCGGCCGTTCAGGATCGGCTGCACGAGCGCCGGAATGTCCCGCGCGCAGTACTGATTGTCCGCGTCGGTGTTGACGATCACGTCGGCGCCCAGCCGCAGGCAGGCCTCGATCCCGGTCATGAAGGCGCGGGCGAGCCCCAGATTGACCGTGTGGCGCACCACGTGATCCACCCCGCAGGCGCGCGCCACCTCGCCGGTGCGGTCGGATGAGCCGTCGTCGATGACCAGCCACTCCACCGTCTCGAATCCTTCCACCTCGCGGGGCAGCTCCGACAAGGTGATCGGCAGCGACTGCTCCTCGTCGAGGCAGGGGATCTGGATGATCAGTTTCATATCGGCGAACCCTCGGCCGCGACGCAGCGCACAGCTGCGAAGCCCAGAGAGGAGGCTCGCACGGTCAAGCCATTAGTCAATGACTGACCCGGCGCCGCTTTCACCAAGGCGATCGAAATGGCCTACGCCCCTGGATTGCGCTGCCAGATCAGTATCCGGTGCTTGACCAATTCGACTTCGTGGTAAGCTGTGAGTTCGGCCGCCAGCGCCGGATCAGCCTTGGCCCACCGACCCCAATCGAAATCATGTCTGAAGAGCCGCTGATCCACGAGAATAATATCGGGCTTGCCCCTGCGGATATCTGCCAGGAGTCGCTGTCGATCAGCCTCAATGATTCGATCTAGCTTAGCCCGAGTAGCGGGGGTGATCCCGCCGATCCGCTCCCGCTTCATCGCGTCGGCGGCCAGCACCTGGGCGGCGGATGTGCCGACCCACTCTCCATGCAGGACGCGGACGAGCGGATGGCCAACCGCAATATTACTTGTAATCGAGATGATTTTCGGGTGGTGGGGTGCAATTTTGCTTACCGGCCCAGTCAAGTACGCAAATTGTGGCCCAACCATTAGCCAGCCCATACAGAGAAGCGTGGTTCCTGCGGAGAGGAGCCGGGCGCCCCATCGTAGTAGCAGAGGTCTATACTCGCCTTGGGTCGTCAGTGAAGTCAGGATCGGCACTAGGGCGAAGGTCAGCATCCCATAACCGGTGTATGACCAGCCTTTTCCAATAACCAAGTAAACACCCACGCCACCTAAAGCGGCAGCGATCCAGGGGGCACCCCAACGAAGCGCGCTCCGATCGTCCGAAAATCGAAGACATATCAGAGCGCCAAGCAACGTTATTAGCCCAACAAGGTGCAAGCCGATTAGACGCCACCACGATTCTCTCACAGGCACATAGGCTAGGAGAAGACTATCCAAGTTCGTGCCGAAGTAGGCCGGAAAGAGAATTGGCGCCGTGATATAGTAGGCAAGGACCACAGCGCTCGCCGACCATGTCTCCAGGCCGAATACCGGCTTGAGTGAACGCGCAGTGGCGGCATTCAGAAGCAAGGGAAGCCCGGCCGCAAGCGCATAGTGCGGCTTGATTGCCATTGCGATCCCGGCGCCAACACCAGCCAGAAATGCCAATAGTCGCGAAGGATTGAGGCTGGCCCGTCGCGCACCAGCCAGCGCAACGAAAGGAAATAGCGCGACTACGGCGATTTGGTCGCGCTGGCCAAATGTGTCCACTGGAAAAATGGTCGTGAGGAAGAGGATCACCAATACCTGTCGCAGCGCAAGGCGCTCGGATTCCAGTACACCGGCAGATATCTTCCATACCAAGAAGGCACTCAGACAGACCGCCGCTAGAACAAGAACTAGGACAACGTCCTCTGGAGCGATGTGGCTGAACCGCGACAGAAGAACCGCTGGCATGTACATCAAAACAGATATGGGCGGATTTACTTCAAAGACATCCGAGTAAATTCGCTGACCCGAAAGCCACTTCTCGTCCGCGGTGAAAAGCCAAGCAAGATCTGGGTTAAGTATATAATACGCTTGTACCACAGCCGCGAGAACGAGAATCAGTACAGCCCAAAGTCCAAACTTCTGCCGTTCCGAGAGAAAGGCCTTGCTGCGATCCCTGGGGGCATTGACGAGCGCGCGCGGGTGGGAGCGGCCCATTTCAGGGCCACCTGCGCGACCAAGCCGAACCGACTCCTCGACCATAGCGCCGGCTCTCTATCATATTCGTCCGCGCCGCCGATGGGCCCAATCGTCGCATCTCCTCCCGCGCGCGACGGTGCTTTGGCGCCCCCCGCGTTGTGAGCTACCGAGCGCCCGTGCGTGACCGTGGGCTTTGTCGATCGCCATTGAGCAGGCGCGCAACGAATTCACTGAAGCGGTCGAAGGGCGCTTTGTCACATCCCCATCGGGCGTCCCCTCGTGGTAACGTGCGCGCGGAGGCCCCTGTTGTTGACGGCTGCAAAGTGAGAGCTGAGCGCCCCGGGCCTCGAATCGGCCACGATCACTCCTATACGGCGACCGAAGATTCACCCTATCGGCCAAGTCAGATGAGCGAGGAAGTCGGGGCCGATCGCAACGAGGAACCGGCGCGTCCCGTGCTGTGCCTGTCCATCGCGGCACCGGCTTATAACGAAGCTTTTGGAATCGAGAACACGCTCTCCGAGTGGCGCGGGTTCCTGTCGCGGAACGAGGAGATAGGCAGGTTCGAAATCGTCATCTGCGACGACGGCAGCACGGATGGAACGGGCGATATTTTGGAGCGGCTTTCAGCTGGCGCCCATGAAGTTCGCCTCGTGCGATTCGAGAAGAACAGGGGCGCGGCAGCGGCGCTTACTGCCGCCATCAAGGCGACCCGCAACGCCTGGGTCCTTTTGATCGACTCAGACGGTCAGTTTCCAATTCACAACCTGCCCCGGATGATCGAAGCGCTTCAGCGAACGGGCGCGATAGCGGCCATCGGTGTTCGGCGGAAGAATGACGCCGCCTTTGCACGATTTGGCACTTGGAGCAGTGGGGCGCTTTGTAACCTCATCCACGGCTCGAAGCTTCGCGATTTCAATTCGGCGTTCAAGCTCGTGCCTGGCCCGTTGTTGCGCGAGCTAACGCTGGAAGCTCGTGGAATGAACTACTCGACCGAGATTACCTCACGTCTCTTGGAGCGCGGCGTGACATTCGCCGAAGTGGAGATCGACCATCGAAGCCGAGAATCCGGACGAAGCAAGATGGCCTTCGTCAGGGGCGCGATCCATCGCTTCCTGTTCGTGACATACGTCGCCATGCGTCAACTTCTCATTCGCGCTAAGGTCCTCGTGCGCCCAAGCTGAATCGCGGAACCATGGCTGCAACACCCCACAGCTCCGGCGAATTGAGGGTCGCTCTATTCTGTGGCGGGCGGGGAAGTGCGACGATCATTAGCGCGCTGCTTCGAAGGCCCGAGATCGATCTTACGCTCATCGTGAACGCCTACGATGACGGCCTGTCCACCGGCGCGCTGCGCGACTTCATCCCCGGTATGCTGGGACCATCGGACTTCCGCAAGAATCTGACATATCTGATCGGCCTGTATTCGAACGGCCAATATGCGCTACGGAACTTAATTGAGTACCGCCTGCCGCGCGAGATCACGCTGCAGGGGATAGAGCGTTTATGGCAGTTCAGCCGCCTGAACCATCCCCAGCTTATCGACCAGCCGATAAGGTCGTGGTTTGAGCAACTGCCCGCAACGGTCTCCGCTCACGCGCGCGCGTTGTTGGCTGTCTTCTTCGCCTATGCACAGGACGCACCGGCGCCGTTCAACTATGCCGATTGTTCTCTTGGGAATCTGCTTTTCGCGGGTGCCTATCTGAAGAATCGCCGGAACTTCAATGACGCCGCCGCTGAGATCGGCGAGCTGGTCGACGCGCGCGCCAGCCTAGTGAACATCAGCGAGGGCTCCAACCGAGTCCTTGTGGGGTTAAAGGAGGATGGAACATACCTGTCCTCGGAAGCACGGATCGTCGGAGTGCAGTCCACCTCGCCGATCCGTCAGCTCTATTTTCTCGACGCGCCTTTGACGGCTGAGGAGCAGTCCGCGCTCGATCGGGCGGACATCTCGGCAAAGGACGACATCCTCGCTTCGCTGAGTTCAGTTCCGGAGCTTTCGAGCGCTGCGGAAACGGCATTGCGCGAGGCCGATATGATTGTCTTCGGTCCCGGCACTCAGCACTCTTCATTGTTGCCGAGCTACAAGATCGCCGGCTCCGCCCTGGCTAGCGCGCCCGCCCAGGTAAAGGCGTTTGTGGCCAACCTCGACGTGGACCACGACATCCAGGGCCTGACGGCGGGGAATCTTGTGGACCGGGTTCATGTCTACGCCGGGGCCTCGGCAGCCGAGGAGCCGCTCATCACGCACATCCTCACCAACCAAGATGACGTGGGGGGGCGTTTGCCGGCAGGGGGACTAGTCGCCAGCGACTACCGCGGAGCCGAAGTCGTGCGCGGCGAGTTTGCGACGCCATACCGACCTCACGTCCACAATGGCAGCGCGGTGGTCGATTGCTTGCTCTCGTTGTGGGCGAAGAGGAGCCCCGGTCCCGCCGCCCGCTCGATCGAGGTCTATGCGAGTATCATCAACCGTTCGGTCGGCGCCGCCGAGGTCGTCGAGGAATTTCTCGAGACCGATTGGTCGACGGTCCCGGCGGCGGCCCACCTCATTCTCAATCGGACCTCCCCGCCGGAGTTCGACCTGCCCGCAAGCGCGCCGGTCGCCTGCATCCAGAACGACAGCGAGTTCCCCGAGGCGCGCTATTTCGCAACCTGGTTGGCAGAGGGTTCGTCCGACTATCTGGTACTGTTGACCGGGGACGGCGCTTATGATTTCCACGATGTCCTGAGCGCCATCCGCCTAATGGAACAGCATCAAACCCTGGGCGCTATCTTCGGCTCCCGCACGCAGAGTCGAAGCCAATTCATCGCCTCGGTACAAGCGGCCTATGGTGAGCACAGGGCGCTCTATCAGATCGCCAAGGCGGCAGCCTTCATGTTGAGCATGCTCCTCTACCTACGATCCGGCGTGATCTTTTCTGACCCCTTGAGCGGCCTTCGCGTATTTCGACGTGAGCGAGTCTCCCATCTCTCCGCGGCGTTTGAGCGCATCCGCGCCCCCACGCCCGTTGGCATCACGCGCATGCTCGTGCGAAGCGGAGTGGAGATCGCCGAACTTCCCATCCAATATCGCACCTTTTCCGGCTTCACCGACCCGCGCTGGCGAGCGCGCCGTGGCTTGCGGAATGTCATGGATCTGCTCTTCCACTAAGGGACCTTCGCAAATATGCGCGAGCTCTGCGGGGTGCGCTCCTTTCTGATCGATCTTGACGGCACGCTAGTGGACTCAAGCCCACTTCACGACCAAGCCTACCGGCGCGTGATCGAGAGCGAAGCACCCCATTTGCTCTCCGGTTACGACTACCGCCAACTCATGGGAATTGCGACCGGGGCCGCTTTCGCGCGGCTGGGCGTCGAGGAGGCCGCCGAAGTCGAGCGTCTGACTACTCTGAAGCAGCGCCTTTATCGAAATGCGTTGAAGCGGGGAGAACTTGCCGAGAAAGCCGGCGCCAGGAACTTGGTGCAGGCGATGAACCAAGCCGGGAACGTAGTCAGCATTGTCACCTCGGCCAGTCGGCAATCCGCGCTCGCGGCATTGGAGATGACGGGTCTGGCGTCATTTGTGGATAACGTTGTAGCTGCCGAAGACGCGCCAGGGACTAAGCCCCGCCCGGACGCTTATCTTGAGGCGCTACGTCAGTCGGGTGTGCCGCTTGCGGCCTCGATAGCGGTCGAAGACGCTCTTTCAGGCGTCATCGCGGCTCGCGCGGCAGGCCTTCGGGTGATCGGCGTGCATGACGAGAGCTTGACGTCGGTTTGTGAGTTCTACTTCCCAGACTTGACCCTTTTTCGAGAGGCCGTCGACGCCGCTCGCCTCGAAAGCTGACAGAATGCAGCTCTGTGCCGTTATACCTGCGGCCGGGCGCGGCTCTCGGCTGGGCCTGGGCGGCCCGAAGATTCTAGCCCCGATCACCGCCAGCCAGACCGTGTGGTCGATCCTCTATGCCAAGCTTTCTTCCCTCGTCGATCACATCCACGTTGTGATCTCTCCCGAAGGGGAAGCGGCCTTTCGCGGCGCGCTCACGGCCCAGCAACTCGCGGATGTATCCTTCTCAATACAGCCCACCCCTCTTGGGATGGGAGACGCGATCTTTCGCGGCTCGGGGGTGTGGAGGGCGGCGCAAACCATCCTGGTGATCTGGGGCGATCAGGTCTTTGTCTCCACAAAGACCTTGCGCCGTGCGATCGCCATGCATGGAAATCGCCCACACCGCGTGGTCTTGCCGCTGGTGCGGATGCAGGCTCCCTACGTGGAATATGTCTTCGATCAGCGCTCTCATCTGAGGGCGGTCCACCAGTCTCGGGAGGGTGACATCTGCGCGACCGGCGGCTTGGCGGACGTCGGAACATTTCTCTTATCGGCGGATGGCCTGGACATCGCTTGGCGCGACTTTCTCAGCCAGACCGAGCGTGGAAGCCAAACGCACGAACTCAACTTTCTTCCGTTCCTGCCCTACCTAGCCGCACACGGATGGAGCGTACAGACGGTTGAGATCAGGGACACCACCGAGGCGCGCGGCATTAACACGCGCGACGATCTTGAGTTCTTTCGACGGCTTTATCTCAAGCCAGACCCAGGCTAGGCCGCGCGGCATGCGTCGCATGGCCGCAATTGCCCTAAAGGGCGGTCAGGTCTTTCCTGGCTATTAGCCAATCGCGGCGAAAAGGCTAACGGCCGGAGCTGAACGCGGGAGGAACGGTGACGTGGCGGCTTATGCGGGCGACCGGGGCACGATGTAAATGGACACCGTTCTCGTGACGGGAGGGGCTGGCTTTATCGGAAGCCATCTTTGCGAGGCGCTGCTGCAGCGCGGTTACGGCGTCCGCATCCTCGACAACCTTGTCTACGGTCGTCGCGAATGGGTGCCTGACGAGGCCGAAGTGTTGGAGGGCGATATTCGCGACCTCGCGACCTGTCATTCTGCGATGAAAGACATGCAGGGGGCTTTCCATTGCGCCGCGATGTCACGGGCGGGCCCTTCCCTCGACAATATCGACCTTTGTACGCAATCCAACATCGTGGGAACACAGAACGTCTTGATCGCGGCGCGAGACGCGGGAGTAAAGCGGCTGGTCTACAGTGGTTCATCCACCTGTTATGGAAATCAACCTTCGCCCCACAACGAAGAGACGACCCCGCTTGAATTCTTGAACTTCTACGCGCTATCAAAGCGGGTCGGCGAGCAGTATTGTAAGATATTTAGCGAACAATTGGGCCTATCATGCGTCGTGTTAAGGTATTTCAATGTATATGGGCCGCGGCAACCCCAATCGGGCGCGTATGCCCTTGTACTTGGTATATTCCTTCAGCGATGGCTCGCTGGCAAAACCCTAGAAATACACGGGGACGGAAGTCAGAGGCGCGATTTCGTGCACGTCAGGGATGTGGCGCGCGCGAACATTGCGGCTTATGAGGGCGGCAAGGAATTCGGTCCGTTCAATGTTGGAAGCGGAACGAATATTTCCGTCAAGGAACTCGCCGATCGCATCTCCGCCAATCAGGTTCACTCTGCCCGACGAAGAGGCGATGCTGGGGTAACGCTTGCCGACATCTCTAGCATTCAGGCGGCACTCGGATGGGTGCCGGGCATAAGCTTTGATGACGGTCTTAGGGACATGATGACTCGAACGATGGATGGACGGGAATAATTGGCGTTCCACCGCAACATCGCTATTCAGCAGCTAGGGGCATATTTGATTGTCGGCGGCCTATCGTCGGTTATCGACGTTGGGCTGTTTTGGCTGATCGCGCCCCATGCCGCCTCCCCTATCGCGGCGTCGGCTGCCAGCTTCACGGTGGCCACCTTAGCAAATTACTTTCTGTCCTATGCGATCGCCTTTGTGCGGGGGCGTTACTCGCGAGCGGGTGAGATCGTTCGAATTGTTGTCATCTCGGTCGTTGGCCTTGCCGTCAACACGTTAGCCATGTGGGCGGGGGTTTATCTGGGGCTTCCACCATTGGTAGCGAAGATCATCGCGATTCCCGTGGTGCTGATTTGGAATTTCATGGGCCGTCGCTTGTTTGTGTTCGAGCGCGATCGACCACCGCCCATCTTAGACCTTGCCAAGCGGTCCCACCGTTCCGTCTCCCCTCCAGTCTCACCGAGTAGCGGCCCGCGGTCTGCGGCGCGAGGTGAGCAGGGCGCAGAATAAGGGGCGGCGAGGGTAGCTACAAAGGGTCGCCCCGGCGCCTCCTAACGGGGACGCCGGCGGGGCCCTGGCCAACGTCATGGGCCTAGCTGACGCCTTCACGATGAGCACAGCGGCGTGCGCCAAGCCCCGACTCTTCGACGCAGTCACTCTCCGGCCGGCTCCGGCCCTCCTGGCGCCGGCGTGGCCGGCCCGGCTGCGGGAAGCGGCCCCAGCATTCCGCGCAGGATGACCGCCTGGCCGACCACCCCGGCCAGGTTCGCGTCGGTGGGATCGAACCCGGCCAGGGCCTCGGGCGTGACGCCGCGCGAGCCCAGCGCCGGCGCCATGTGGGCCAGGATGGCGCGCCGTTCCTGATAAGGCCGCCCAGCCAGCCCCTGGCTTACGGCGCCCAGGATCTCGGCGTGGCTGGCGGCGGCCGCGCGTTGTTCGGGCGACAGGGTGGCAA
>JBOHLC010000432.1:0-13834 GCA_050729395.1 Caulobacteraceae bacterium
GTCGTAGCCCGCGCCGGCGAAGGCGTCGACGACGGCGCGGCCGACACCCGCGCCCGCTCCGGTGATGATGGCGATCATTGCGTCCTCCGCTGTGAGGCCCCCTCAAGGGAACGCGCCCGGAGGGCGACCGGCTGCCAGCGCGCAGCGGATAGCCAAATCGTGAACGGGGGCTTGGGAAAGACAGCCGGCCCGCGGGCGTTGCCGGAAGGTAGGGGGCGTCCGGGCGCGAGCAATCCTCATGAGCGAGAACGTCAGTGAATTCGTTTGGCGCCGGCTCGGCGAATGGGGCCTCAGGCGCGTCTACGGCTATCCGGGTGACGGCGTCGGCGGCCTCGACGTGGCCCTCGAGAAGGCCAAGGACCGGATGGACTATATCCAGGTGCGTCATGAGGAAATGGCCGCCTTCATGGCCAGCGCGCACGCCAAGTTCACCGGCGAGGTCGGCCTGTGCTACGCCACCTCGGGCCCGGGCGCGATCCACCTGCTGAACGGCCTCTACGACGCCAAGATGGACCACGTGCCGGTGGTCGCCATGGTCGGCCAGCAGGCGCGCGCCTCGATGGGCGCGTCGTACCAGCAGGAAGTCGACCTGCAGAACCTCTTCAAGGACGTGGCCAGCGATTACGTCGCCACCGGCACGATCCCCGCCCAGGTGCGCACCCTGATCGACCGGGCGGTGCGCATCGCCAAGGCGCGGCGGACAGTCACCTGCGTGATCCTGCCGAACGATCTGCAGTTGATGAAGTACGAGGAGCCGCCGGAGACGCACGGCTACACCCACACCGGCGTCGGCTATGCGGTTGAGGCGATGGCGCCGGAGGCCTCGGGCCTGAAGCGCGCGGCCGACGTGCTCAACGCCGGCAAGAAGGTGGCCATGTTGGTCGGCGCCGGGGCCCTGGGCGCCACCGACGAGGTGATCGCCGTCGCCGAACGCCTGGGCGCGGGCGTGGCCAAGGCCCTCCTGGGCAAGGCCGTGCTGCCGGACGACCTGCCTTATGTGACCGGCTCTCTGGGCCTGCTCGGAACCAAGCCAAGCTGGGACCTGATGAAGGGTTGCGACACGCTGCTGATGGTTGGTTCGGCCTTCCCGTACAGCGAGTTCCTGCCCAAGCCGGGGAAGGCGCGCGGCGTTCAGATCGACATCGACGGGGCCAATCTTTCCCTGCGCTACCCGATGGAGGTCAATCTCGTAGGCGATGCCGGCGCGACCCTGGCCGCCCTGCTGCCGCTCCTTGAGCAGAAGACCGACGCCGCCTGGCGCGACGGGATCGGCAAGGGCATGGCGCAGTGGTGGAAGACCCTGGAGGCGCGGGCGATGAGCGGGGCCGACCCGCTCAATCCGCAGCGCGTGTTCTGGGAGCTGTCACCGAGGTTGCCCGAGCGCGCGATCGTGACGGCCGATTCCGGCACGGTGGCCGGCTGGTACGCGCGCGATCTGAAGATGCGCCGCGGCATGAAGGCTTCGCTTTCGGGCGGCCTGGCCTCGCTTGGGGCCGGCACGCCCTACGCCGTGGCGGCCAAGATGGCCTTCCCAGACCGTTGCGTCATCGCCTGCATGGGCGATTGGGCCATGCAGATGAATGGCCTCAACGTAATGATCACCGTCGCCAAGTACTGGCACAGGTGGTCTGATCCGCGCCTGATCGTCCTGGTGCTGAACAATCGCGATCTCAGCCAGGTGACCTGGGAGGAGCGCATCCAGATCGGGGCCGGCAAGACCGAATCGACCCAGGCCATCCCCGACTTCCCCTACGCCCGGTACGCCGAGCTGATCGGCCTCAAGGGAATTCATGTCGACCATCCGGACGGCGTGGGGCCGGCCTGGGACGAGGCCCTGTCGGCCGACTGCCCGGTGATCCTGGAGGCGCGCACCGACGGCAATGTGCCGCCATTGCCGCCGCACATCACCGCCAAGGACGCCGCCCATTTCATGTTCATGATGGAATCGGAGCCGGAACTGGCCGGCGTGCTCAAAAACACGGCCAAGGAGATGCTGGCCACGGTTCTTCCCGGACGGGAGTGAAGTCGAGCCGTGGAGCGACCATCGACCGGCGTCGGCCTCGCCCTGGCGCTCGTGGCGGGCGCCGCGACCGGAGGCGCGATGCTGGCAGTGGCCAAGAGCCGACCGAGCGAGCGACTGGACGAGACGGAAGCCCGGATGCGGGCGGCGCGCGGTCTCAGCCGGGCTTCGGCCAGCCTGGCGGCCGCGGTTCTGGCCGACAGCGCCACGGAGCATTACCGAGGCGCCTTCGCCAACAAGGCGATGTACGTGCCGCTGGCCGCGTCGTCGGCGGTCCTCGCCGCCGGGCTGCACGGGAGTGGGGATGCCGAGGCGCGGCCGCGGAAGGCGCGAGAGGCGGTGTGGGCGCTGGCCATGCTCACCGGCGTGGGCGGAACCGGGTTCCATCTCTACAACATCGCCAAGCGGCCCGGCGCGGTCAGCTGGCAGAATCTGTTCTACGCCGCCCCGATCGGCGCCCCGGCCGGCCTGAGCCTGGCCGGAGTGTTCGGCTGGCTCGGTGAGCGGCTGCGCGAGGGGAGGCGCGGCGCCCGGCTGGCGGCGATCGCGGTCTCACGGCTGACGGCCTTGCTGACCGCGGCCGGTCTTGTCGGCGCGGCCGGGGAAGCGGGGCTGCTGCACTATCGCGGGGCCTATCAGGATCCCTTCATGTTCGTGCCGGTGACCGCGCCGCCGGCCGCCGCCGGTCTGCTGGCCGCCGCCGCCGCCAGGCCGACGCCGGCGCGCGTCTCTCTGGCCAGGGCCGCCCTGGCGATCACCGCAATTGTCGGTGTGGCCGGCGCGGCGTTCCACACGATCGGCGTCGGCCGCATGATGGGCGGCTGGCGCAACTGGTCCCAGAATTTCCTGGCCGGTCCGCCCATCCCCGCGCCGCCGTCGTTCACCAGTCTGGCCCTGGCCGGCCTGGCCGCGCTCGAACTGATCGAAGCTTAAATGAGCGAGCGCTTTCCCAGCTATGACGTGCTCGACAAGCGCTACGGCCCGTCGTGGAACGAGCCCACGCGCCGGGCGATCGAGGCGCGGCTCGCTCCGCCGCCGGGGCCGCGATTCTTCAGCAAGGCGGAGTGGGCCACGCTGGAAGCGGTGTGCGACAGGATCATACCCCAGCCGTCCGGCCGCCCGAAGGTCCCGCTGCCAGACTATGTCGACCAGAAGCTCTGCGAAAATCGTCTCGACGGTTACCGCTATGCCGATCTGCCGCCGCAAGGTGAAGCCTGGCGCAAGGGTCTGGCGGGCCTGGAGGCGGCCGCCCGGCAGGTGCACGACGCGCCGTTCGACCAGCTCACGGGCGAGCAGCAGGACAGCTTGCTCCGGCGGATGCAGCACGGCGATCTCAAAGGGGCGGCCTGGCGGGGCATGGCCTGCAAGGCGTTCTTCGCCCGCCGCCTGATCCCGGACATCACCCACGCCTATTACGCCCACCCGACGGCATGGAGCGAGATCGGCTTCGGCGGTCCGGCCAGTCCGCGCGGCTATGTGCGGCTGAAGCTCAACCGGCGCGATCCGTGGGAGGCAGCCGAGGCCGGCGATACCGAGCAGACCCGCAAGGCCAACGCCCGTGTCGGCTGATCCCTTCGCCGCGCCGCGCGCCGCGTCGGGCCGGGCGCCGGATGTGTTCGCCAAGGGCGCCTGGGTCCCCATGCGCCAATATGCCGACGAGGAGGCGGTCGACTTCGTAATCGTGGGAACCGGCGCGGGCGGCGCGCCGCTCATGGCCGGCTTGGCCGAGAGCGGCTTCAGCGTGGTCGCCTTCGACGCCGGACCCTATTTCCGCCCGCTGGAGGACTTCGCCTCGGACGAGACCGAACAGAACAAGCTCTACTGGAACGACCAACGTATCGTCGACGGCCCCAATCCGATCGTCATGGGCGGCAAGAACAGCGGCAAGTCGGTGGGCGGCAGCACGGTGCACTACGCGATGGTCTCTCTGCGCATCCGGCCCGAGCGCTTCAAGTCCCGCTCGCTGCTCGGCTACGGCGCCGACTGGCCGCTCGATTGGCGCGAGATGTGGGAGTATTACGCCAAGGCCGAGCGCGCCTTGGCCATTTCCGGCCCCGTCACCTATCCCTGGGGACCGCCAAGGCCGCCCTATCCCTATCGCGAGCATGAGCTGAGCGGCGCGGCCGAGCTGCTGGCCCGGGGGGCCGAGGCGCTCGGTATCGCCTGGACGCCGACGCCCCTGGCCACTGTCTCGGCCCCGCGCGGCCGCTCGCCCGCCTGCGTCTATCGCGGGTTCTGCCGCTTCGGCTGCTCGACCAACGCCAAGCAGAGCCAGCTGGTGACCTTCATTCCCAAGGCACTGGCCGCCGGGGCCGAGATCCGCGACCTGGCCATGGTCGGCCGGGTGGAGACGGGCGCGGCGGGCCGCGCCACCGGGGTGCACTATCAGCGCGAGGGCCGCTGGCGTTTCCAGAAGGCGCGCAATGTGGTCGTCGCCGGCTACGCCATCGAAACGCCGCGCCTGCTGCTGGCCTCGGCCTCGCCGCTGTTCCCGGACGGTCTCGCCAACCGTTCGGGCCTGGTGGGCCGGAACCTGATGACCCAGGCCAACCAGGCGGTGTTCGGGGTCATGGAAGACGAGGTGCGCTGGTACAAGGCGCCGCCGTCGCTGACCATCACCGAGCATTGGAACTACCACGACCATCCAGATTTCATGGGCGGCTATGTATGGATGGCGCAGGGGCCGCTGCCGATCGAGTGGGCGACCATACAGACCTCCTCGCGCGGCCTGTGGGGCCAGAAGCTCGTCGATGAGATGGCCTGGTACAACCACCAGGTGGGCCTGAAGATGGTCGGCGAGATGCTGCCCAACGAGGCCAACCGCGTCACCCTCGACGACGAGACCGACCAGTATGGCCTGAAGATCGCGCGCATCACCTATGCCTGGGGCGAGAACGACAAGAAGCTGATCGATCACGCGCTCGGCCAGATGCAGGCCAGCCTCGAGGCGGTGGGGGCGCGCGACATCTTCCGCCAGGAGGACGACACCTGCCATCTCGCCGGCACCGCGCGCATGGGCTTTGATCCCGAGACCAGCGTGGTCGATGCCGACTGCCGCTCGTGGGACATTCCCAATCTGTGGATCTGCGACGGCTCGGTCTTTCCGACCTCGGGCGCGGTCAATCCGTCGCTGACCATCATCGCCATCTCCCTGCGCACGGTCGACCGGATCAAGGCGCTGGCGGCGCGTGGAGAGCTGTAGGGCCATGCTGGGCGAGGCAATCCGCGCGGTCAGGGCTCGCGTCTTCACCGTTCCGACCGACGCGCCGGAGTCGGACGGCACTCTGGAGTGGGACAGCACAACCCTGGTCCTTGTGGATATCGAGGCGGGTGGTCGGCGCGGGATGGGCTATAGTTACGCCTCTGCGGCGGCCGCGAGCGTGATCCGCGACACCCTGGCCCAGCACGTCGTGGGCAAGGACGCCGGAGACATTCCGGCGGCCTGGGACGCCATGCGCGCGGCGGTGCGCAACATCGGCTCGCGCGGCGTCGCTGCGTGCGCGATTTCGGCGGTGGACGTGGCGCTGTGGGACCTGAAGGCCAAGCTGGTAGACCTGCCTCTGGCGGTACTGCTCGGACGGCGCCGAGATGCGGTGGAGATCTACGGCAGCGGCGGCTTCTGTTCGTATACGGACGAGCGGCTGCGCACACAGCTCGGCGACTGGGTGTTCACCGACGGCTGCAAGGCGGTGAAGATGAAGATCGGTCGCCAGCCGGAGGCCGACCCGGGCCGGAGCGAAGCCGCGCGCGCGGCGATCGGCGAGGCGGCCCTGTTCGTCGACGCCAACGGCGCCTTCCATCCTCGCCAGGCCCTGGCCATGGCCGAGCGGATGGCGGCCTTCGGCGTCGCCTGGTTCGAGGAGCCGGTGAGCAGCGATGATCTGGAAGGCCTGGCCATGGTGCGCGCGCGCGCTCCGACCGGGATGGACATCGCCGCCGGCGAGTATGGCTTCGACCCGTTCTACTTCCGGCGCATGCTGGCGGCCGGCGCGGTCGACGTGCTGCAGGCCGACGCGACCCGCGCGCTCGGCATCACCGGCTTCCTGCAGGCGGCCGACCTGGCGGACGCGTGGGCGACGCCCCTTTCCAGTCATTGCGCGCCGGCCCTGCACCTGCATGCGGCATGCGCGGCGCCCCGCCTGCGCCACATAGAGTGGTTCCACGACCATGTGCGCATCGAGGCCATGCTGTTCGAGGGCGCGCCGGTTCCGATCGACGGCCGCATCGCCCCGGACCTGACGCGGCTGGGGCTCGGTCTCGAGCTGAAGACGGCTGACGCGGCGCGGTTCGAAGCGTGACGCCGGCGCGGGTTGAAGGCCGCGCCGATTTCTGATTATTGAAAGCAGGTTTCATAATCTGAAAAAGCGAGAGCGGCGATGCGCATCTTCGTGGCGGCGCTGATCACCGAGACCAATACCTTCTCGCCATGGCCGACGGCCGCGCGCGCCTTCGAGCTCAATCGGGTGTTCCACGGCGACGCCGGGACCTCCGGCAGTAGCGCGGAAACCGCGCTCCTCGCCCGGGTGTGGCGTGAGCGCGCCAGGCGCGACGGCCACGAGGTGGTGGAGAGCCTGATGGCCTTCGCCCAGCCGGCCGGCCCCACCGTCCATGCCACCTACGTCGCGTATCGCGACGAGATCCTGGCTGATCTTGCGGCCAAGGGTCCCGTCGACGTGGTTCTGCTGTTCCTGCACGGGGCCATGGTTTCGACCGAATGCGACGATTGCGAGGGCGATCTGATCGGCCGCATCCGCGAGATCGTCGGGCCCAAGACGGCGGTCGGCGCGGTCATGGACCTGCACCTCCACCTTACGCAGGCCATGGTCGAGGGCGCGGACGTCCTGATCACGGTCAAGGAGTATCCGCACATCGATTTTGTCGAGCGGGCGGAGGAGCTGTACGATCTTTGCCTGAAGACGGCGCTGGGCGAGATCCGGCCGACGGCGGCGGTGTTCGACTGCCGCATGGTCGGCTTCTATCCGACCACGACCGAGCCCATGCGCGGCCTGACCGACATGCTGTTCGAAGCCGAAAAACGCCCCGGTGTGCTCAGCGTCAGTTTCGCCCACGGCTTTCCCTGGGGAGACACGCCGGACACCGGCTCGCGCGTCCTGGCGATCGCCGACAACGACCCCGACTTGGCGCGGAGCGTGGCGGAGAAGATCGGCCTGGAGATCTACGCCGCCCGCGAGGCGCTCTTGCCACGCTTCGCCTCGATCGACGAGGCCTTGAGCCTGGCCGGCCGTTCGAACGGCCTTTCGGTGCTGGCCGACACGGCCGACAACGCCGGCGGCGGCGCGCCGAGCGACAATGTCAGCCTGCTGGAGGCCATGCTGGCCAAGGGCGTCACCGACGCGGCCTATGGGGCCATCTGGGATCCGGTCTCGGCCGAGATCTGCGCCGACGCGGGCGTCGGCGCGCGCTTGGCCTTGCGGCTCGGCGGCAAGTATGGACCCTCCTCGGGCAAGCCGATCGACGTGACCGTCACCGTCCGGGGCATCGCGGAGAAGCATGTCCAGCGCGGTCTGGCCGGATCGAAGACGCGCATGGGCCTTTCGGCCTGGGTCGAGGTGGGCGGCGTCGATGTCGTCATCTGCTCGATCCGCACCCAGGTGTTCTCGCCCGACGCCTTCACGGGCCTGGGCATCGACCTGGCGGCCAAGCGGCTGATCGTGGTCAAGTCGAGCTGGCATTTCCAGGCCGGCTTTTCGCCGATGACCGAGCAACTGGTCCCGGTGGCGACGCCAGGCGCCATCGAGATGGATTTCGCGGCCATCGACTACCGCAAGAAGCGCGACCTGGCATTCTTCCCGCGTGTGGCGGATCCGCTCGGCCGCGACACTCAGTGAGTTACCGGCTCGAACCGCAGGTCCTGGTAATCGAAGCTGAAATCGGCGGTCGGTGAGACCGCCTGCATGCGGACAGCGGCGATCGCCCCCTTGGGGTCGAGGGAGAAGGTGACGTAAGCGTCCTCGATGTCGCGGTCGGTCCAGTGTGCGCGGAAGGTGTCATATTGCACGTGCTCGAGCGGGCCCTCCATGCCGGGGCTCTCGTCGAAACGGATACGAAGGCCCGCCGGCGTGCTTGAGATCGTCGCCGTTCCGTACCAGGGATCGCGATAGAGGCCGGCGTAGCTGGCCAGCGGCAACGACGGGCCGCGCTCGGGGTGCATCCGGGTCTGGCTGGCCTGAAGTCGGGCCAGCGCGCCGGCGCGGATCTTGTCGAAGGCCAGCTTGAAATTGGCCGTCCAGTCGGGCGAGGGGAGGCCGAGGTAATAGTCCAACAAATGGTAGAACACCGCCCAGCGCGCGCCGCTGTCCTCGGAATTGATCATCACCGCGAAGGCGACGTGCTTTTCCGGGACGATGACCACGACCGACAGACCGCCAAGGATCGCGCCGGAGTGGGTGATGATCTTGTGACCGCGATAGTCCTGGATGAAAAAGCCCAGGCCGTAATCCTCGAAATTCGGCTGGATCAGGGCCACGTCGGCCGGCGGCGGAGTGATCGGAATGATCGTCTCCGGTGTCCATAGCTGATCTGAAGAGGCTTGGCTGAACAGGCGCTTGCCGCCGCCCAGATCGCCCCGGTCGAGCTGGACGCGCAGCCAGCGGCCCATGTCCGTCGCGCTGGCGAAGATCGAGCCGGCCGGCGCCGCGGCTGGGCTGATGTCGCTGTTTTGCAGGACGGCGATGGGCCCGAGGCCACGCACGGCCTCGCTCGTCCTGGCATGCAGGGCGGCCTGGTCGGGACCCTGGCCGGCGGCGCTCACCGCCGAGTCGGTCATGCCGACGGGCGCGAAAATCCGCGTCCGGACGAAATCTTCCCACGACTGGCCGGACACCGCCTGGATGAGCTGGCCGGCGGCGGAATAGAGGACATTGTCGTAGGCGAACCCACTGCGGAAGCTGGTCGCGGGCTTCAGATAGCGCAGGGCGTGGACCAGTTCGGCCCGGGTGCGGCTCGTCGTCGGCACGAACATCAGGTCGCCCTCGCCAAGGCCCAGGCCGCTCCGGTGGGTCAGCAGGTCGATCACCGTCATCTCGTGCGAGGTGTAGGCGTCGTACATCTGGAAGCCGGGCAGGCGATCGACGACGTGGTCGCTCCACTTGAGCTTGCCCTCGTCGACCAGGATGGCCAGGGCCGTGGCGGTGAAAGCCTTGGTGTTGGAGCCGATCGGGAAAGTGGTGTGCGCGTCCACCGGTTCGGGGGCGCCGAGCTTCCTCACGCCATAGGCGCGGGTGGTGATCGTATCGCCCTCGACGATGGCCACGGCCATGCCGGGCGCGCCGAACACACTGAGCGCGCGATGCGCGTAAGCGTCGAGATCGGGCGGCGGGGCGGCGAGGGCAGAGCTGGCCGCCAGCATCGCTCCGGCGGTCACGATGGATCGCCGAACAAGGCGAAGCACGGATTTCAGGTTCATCGTCAGCCCCACACCGTTTCGTCGCAATGGATATGGCCGTCCTGGTAGCGCACCGACGGCGCCCTGTCGGCGGCCAGGAACATCGGCGCGTCGAGGTCGACCACGTCGCATAGCTGGCCGAGGACGAATCCCGGGGCCATGGCCAGGGACGTTCCGCTCATGCAGCCGACCATGACTTTGAGCCCAACCCGACGCGCCTCGGCGGCCATCATCAGGCCCTCTGTCAGGCCGCCGCATTTGTCGAGCTTGATGTTGACCACGTCGTAGCGGCCGACAAGACCGGCGATGTCGGCCAGCGACTGGGCGCTTTCGTCGGCCGCGACGGGGATCGGCCCGCGGGCGCCATCGAGCATCGCATCCTCGCCGATCGCGAAGGGCTGCTCGATCAGGGCGACGCGCGCCTCGATCAGTTCCGGCTTGAGCGCTTCGAGCGTCTCGCGCGTGAAGCCCTGATTGGCGTCGACCGCCAGCCACACGTCGGGCTTGGCCGCGCGCACGGCGGCGACGCGCGCGCCGTCGCGACCGTCGCCCAGCAGCTTCATCTTGATCGCCCGAGCCTCGACGTATTCGCGCGCCCGCTCGGCCATGGCTGACGGTTCGGCGGCGCCCACCGTGCAGGTGGTCAGCAGCGGCCTCGGCGTCGGCAGTCCGGCCAGCTGCCAGACCGGCCGACCCGCGCGGGCCGCCTCGAGAGCCCACAGCGCGCAGTCGACCGCGTTGCGCGCGCCGCCGGGTGAGAGGATGTCGCGCAGCGCCTGCCGCGTCGGGCCTGCTTCGATCGCGCCCCGCGCCGCCTCGATCTCGGCGAGAATGCCTGGCGGCGTTTCTCCCCGATAATAGACGCCGGCCGCCTCTCCTCGGCCGGTGTTGGCGCCGTCTGAAAGCGAGACCACCAGGATGTCAGCGTCCGTGAAGGTGTGGCCCGTGATGCGAAACGGGGCCTTCATCGGCCAGGTCTCGATCGCCGTCTCCAGGCGTATGTTCATGCGACGATATTCTCCGCGCGCCCCGTTAGCGCTGACGGAAAATCCTTTTCACAATCAGAAATTTGTTCAAGCGGAATCTGACGCCGCCGCTCGTTATCGGCCGCTGGCGTGCCTGACCGGCGCCTCGGCGATGTCGAGGGCATCGGCTCCCGTCGAATGGAGCAGCTGCGCCTCGGTGGCCGAACAGATGGACAGGACAACGCACCGGCCGGGACCGGCCTTCAGATAGGCATGGCCCATGCCGCTGTCGAAATAGATCGAGTCGCCGGCTTCCAGGCGCGTGGGGGCGTAGAGATCGGAATGGAATTCGACGCTTCCCTCGACCACGAAGGCATATTCCTCGCCCGGATGGCGGACGAGTTCGCCGAACTCCTCCAGCGAGGTGGCGCGAAGTTCGGCGATGATCGGGTTGAACGATTTGTTGAGCAGGTCGGCGGCCGGATAGAAGTGCCGGTAGTTGTCGGTGTCGATCAGTCGCCCTTCGCCGGCGCGGGTGATGATCCTGCGCCCGACGTTCGCCGGCGCGGCGCCCGGTCCGGCGACGCCCGGCGAGAACAGCTTGGCGATGTCGACGTCCATGCCCCGACAGATGCGGACGATCTTGTCATAGGAGAGTGAGAGCTTGTCGTTTTCGATCTTCGACAGGGTCGAGACCGGCAGGCCCGTACGCCGGCTGACGTCGGCCAGGGTCCAGTGACGCTCGCGGCGCAGCTGCTTGAGCGCCAGCCCGGGCTTCGCCGCATTGACTTCCATGACCATGAATCGTTCCGCCAACCCCGACGCCCGAAGCACGATATGATAGCCGCGATTTCAAAATATGAAAACGCGCGATCTGAATCCACCCGGTAGCGGTTTGCTGAAGGGTAAAGAGAACAGGCCGGGAGCGCCGACGCCGGATAGCGGTGATGGCTGGCGCCGCCGGACAGGATTGAACTGTCGACCTCAGCCTCGCGGCGCGGCCAACTCGGCCGTGGTGACTTTGAGCGCCATCTTCGGGTTCGCACTCGCTCGACGCGTGCGCAAGGACAATCCAGCGCGCGGAATTAGAAAGTTCCCGGAGAAGAAGATCGACCGGTTCCTTTCACCGGCGGAGTTGGCGCGCCTGGGCGAGGCTCTGGGACGTGCTTCAGCTTGCCATGATTGGTTGAGGGCTTTAAGCGGTGGCGCTGGAATGCGAGAGGAGGGAGAATTGAGACTCGCATCAAGGCGCCGCGCGCAACTTGCCGTAGCGTCCACAGCGTTCCTTTTCGCATCTCCCGCAGTGGCACAGTCGGACGCCGCGAATTACGTTCCCAATTACAGCTACATCGGTAGCTTCAAGAACACCTATGGGACCGCTGAAGTGTATTTGGACTTAAATCAGCCGCGAGATGTGTCGAACGGAGTATTGAGGACCGCAGTAAAAGTGATGATACCAAATCAGAATTACTACCACCATTTGGTAGACTCGGCAGACATTTCACCACTTTCGGCGGCCACAAAAGACATGGTAGCTTCTTATTTCACTGTCTTAATTGGAGTTGATTGCGCCAGCAAGGAAACGCGTGCGGGTCATGCGGTTTTTTATAACGCAGAAGACGAGTGGATCGCGGATCATAATTACGGCTGGACACCAAGTCCAATAACACCAAATTCGCTAGGTTTCGTGGTCATGCAGAAGACTTGCGGCGGCTAATCCGGCGAAAGTATCGTACCGATGGGCAGCCGATGTTCGACTGACGCTATCCCGCCCGACCTCGACGAAGGTCCGCCTCGGGGTCGAACTGCGCCGTTGGGCCGCCGCCCGAAATCGAACCTTCCCAACGACCGAGAGGCATCAGGTCTAGCTGCGGAGGCGGGGCGCCGCGACTGAGCGTGGGAGGAAAAACGCGAACGTCCAGCCGCGGTCCGCGACAAAAAATTTCAGCCGCCAACTGCTTACTGGGTGCTTACTGGAAGGTGCCAGCTCTCCTGAGAGCCAGCTAAGTCATTGATTTAATGGTGCCGCCGGACAGGATTGAACTGTCGACCTCAGCCTTACCAAGGATGCGCTCTACCACTGAGCTACGGCGGCATTCCCTCGCGCGGGAGGCGCGGTGTTAGCGAAACGCCGGTTCGCTGGGAAGCGAAATCGGCTTGACGGCGACGCCGGGGAGGCTAGGCGAGGGCGCATGGCCAAGCCACCGCCAAACCCCGCCAAGCCCGGCGCCCCCAAGGGCGACGCGGCGCGCGAGAAGCGCCTGGCCGAGGCGCTGAGGCTCAATCTGCGCCGGCGCAAGGCAGCCCGTCCGGCGTCCAAGGCGAAGGAGAGACGATGAGCGCGCGCAAGGCCCTGCGTCTCCTGGCGGAGGACGCCGACGATCTCGAGGTCATCTCCGCCGCCCTGCAGGACGCGGTGACGCACATAGGCGATATCCGCTGGGAGAAGGAGGCCCGCCGCCTGACCATCGCCTTCAACCGCTACCGCTGGGAGGCCGCGGACGGCCACGGCGAGCGCGTGGTTGCCGGCTTCCAGCTGGGCAGTGTGGAGGCCGTGCGAGCGCGCAACCTGCGCCTGGACGCCAAGGACGCCGTGCTCGAGCTTCTGGCTCTGACTTTCGAGGCTTCCGATCCGCCGGGCGGGCGTGTCACCTTCGCTTTCGCCGACGGCGGCGATCTGGCGGCGGAGGTGGAATGCGTGGACGCGGCTCTGGCCGATCTCTCGCCGCCCTGGCGCGCGCCGCACAAGCCCGGCCACGAAACCTGAAGCCAGTCATGCGCCGCCTGAACGCCGCCCATTCCGCCTTCGAGGCGGACTTCGCCGCCTTTCTCGCCAGCCCGCGCGGCCGGCCGGAAGCGGTCGAGGCCGCCGTGGCCGAGGTGGTCGAGGCCGTGCGCGCCGAGGGCCTGGCCGCCGTGCTCGCCTTTACCCGCCGCTTCGACGGCGTCGAGCTGACAGCGGAAACCATCGCCGTATCGTCGGAGGAAATCGAGGCGGGCGCTTGTGAGTGTCCGGCGGAGTTGCGCGAGGCCCTGGCCTTCGCCGCCGCCCGCATCCGCGCCTATCACGAGCGCCTGCTGCCGGCCGACGGGACGTTCATCGACGAGGCCGGAGTGGAGCTTGGCTGGCGCTGGACGCCGCTGGACGCCGTGGGCGTCTATGTGCCCGGCGGCCGGGCGGCCTATCCCTCGACCGTGCTGATGAACGCCGTGCCAGCCAGGGTCGCGGGCGTCGGCCGCATCGCCATGGTGAGCCCGCCGGGCCGGCTGGATCCGGCCGTCCTGGCGGCGGCGAAGGAGGCCGGCGTCACCGAGATCTGGCGCGTCGGCGGGGCGCAGGCAGTCGCGGCGCTGGCCTGGGGGGCCGGACCGATCCGCCCGGTGGACAAGATCGTCGGTCCCGGCAACGCCTATGTCGCGGCCGCCAAGCGGCTGGTATTCGGC
>JBOHLC010000433.1:0-13705 GCA_050729395.1 Caulobacteraceae bacterium
TGCCGTGATAGCCCTGGATCATCACCCGCCGGTCGTGTGCGAAGCCGGCGCAGATGGCCAAGGTGGTTTGCGGATCGAATTTGTAGGCTTCGTCGAGATCGGGCACATGGCTGTCGCGCTCGGAAAAGGCCGGCACGAGCATGTCCGAATCCACCCCGAACATCTCGCGGATGGCGACCAGCCGGTTGGGCTTGAGCGTCAGCAGGTCGTCCGCGACTGTTTCGGCGATGTCGGCCATGATCGCCGTTCACTAGAACAGGCCCATGACGGACGCAACGCGCGGCGCCCGTACTTCAGGCCAGCTTGGCTTTGCGCAGGGTCTTGTAGGCGCGGATGACGCGTTGAAGCTTGTGCTCGGCCGAGCGGTCGCCGCCGTTGGCGTCCGGGTGGCAGCGCTTGACGAGTTCGGTGTAGCGGGCGCGGATCGCCTTGCGCTCGGCGTCCGGCTCGAGATCGAGATCGGCCAGCGCCTGGCGTTCGAGCCGGCCGAGGCCGCGCTCCACCGCTATCCGCTCGCGCGCCTGGAAGGCGCCGCCGAAGAGCGCGAACGGATCGCGGAACATGCCGCGCGCGCCAGCCGCCTCGCGGTTTTTTGGGCTGGCCTTGAACGGCCAGGTCGGTCGACCGCCGGTGGCCAGATCATCGTCGATCCGCTCGCGCACCTGCGCCTCGCTCATGCCGGCGAAGAAGTTCCACGAGCGATTGTATTCGGCCGCGTGCGGCTGGCAGAACCAGTAGTGCTCGCCCAGGAGATCGCGCGACTTGGGCGCGCGCGCGGACGCCGACTGACGACAGCCGGGATGATCGCACGGACGCTCACCGGACTTCAGCGCGATGACGTCCTCGTCCGCCTCGTCCATGGGCGGACGCACGCGGATGTCGACGAAGCGAGGCTTGTAGTGGAAGCGGAGCGCCATGGGCTGAACTTAAGGGGCGCCCGCGCTACAGTTCAAGAATTGACATCCGAGGAATTGAGGAGGCCAAATGGGAGATGTGGCGCGGGCCATGGAGCAAAAGCTCCAGGCGGCGTTTTCCCCTTCGAAACTGGATCTCGCCGACCGCTCGGCGCTGCACGCTGGTCACGCCCACGCCGGCGTGGAGAGCCACTTCGATCTGACCATCGAGAGCGCCGCCTTCGCCGGGCTCGCGCGCATGGAGCGTCAGCGACTGGTGATGCGCGTGCTGGCCGAGGAACTCGCCGGCCCGGTCCATGCCCTGTCGATCCGCGCCCTGGCGCCGGGTGAGGAGTGAAGAGAAAGGAAGAGATCCACAGATGACGCAGATTTGCGCAGATAAGAAGATATAGCCCCTTCGGGGCGTTCGGGCATCGAGGGCCGTGCTCAGAAAAGCCGCGAAGCGGCCTTCCATCCTTCATCTGCGGACATCTGCGTCATCTGCGGATCCTCTATGCCTCCAGCGCCTGGCGGAGGGCGGCGGCGAGATCGTTGGCGCGGAAGGGCTTGCCGAGCACCGGCGCGCTCTGATCGACGTCGCGCAGGCCTCCGTCGCCATAGCCGGTGGAGAAGATCATCGGCACGCGCCTGGCGCGGAGCGCATCGGCGACCTCATAGACTGGGCGCCCGGCGAGATTGACGTCGAGAATGGCGACATCGATCGAGGTCTCGCTGGAGGCCAGCTCCAGCGCGGGGGCGAGGGAATAGGCCGGGCCGACCACTTCGCAGCCGAGATCGCCCAGCATGTCCTCGAGCAGCATGGCGATCATCGCTTCGTCCTCCACCAGGAGAACGCGTCGCCCCGCCAGAACTGTCGCCATGCTCATCCGATCCGACGCCCCTCGCCGACTTTCAGCGCCTAAATAGCTAAGCTCGTTCACCTTTTATTATGACATGGATACGGCGTCGCTCAAAGCCTCCGCCGGGTCGATCGGCGGACTGACGGCCAATTGGGTGATCTGGTTGCGCTGGCGTCTGAGAATCCGGAAGCGATGGCCGTGAAACTGGAAGGTCTGGCCCGGATCGGGAATGGCCCGCGCCTCGTGGATGACCAGGCCGGCGACGGTCACGGCGTGTTCATCCGGCAGGTTCCAGTCGAGCGCCCGGTTGAGGTCGCGCACGGTGATCTGGCCGTCCACGTGCACCCAGCCGTCGGCCTGGCGCCGGACGCCCTGGATGGCTTCGTCATGTTCGTCCTCGATCTCGCCGACGATCTCCTCGAGAATGTCCTCGAGGGTCACCAGGCCCTGCAAGGCGCCATATTCGTCGACCACCAGGGCGAAGTGCTGCCGGCGCTTGAGGAAGGCGTCGAGCTGTTCCTTCAGGTGGGTGGTTTCGGGGATGAACCAGGGCTCGCGCATGACCTCGGCCAGGTCAACCTCGGATGCCTTGCCCTGCGCGCCCGCAATGGCGCGGAAAAGGTCCTTGGTGTGCAGAACCCCGACGATGTTCTCGCTCTCGCCGCGGTAGAGCGGCAGGCGCGAATGCTCGGAGGCCAGGGCGCGCTCGATCAGTTCGCGCAAGGGCATATCGGCGTCGAGCAGGGACATCTGCTTGCGGTGCACCATCACCTCCGAGACTGTCACCTCGGCCAGATCCAGCACGCCGCCCAGCATGCGCCGGTCCTTCGGGCCAACCGCTCCCTCGGCGTGATGGTACTCCACGGCGCCGCGGATCTCCTCGTGGGCGGCCAGGGCGTCGACCGGGATGTCGAGCTTGACGCCGAACAGACGCAGGGTGCGCCGCACGATGGTCTGGACCGCCCAGATGATCGGGCCAAGCACGCGCACGGCCGCCAGCATCGGTCCGGAGAGCGAGCGGGCCACGTCGTCCGGGCGGGTGATCGCCAAGGTCTTGGGCAGCACCTCGACGAACACCACCACCAGCGCGGTCATGATCAACGTGTCGATGATCACCCCGAGCGTTCCTGGCACCAGCTTGGTGATGAAGGCGGTGGTGAGGGCGGAGCTCAGGATGCTGATCAGGTTGTAGCTCAAGAGCACCGCGCCGATCATCGTCTCCTGATCGGAGATCAGGATGTTGACCCGGCGCGCCGCCTTGTCGCCCTCGCGCTCGAGCTGGTGCATGCGCCCGCGGCTGGCGGCGGTGAGCGAGGTTTCGGCGGCGGAGAACACCGCGGCCACGGCCAGCAGGACCAGCACCACGACGATAAGGACGCCCAGGCCCGCGATCATGGCGCCGCTCCTTCCTCGTCCAGGAACGCGCGGACGGCGGGTGGGTCAATGTCGCCGGCGACGAATGCCTGACCGATGCCGCGCGAAAGGATGAAGGTCAGGCGCCCGCCGCTGGCTTTCTTGTCCTGCGCCATGCGCTCCAGCAGGGCGTCGGCGGAGAAGGAGCGGCCGAGGTCGGCGAGGCGCTTGGGGAGACCGCATGAGGTAATCAGCCCCTCGGCCCGATCGGCATCGGCACGCGCGCAGAGGTCCAGGCGAACCGAAAGGCGCAGGGCCAGGGCGCAGCCGAGGGCCACCGCCTCGCCGTGCTTGAGCGCCTCGCCGTAGCCGCTCTCGGCTTCCAGGGCATGGGCGAAGGTGTGGCCGAGATTTAGGAGGGCGCGCGCGCCGCCTTCCCGCTCATCCTCCGCCACGATGGCCGCCTTCACCTCGACCGACCTGGCCACGGCCTCCACCAGCGCCTCGTCGTCGCGCGCCAGCACGCTCCGCGCGTGGCGCTCCAGCCAGGTGAAGAACGCCGCGTCGCCAAGCAGGGCGCACTTTACCACCTCGGCCAGGCCGCAGCGCATCTCCCGGTCGGGCAGGGTGTCCAGCAGGGCGAGATCGGCCAGGACCAGGCGCGGCTGGTGGAAGGCGCCGATCAGATTCTTGCCGCGCGGCGTGTCGATGGCGGTCTTGCCGCCGACGGACGAATCCACCTGCGCCAGCAAGGTCGTGGGGATCTGGATGAAGTCGACGCCGCGTTTATATATCGCCGCGGCGAAGCCGGTCAGGTCTCCGACGACGCCGCCGCCGAAGGCGAGGATCATATCGCCGCGCTCGAGTTCCAGGCCGAGCAAGGCGTCGCACAGGGCCTCGAGGCCGGCGAAGCTCTTGGAACCCTCGCCCGGCGGGATGACGATCGGAAGCGCGGCGATTCGGGCCGCCGCCAGCGCGGCCGCCAGGCGTGGCCCGTGCAGGCCGCTCACCGTCTCATCCATGACCACGGCGACACGCGGGCGCCTGAGCAGCGGCGCGAGGCGGCCGCCGGCCACATCGATCGCGCCGCGGCCGATGACGATGTCGTAGGACCGTCCGGCGAGGGCCACACGCACTTCGCGCCTCATGGGCTGGCGACCATCCTTTGCGCCAGGGCGGCGATGATCGCGTCGACCGCGCTCTGATGCGAGGCGTCGCCGGTCTCCACGATGATGTGCGCCTCCGCGTAGAGATCGTGCCGCGCCGCCGCCTGGGCGCGCAGCACCTCCATCGGGTCCTTGCCTACGAGCAGAGGCCGGGTGTCACGCCGCGATACCCGGCGCGCCAGCACCTCCAGATCGGCCTTGAGCCAGACCGATATGGCGCGCGCGTTGATCAAGGCCCGGGTCTCGTCGTTGACGAAGGCCCCGCCACCGGTGGCGAGCACATGCGGCGGCGCGTCCAGGAGCCGGGCGATCACCCGCCGCTCGCCGTCGCGGAAGGCCTTCTCGCCGAATTGCTGGAAGATGTCGCTGACCGAGCGGCCGGCGGCGGTCTCGATTTCGGCGTCGGCGTCGCGGAACGGCATGCCGAGCTGAACCGCAAGACGCCGGCCGATGGTGCTCTTGCCGGCGCCCATCAGGCCGACGAGCGCGATGGTTCTACCGGGGGCCGTCGCGGTCATGGCCGGGCTTTACACGAGGGGGGCCATGCGCGCCATGATCGGCCCCGATGAGTCCCTGGACCGAGGCCTTCCTGGAGATGATGGCGGCTGAGCGCGGCGCCAGCCGGCACACCCTCGCGGCCTACGGCGCCGACCTAGCCGGCCTCTCGGGCTTCCTCGCCGGCCGGGGCCTGGATCTGGAAACCGCCGACACCGGCGACATCGAAGCCTATTTCACCTCCCTTGGCGCGCGCGGCC
Source organism: Caulobacteraceae bacterium (assembly GCA_050729395.1). Classification (GTDB taxonomy): domain Bacteria; phylum Pseudomonadota; class Alphaproteobacteria; order Caulobacterales; family Caulobacteraceae; genus Acaudatibacter. Next base: position 5,028 of record JBOHLC010000433.1, read on the forward strand.
TCGCGCCGGCGACGGCCGGGCGGCGGCGGGCGGCTGTGCGCCAGTTCTATCGCTTCGTCCTCGGCGAGGGTTGGCGTCCGGACGATCCTTCGCGCCGGGTCGCCGCTCCGCGTCTGGGCCGGCCGCTGCCCAAGGTGCTGTCGCAAGAGGAGGTCGAGCGGCTGATCGAGGCCGCGGCCAAGGCTGGCGGGGAGGCGGCCGGCGCGCGCCTGGCGGCGATGGTCGAGCTGGCCTACGCGTCGGGCCTGCGCGTGTCCGAACTGACCTCCCTGAGCCTCGCCGCCGTCGCCGGCGACCCGGCCTATCTGATCGTCAAGGGCAAGGGCGGCAAGGAGCGCCTGGCGCCGGTGGGCGAGCGGGCGCGGGTCGCGGTCAAGACCTATCTCCCCCATCGCCGGACGTTCCTGGGCAGGGGCGGCAAGGAAAGCCCGTGGCTGTTCCCCTCGCGCGGCCGCGCCGGGCGCCTGACGCCGCGCCGGTTCGCCCAGCTGCTGGCCGAGGCGGCCGAGGTCGCCGGCATCGACCCGGCGCGGATCAGCCCGCACGTGTTGCGCCACGCCTTCGCCACCCACCTGCTCGAGGGCGGCGCGGACCTGCGCGTGGTCCAGACCCTGCTCGGCCATTCCGACATCGCCACCACCCAGATCTACACCCACGTGGCCCAGGACCGGCTGACCGAGGTGGTGCGCACCCGCCATCCCCTGGCGCGCCGAGGCCGAAGCTAGGCCGGCCGCCAACTTGCCCGGCCGGACCTTCCCGCCTAGGTTCGAACGCAACCTCCGAGCCGGGGCAGCTTTCTCAAGGACCTGATGGCCGCGCACTATCTGGAATTCGAGCGGCCGATCGCCGACCTCGAAGCCAAGATCGACGAGCTCTCCAAGCTCTCGGAGACCAGCGGCCACGGCGCCTTCGACGCCGAGATCGCCGCCATGCGCCAGCGCGTGGCCGAACTCAGGATCGAGACCTATTCCCATCTGGACGCCTGGCAGAAGACCCAGATCGCCCGCCATCCCGAGCGGCCACACTTCGTCGACTATCTCGGCGGCCTGATCGAGGAGTTCGTCGAGCTGCGCGGCGACCGCGCCTTCGCCGACGACCAGGCGATCCTGGGCGGTCTCGGCCGCTTTCGCGGCGCGCCGGTGGTGGTCATCGGCCAGGAGAAGGGTCACGACACGACCACGCGCATCAAGCACAACTTCGGCGCCGCGCGGCCCGAGGGCTACCGCAAGGCCATCCGCCTGATGGACCTGGCCGAGCAGTTCAACCTGCCGGTGCTGTCGTTCATCGACACCGGCGGCGCCTATCCCGGCATCGGCAGCGAGGAGCGCGGCGTGGCCGAGGCCATCGCCCGAGGCACCGAGCGATGCATGACACTCGGCGTGCCGATGGTCGCCACCATCACCGGCGAGGGCATGAGCGGCGGGGCGATCGGCATTGCCGCCGCCAACCGGGTGCTGATCATGGAGCACGCCATCTATGCGGTGATCTCGCCGGAGGGCTGCGCCTCGATCCTGCTGCGCGACCGGGCCATGGCCGAGGGGGCGGCCAAGGCGATGAAGATCACGGCCGAGGACCTGATGGCGCTGAAGATCGTCGACCGGATCGTGCCCGAGCCGGTCGGCGGGGCTCATGCCGACCCGGGCCTGGCCATCAGCCGCGTGGGCGACGCGGTGGAGGCGGAGCTGAAGTCGCTGGCCGGCCTCTCCCCCGATGCCCTGCGCGACCAGCGCGCCGAGCGCTTCTACGCCATCGGGCGGGGGTGAGGGCGGGCCGCGCTATCCGCGACTCTTGGGGAGATGCTCGCGCAGCACTTCGTTGATGCGCGTCTGCCAGCCAGGCCCGCTCGCCCTGAACCGCGCAACGACATCTGGGTCCAGTCGCAAGCTGACCAATCGCTTCGGCGCTGGCGAACGCGGACGGCCGCGCGCGCGTCGCGCGAGTTCCGCGGCGTCCGTTGAAGCCATTGGACTCATCTTTTTGAGACGCTCGTCGTCGAGGGGGCCGGCGTCCGGATCGGATTGCGCCGCTTCGACGATCGCCTTGTCGTCTTCGTCGGCGGTCGCGGCGAGAAGCTCCCGCGCCTTGGCCCGCGCGGCGGATCGCTTTGTTTTAAGATCGCGCATATCGCTCCATTTCCTTACGCGTGGCTTTGCGAAAACTGATCACGCGCAACTCGTCCATCCCTTCGCTCGAACACCAGAAAGCAAAGTCGCGGCCCGCACCAGCCGATGGCGATCTCACGTAACTCGCCGTAGTCGTCACGGTCATCGATTCCGTGAAGAGCCGTTTCGAAGTCGAAATGGACCACATCGGCGAAATCCAAGCCATGCTTGGCTAGATTGCGGACGCGCTTTGCCTCGTCCCAGATGAGCACTCAAATAATGTAGCTACATGATACTTTCCGGTCAACGGAAAGCGGAAAACCGTATGGACGGGCTACCCCCGCTTTCCCCGGTCGTGCGGCCGGTAGGGCGGCGAGACGTAGGCGGGCTTGGCCGGGCCGCCTGTGCGAGCCGGCCCTTTGCCGCCGGCCTGGGGTCCGCGCGGGCCATTGCGCTTCTCGGCTAACCGCTGGGCGATGAGTTCGCGCGCTCGCGCCTCGTGGTCGGCCCGTTCGATGGCGTAGGCGACGAAGGCGCGGGTGGCCGCGATCGCGTCCGCGGCGGCCGGTTCCATGGCCTGCTCGCGGCTGCCTTCCTTGATCGACTGGGCGCGGGCGATGAGCGGGCGCCACTCGGAGTCGAGGTGCGCCAGCGCCCACGCCGTCCCGGCCTTTTTCGAGCCCACCCGGCCGGTGCTGAGCGTATGCAGCATGCGGCAGTAGAGGCCGACCCAGAACGACTGCCAGGCCTTCAGGTGCATGGGTTCGAGGCCGAGCGAGACGGCCAGGTCCATGGTCGCCCGCACTTCGGCGCGCAGCATTTCCGGCGTCACCGGATCGATCAGCGCCTTGGGATCGGGGCCGGCGAGGACGACCCCCTTCTCGCGCAGCGACCAGCGCACGACCTGAGTGTTGTCGTGCTCGGAACGGACCGTGCTTTTCGCTGCGTGGTCGAGGTAGACGAAGGGGTAGTTTCTGGCCGGCGCGCCACCCAGGCCCGGATCGCCCCATTCGGGACCGCGCGGTTCGCCCGGCGGATCACGCGGCTCGCTGGCGAGGCGGCGGAGGATGGCGGCGGGCGCGTAGGAGCCTTCCAGGCGATGGCGCCAGGGTTCGTGCGGCAGCTCGTGGATCGCCGCGTGCATGGCGTCCAAGGCGGCGACCTCATCGGCCGTCAGGTCACGCTCGATGACGACGATGAAGTCGCAGTCGCTCATCTCGTCCGCGTCACCGACCGCGAACGAGCCTTGCAGATAGGCGCCGACGAAGTTGTCGCCGAGCACGGTGCGGACGCGCTCCAGCAGATGGGCGAGGACGGCGTTGAGGCCTTCGAAAGGGGTGGGCGCGCGCCATGGCGCGCCAGGGAGTCTTGGGTCTTGCATGGAAATTCCAATCGCTGAACGGGACGCCGGCGCGCGGGCGCGATCCGGCTATCGAGGGCGGAGGGGCGCTAGCCCTGCGTCATGGCCTCAAGCGATTGGAAATAATCACGGCGATCTCACTTCTGATGGCGCCAATCTAGCAGCGCGCGGCGAGGGCGCAAGCGGGCGCCCCTATCTCTCATTACGACACGCTTCGGCGCGCGGAACGAACTTCAAGAATTGGAATATCTTGCCGTTCCAGCGATAGAACGCGACGCCTTCGCGAGCTTCATCCTCATGGGGCGCCCCAAGAATGGCGACCAGCGCGCTGTCGCGACGGAATCTTAGCGCATTGTAGTCATAGTCGACCCCAGGCAATTTGGCCTGCTCGTCGGCCACGTAAACCGCTGAAACGACTTGTATCGAGCGGTCAAGCGAAACCTTCCCTGATCTTGCGTCCACAACTGCCCATTGCAGACAGGACGAACCGCACCCCCAGCCGACGATAGTGAAATGTCCGGCGAAGTTCGGGCCGTTCCGCGCGCCGTCCCGAAGCATGGTTCGAAAGGTCCGAGCTTCTGGATCGGAGCGGAGGTCCACCGCCGCCGGCTTGGCAATCTTCTCGACCCGCGCGGGATAATCGGAGAAGCGAGGGACCGACTGCGTGATGGCGCTTAGCGAAATCATGCAATCAGTGTCGGAACCCGCGTTCCGAGCGGTCGCCGGCGTCTGCGCCAGGAGACCCGTGGCCAAACTAATCGCCAGCACAAGAAGAGCCACCGAGTTTCTTCTACGAACAGACCGCCGTCACCTTAGGCGGCGTGCGTGCGGGGGTGATGTGCGTGGCGCCGCTGGGCAGCTGCTCGACCTGGGGCCTGCCCGCCCCCTGGGCTTCGGTCGCGGCGTCGGCCAGCGCCTTGGCGCGCGCGGCCTGGCATTCGCCCAGAGTCTGAAACGGGGTCCGGGTGACGGTGGCGGGCTCGCCAGACTCCTTGCTCGTCTCGACCAGGGTGAAGGTTCTGGCCGTCGGCGGCGCGGTCGACGCGGTGGACTTGGCGGCCTCAAGGGTGTTCACGCGGCCCTCGAGGGCGGCGATGCGGGCCTCGTCGGCCGACAGGCGCGCCTCGACGGCGCCGCTATTGGTTTGCGGCGGAGGCGCCGGCTGCGAACAGCCCCAGAGCAGTGCGCCGGCCAATGGGACAAGCGCGACCCACTTCACTAGTGCTGGCTCTCCGGCATCTTGACCACCAGGCCGTCGAGCTCGTCGCTGACCTTGATCTGACAGGAAAGCCGCGAGTTGTCCTCGACGTTCTCGGCGAAGTCGAGCATCGACTCCTCCATGGCCGACTTGTCACCGGTCTTGTCCAGCCAGTCGCCCTGCACATAGACGTGGCAGGTGGCGCAGGCGCAGGCCCCGCCGCAGTCGGCGTCGATGCCCGGGATGTTGTTCTTGACCGCGCCTTCCATCACCGAAAGGCCGGTCTTCACCTCGACGACGTGCTCGGCGCCGTTGTGCTCGATGTAGGTGATCTTGGCCATAAACTCCCCGTGCGCGCCGACCTTCTAGGCCGCGACCTCTTTCATGGAAACTGAAACATCGGCAAGCCTCGCCGGATCGATGGGCCGCCGCTGGCCTATGAGCAGGCGGCCACCCATGAATTCGGCCGCCGCGTTGACCGCCTCGACAGCCTGGATGACGTCGCCCTTGAGGTGGAACACGCCGAATTTCGCCTGAGCCGGATCGCCTCTGATCACGGTTCTGTCGGAGTCGAACGGCAGGCCGGCGAACTGGTACTTGATGTCGTACTGGTCGGACCAGTTCCAGGTCACTTCCGGGGCCGGCGGCGGGCGGCCGGCGATGGCGCCGGCGGCGTGCCTGGCCTGCTCGAGGGCGTTGGCGACGCTCTCCAGACGGAACATGCGGCCATAAAGGGGCATCGGACGAAGCGTGACGTCGCCGATGGCGAAGATGGCCGGATCGGACGTGCGCGCGGTCTCGTCGACAACGATGCCGCCTTGCGAGTTCAGACCCGCTCGCGCGGCGATGCCCTCGTCCGGCGGGGCGCCGATCCCGACCAGCACCACGTCGCAGTCGATAATGCGCCCATCGCCCAGGCGCACGCCCTCGACCTTGCCGCCCGCGCCCTCGAAGGCGGTGACATCGGCCGCCGTCTCGAAGGCCACGCCGCGCGCGGCGTGATAGCTGGTGAAGAAGTCGGACAGGACCTTGCACGCCACGCGGGCCAGGATCCTCGGCTCCTTCTCGATGACCACGGCGTCCGAGCCAAGGGCGCGGGCCGAGGCCGCCACCTCCAGGCCGATGTAGCCGCCGCCGACCACGGCGATGCGCCGGCCCGGGCCGAGAAGCGCCTTGAGCGTCTCGGCGTCGGCCGCCGAGCGCAGGGTGAGCACGCCGTCGAGGTCCATGCCCGGAATGGGCAGGCGGCGCGGCTTGGCGCCCGTGGCCAGGATCAGCTGGTCGTAGTGATAGCGCTCGCCGCTTTCGAGCCGCACGGAGCGCGCGGCCGGATCGATCGCCTGGACCCGCGCCCCCTTCATCAGTTCGATGCCCGCCTCGGCATAGAAGCTGTCCGGCTTGAGGATCAGGGCGTCCTCGTCGGCCTCGCCCTTCAGCCACGCCTTGGACAGCGGCGGCCGCTGATACGGGGCAACGGGCTCCTCGCCGATCAGGCGGATCGGCGCCTGGTAGCCGTACTGGCGCAGCAGGGCCGCGGCCGTGCCCCCGCCATGACCGGCTCCCACGATAATGACGCCTGCGTCACTCATTGTCCGCCTCGTTGCCGGCAAACCTGGCCAGCGTCAATGCGCATCGACGCTGTTGTCCTTTGAACGCCGGCCCGTCTATCAACCCCACCGATGTTCGCTCGCTCCCCACAATTGAAGACCCGCCGGGAGACGCTCGCTGGTCCATTGCGCGCGCGTCGCCTCATGCGCATGACCTGGATCATTGCCGTCGCCGTATTGGCCGGTGTGGCCGCGGCTCTCTTCGCGCGGCTGAGCGACGACGCCATGCGCATCCATGGTCGCCTGTACGGGTCGTGGCCGTGGGCGACGGTGGCGCTGCTGCCGATCGGCTTCGCCATCGGCGCGTGGCTCACGCGCCGTTTCGCGCCGGAATCGGCCGGCAGCGGCATTCCCCAGGTGATCGCCGCGGCCGAGCAGCGCTGGACCGGCCGCTGGGGCGGCCAGAGGGTGACTTTGTTGACCGCGGTCTGGAAGGTGGTCATCGCGGCCGGCCTGCTTGTCTGCGGCGCCTCGATCGGCCGCGAGGGACCCACCGTTCAGGTCACCGCGGGGATCATGCGCAGCCTCACGCGCGGCCTCAAGGGCGGCCCCGGCCGGCGCGCGATGATCATCGCCGGCGGCGCGGCCGGCATCGCCGGGGCGTTCAACACGCCCATAGCCGGTGTCGTCTTCGCGGTGGAGGAACTGTCCAAGAGCTTCGACCGCCGCACCAATACGACGATCATCCTGATCGTGGTCGTTTCGGGCTTCGCCGCCTACGCGCTGCAAGGCGACTACGCCTATTTCGGCGTCCTCCACGGCGAGAGCGACCTGCGGGCGGCCTGGCTGGCCGCGCCGGCGATCGGAGTGGTGGCCGGCCTGCTCGGAGGCCTGTTCGCCCGGGCGCTGATCTATCTGATCGGACCAGACCAGAATCCCCTCGGCCGCTGGCGTAGCCGCCACCCTTTGATGTTCGCGGCTCTGTGCGGATCGATCGCGGCCGCCGTGGCCGTGGCATCAGGCGGCCTGACGTTCGGGGCTGGCTATGCCGAGGCCAAGTCCCTGCTCATCGACCATCCCGGGCGCGGGTTCAGCTTCGCCATCTGGAAGTTCATCGCCACCCTGGCGGCGTCGGCGGCCGGGATCCCCGGCGGACTGTTCTCGCCGTGCCTGGCCACCGGGGCGGGCATCGGCGCGGCGTTCGCCAGACTTGGCTTTTCCATAGCGGGCCGCGACGCCGTGGTGCTCGGCATGACCGGCTATCTCTCCGGTGTCGTCCAGGCCCCGCTGACGAGCGCGGTGATCCTGATGGAAATGACCCGCGATCCTGGCCTCGTCGGCCCCTTGATGCTCTCGGCCCTGCTGGCGCGCTGGGCTTCCGGCCTCATCCAGAAGGAGCCTCTCTATCACGCCCTGTCGTCGAACTGGCGGCTGACGCCGCCGGCGCGGGCGGCCCATCCATGAACTGGACTCCGACCCGCCGCGCGGTCGTCGGCGGCCTGGCCGCGTCGGGCCTGGCCGGCACGGCCCTTAGCGCCGGCGCGCTTCGCTTCGGCCCGGCGACGCCGTTCTCGTTCGACATGCTCAAGGCGCGAGCCCGCCGCCTGGCGCGAATGCTCTATCGCGAGCCAACTCCGCCAGCCGGCCTCCATGCCCTCGACTTCGACGCCATCGGCGCTGTGCGCTATCGGCCGGAGGACGCGCTGTGGAAGGATGTTCCAGGCGTCGCGCCGGTCGAGTTCTTCCACCTTGGCCGCTATGCCCGCACGCCAGCGCGGATCAGCGTCGTCGAGGACGGCCGAGCGCGGCGGGTGGCCTATTCCAAGGCCCTGTTCGACATCCCCGCCGGCAATCCGGCGGCTAGCCTGCCGGACAATCTCGGCTTCGCCGGCTTCCGGGTGATGAACACCGACGCGCCGGGCGACTGGCTGGCCTTCGAGGGCGCGTCCTACTTCCGCGCGGCGGCGCCGTTCAACCAGTACGGACTCTCCGCCCGAGCCATCGCCATCGACACGGCGAGCGCCACGCCGGAGGAATTCCCGGCCTTCACCGACTTCTGGCTGGGTCACGACGGCGATCGCAACCTCGTGGTCCACGCACTCCTCGACGGTCCGAGCGTCACCGGCGCCTTCCGCATCGTCCATCGCAAGGAGGCGAAGCAGCTCATCCAGGATGTCGAGGCGGCGCTGACCTTCCGACGCGGCGTCGCGCGCCTCGGTCTGGCCCCGCTGACCAGCATGTACTGGTACGGCCGGGGAGACCGCGGCCGGGGAGCGGACTGGCGTCCGCAGATCCACGATTCCGACGGTCTTTCCATGTGGACCGGGGCCGGCGAGCGCATCTGGCGCCCGCTTGGCGACCCGCCCAGGGTGATCGTCAACGCCTTCCAGGACCGGAACCCGCGCGGCTTCGGCCTGATGCAGCGCGATCGCGCATTCGCCGATTATCAGGACGACGGCGCGTTCTATGAT
>JBOHLC010000434.1:0-16298 GCA_050729395.1 Caulobacteraceae bacterium
GTCGTTAAGTCCTCCAGGGCCGATGGTACTTCGTCTCAAGGCGCGGAAGAGTAGGTCGCGGCCAGGTCTGCCAAGAGGATGTTCCGTTCCCAGAACCGACCCTTCATTTCACGCATAACGCCTTCGACGCGGGGTGGAGCAGCCCGGTAGCTCGTCAGGCTCATAACCTGAAGGTCACAGGTTCAAATCCTGTCCCCGCACCCAAACTTCGCAAAAGCCCGACGCGTCAACGCGCCGGGCTTTTGTCGTTTGGAGCCTGCCCTCAGCCCGCCGGCTGGGCGGTCGTGCGCAGATAAGGCTTGTGCGTCTTGAACGCCCCGAACGTCGCCTTGGCGTCGTCGTCGGAAACGGAGGTGACGATGATCACGTCCTCGCCCTGTTTCCAATCGCTCGGGGTGGCGACCTTGTGCTTCGCCGTGAGTTGCAGAGCGTCGATCGCCCGCAGGATCTCCTGGAAATTGCGTCCCACGCTCATCGGATAGACCAGGATCAGCTTGATCTGCTTGTCCGGCCCGATGACGAACACGTTGCGCACCGTGGCGTTGTTGGCCGGCGTACGGCCTTCGCTCGTGCCCTGCGTGTCGGCCGGCAGCATGCCGTAGAGCTTGGACACCTTGAGGTCGCTGTCGGCGATCATCGGGAAATTGGGCGCCGTTCCTTGCGTGTCGGCGATGTCCTGGCTCCAGCGCTTGTGGTTGTCCGCCGGGTCGACCGAAAGACCGATCACCTTGACCCCGCGCTTGTCGAACTCCGGCTTGAGCCGGGCGACGGCGCCCAGTTCGGTGGTGCAAACAGGCGTGAAATCCTTCGGGTGGGAGAAGAGGACTACCCAGTGGCCGTCGATCCAGTCGTGGAAGTGGATCGGGCCTTCGGTCGTCTCCTGGGTGAAGTCGGGGGCGACGTCATTGATCTTCAGGCTCATGAGCCAAGTCCTCCTCGCTGATTGCGTCCGTCGAGATAGGCCCGTGGCCACCGCGACGCCAGGGGTCGCTCAACTTATCCGCGGCACGGGCACCGCGCCGGCGGTTGCCCTCTAGAGCGCGCCTTCGTGCTCCAAGAGCCAGCGCTTGCGCTCCATGCCGCCGCCATAGCCCGTAAGATCGCCGCCGGCGCCGATGACCCGGTGACAGGGATTGACGATGCCGACCGGATTGGCCCCGTTGGCCAGGCCGACCGCGCGCATGGCCTTGGGCTTGCCGATCGCCGCCGCCTGCTGGGCATAGGAGCAGGTGGCGCCGGCCGGGATCGCGCGCAGGGCCGCCCAGGCCGCTTCCTGGAACGGCGTGCCATTGGTCGCGATCTCGACGCGCTCGAGCGCGCTCAGATCGCCGTCGAAATAGGCCTTTAGCGGCGCGGTGATCGAGGCCGGCGCCTTTCCTTCCGTGATCGGGACATCGCCGTAATGGCGGCGCAGGAGCTTCATGTTGCGCTCTGAGTGATCCTCGAAATCGAGCGCGCGCAGGCGGTCTTTGTCGTCGAAGACCAGGCGGATTTCGCCGATCGGCGAGGGAATATGGTCAAGCAGCAATCGCACGGGATGTCTCCTTCGTCCGGGGCGCGGTCCACAGGTGGAGGGCCGCATAGGCGCGCCATGGCCGCCAGGCCTGGCTGCGGGAAAGTGAGGTGACGGCGTCGGGCCGCCCGTCGCCATCGTCCAGCGCCCGCATCAGGCCGATGTCGGCCGCGGGGAAGGCGTCCGGCTCGCGCAGGGCGCGCATGGCGATGTAGTGGGCGGTCCACTCGCCGATGCCGGGCAAGACGCGCAGCTTGCGGATCGAGCTGTCGAGATCCTCGGCCCGCTCGAAGAGGCCAGGATCGGCCGCCGCGGCCGCCGCCAGCCTGGCGATCGCGCGCGCCCGCGCGCCCGGCATGCCGCCGATTGTCGCGTCCGCCAGGACCTCCGGCCGGGGAAAGACGCGGCCGAGGTCTTCGCCCTCGAAGGGCGTGCCCCAGCGTTCGGCGATCATGCCCGCGAGCCTGGTCGCCGCCGTCACCGTGATCTGCTGGCCGAGGATCGCGCGCACGGCAAGTTCGAAGCCGTCCCAGGCGCCTGGCACGCGCAGGCCGGGCCTGCCGGCTACGAGCGGGGAGAGGCGCGGATCGCGCGACAGCGCGGCGCCGATCGCCTCCGGATCGGCGTTTATATCGAACATCTGGCGCACCCGGGCGATGATGCGCGGCAGGAGCGCCAGCCTCGGAAAACGGATCGTCGCGCGCACGCGGTTGCGCTCGGGCTCGTGGGCGACGGCGAGGCTTCCGACCGCGCCATCGATCTCGATCGTGCGCCGATAGGTCCCGCCCTCGATGATCTCTACGCCCGGGATCGCGCGCAGCTCAAGGAATCCAAGCAGAGCCTCCCAATCATAGGGCGGCCGGTAGCCGAGCGAGAGCGTGATGCCGGCGGCCGCGCTCGCGCCCTGGCCGACGGCGCGACGCAGTTCGGTTGGCGGGCGGCCGAACAGCGCCAGCATCGTCTCGTTGAAGCGCCGGACGCTGCCGAAGCCGGCGGCGAGCGCGACCTGGGCCATCGAAAGATCGGTCTCGTGGATGAGCTGCTTGGCGATGTGCACGCGCCGGGTCTGGGCGACGGCGATCGGCGAGGCGCCGAGGTGCTTGAGGAACAGGCGGCGCAGGTGCCGCTCGCCGACGCCGAGGCGGCCGGCGAGGGCGTCGACGTCGCCATCGTCGAGCGCGCCGCCGTCGATGAGGCTCACCGCGCGGGTGACGGTGTTGGACGCGCCGCGCCAGGCGCCCTGTCCGGGCGCGGTCTCCGGCCGGCAACGCAGGCATGGGCGGAAGCCGGCCGCCTGGGCCGCCGCCGCGCTCGGATAGTAGCGGCAGTTCTCGGCCTTCGGCGGGCGCGCCGGGCAAACAGGGCGGCAGTAGATGCCCGTCGTCAAGACGCCGGTGAAGAAGCGTCCGTCGAAGCGCGCATCCCTGGCGAGGATGGCCTGGCGGCAAGCGATGGGGTCGAGCAGCATGCCTGGAACCATAAGCGATCTTCGCGCTCTGAGTCTGGCGGTTTTCGGACTCAAATGAAGCATCTCCTCTCGTTCGCGCGCTTGTCATGGCGCGCCGGCGCGGGCAAGTCTGCGCGCGTCGGAGGCCGGGCGCCCATGTCGGAATCTGTCGAACACCTGATGGTCGATTTTCTCGAATGGCTCGGCGCCGGCGCCAGGCCCTACGGCGAGGTCATGGAGGCCTGGCGCACGTCTTGTCCGCGCCTGACGGTGTGGGAAGAATCGCTCGAGGCCCGCTACGTCGCTCGGCGGCCGGCGGGCGCCGCGCCCGCGAGCGTCGTCCTGACAGACGAGGGCCGCGCCTGGCTTGCCGAGCGCCGGGGCCGCGCGGCCTGAACCATGGCCAAGGGCTACATCGCCGCTATCGATCAGGGGACGACATCCTCGCGCTGCATGATCTTCGATGCCTCAGGCGCGGTCGCCGCGAGCGCCCAGGTCGAGCACCGGCAGCACTATCCAAGGCCAGGCTGGGTCGAGCACGACGGTCTCGAGATCTGGGCCAACGTCAACGGCGTGATCAGCGCGGCGATGGCCAAGCTCGGCGTCGGTCCGGCCGATCTCGCCGCCGTCGGCATCACCAACCAGCGCGAGACGACGCTTGTCTGGGAGAAATCGACCGGGCGGCCGATCGCCAACGCCATCGTCTGGCAGGACACGCGCACGGCGGGGCTGGCGCGGGACCTCGCCGGCGACGAGGGCCAGGATCGGTTCCGCGCCGCCACCGGCTTGCCCCTGGCCACCTATTTCTCCGGTCCGAAGCTCCGCTGGCTGCTCGACGGGATCGAAGGCGCGCGCGAGGCCGCCTCGCGTGGCGAGCTGCTCTTCGGCACTATGGACTCCTGGCTGATCTGGAAGCTGACCGGCGAGCACCTGACCGACGTGACGAACGCCAGCCGCACGATGCTGATGAACCTCGCGACGCTGGACTGGGACGAGGCGCTCTTATCAGCGATGGACATTCCGCGGGCGATGCTCCCGCGCATCGTCGCCTCATCCGAGGTCTATGGCCCCGCGAAGGGCGTGCTCGAGGGGGTGCCGGTCGCCTCGGCGCTCGGTGATCAACAGGCGGCGTTGTTCGGCCAGACCTGCTTTTCGCCTGGCGAAGGCAAATGCACCTACGGCACCGGCAATTTCCTACTGGTGAACACCGGCGAACGGCCGGTGGCCTCGAAAAACGGCCTCCTGACCACTCTCGCCTACAGGATCGGCGACGCGCCGGCCGTCTATGCCCTGGAGGGCTCGATCGCCGTCACCGGCGCGCTCGTCCAATGGCTGCGCGACAATCTCCGCATCATCCGCTCGGCGTCTGAGATCGAAACCCTGGCGAGAAGCGTCCAAGGCAACGGGGGGTGCTACTTCGTGCCGGCGTTCTCAGGCCTCTTCGCCCCGCGCTGGCGCGACGACGCGCGCGGCGTCATCGCCGGGCTGACCGCGTTCGTCACCGCTGGCCACATCGCCCGCGCGGCGCTCGAGGCGGTCGCCTGGCAGACGCGCGAGGTGGCCGACGCCATGGCGGCCGATTCCGGCCAGCCGCTGACGCGCCTCAAAGTCGACGGCGGAATGACGGCCAACGACCTCTTGATGCAGTTCCAGGCCGACGTGCTGAACGTGGCCGTCGCCCGCCCGGCGATCGCCGAGACCACCTGCCTGGGCGCCGCCTATGCCGCGGGCCTGGCGGTCGGCTTCTGGCCCGATCTCGACACGCTGCGCGGCCACTGGCGCGAGGGCGGCGCGTGGACGCCTGCCATGGCCGCGGATGCGCGCGAGCGCGAATACGCCCAGTGGAACAAGGCGGTCGCGCGAACGCTCGACTGGGAAACCTAAACGCGCCTTGCCCGGCCAGGCCACGCGAGCTAAGGCCCGGCCCTCTTCAAGCGGGGCGCGCGCATGGCCGAGGCCGAAAACCTGATCGAGACTTTGGCCCTCGAGCGTATCGAGGTGAACCTTTTCCGCGGCGTGGCGCCGAAGGACTGGGGTCCACGGATCTTCGGCGGCCTGGTCATCGGCCAGGCGCTGGTGGCCGCCTACCGCACGGTGGAGGAGCGCGTCTGCCACTCTCTGCACTGCTACTTCATCCGACCGGGCGATCCGGCCGTGCCCATCCTCTATGATGTCGATCGCGCCCGAGACGGCAAGTCGTTCACCACCCGCCGGGTGACCGCGATCCAGCACGGGGCTCAAATCTTCAACCTCGCCGCCTCGTTCGAGATCGATATCCCAGGCTTCGAGCATCAGGACCCGATGCCCGATATGCCCGGGCCGGAGACGATCATCGAAAGCGATTTCGACGGTGACCGCTTTCGACCAATCGAGATGCGCTGGATCGGCGGCGATGGGTGGCGGGAGGCGCCCACCCCCTCCGAGCCGGCGCAGAATGTGTGGATGCGCGCCGCGGCGCCTCTGCCGGACGATCTTGCCACACAGCAGGCCGCGCTCGCCTACGCTTCGGACATGTCGCTGTTGTCCACATCCATGCGGCCGCACGCGATCAACTGGCGGACGCCCGGCTTCCAGAGCGCCAGCCTCGACCACGCCATCTGGTTCCATCGCCGCTCCAACTTCAACGACTGGCATCTCTACGCCCAGAAGAGTCCTTCCGCTTCTGGTTCGCGCGGCTTCAACCTCGGCCAGATCTTCAACGCCGACGGCCGTCTGATCGCCTCCACGGCGCAGGAAGGGCTGATGCGGCTGCATACCAAAGGCTGAGACCAGCCTAGGCGAGCGCTGGAGCGACGGCGCCCATCACCGCTCCGATCTCCTCGTGCAAAACAAGATCGGCGAAGGGGTCCTGGTCGGTCGCCTCGCGATTGACGATGGCCAGGCGCGCGCCTTGGCTCTTGGCCAGCATCGGCAGGCCCGCGGCCGGAAACACCACCAGGGACGAGCCCAGAACCAGGAGGAGATCGCAGTCGAGGCACGCCGCCTCGGCCCTGGCCATCGCCTCTTGCGGCATCGGTTGGCCGAACGAGATTGTGGCTGTCTTGACGATGCCGCCACACTGGCGGCAGGCGGGAACCTCGCCTCGCTCGATAAAGGGCGCTTTCAGGTCCGCGAGTTCGTGACGCTGGCCGCACTCCAGGCACCTGGCGTAGCTGGCGTTGCCGTGCAGTTCGACGATTCGCGCTTCGGGCACGCCTGAGTCCTGGTGCAGATTATCGACGTTCTGAGTGATGACCATGCGCGCCTTGCCCGAAGCGACAAGCCGGGCGATGGCGTAGTGCCCGGAGTTCGGCTTCGCCCCGACCCAGCCCGCCGCGCCGGTGAAGGCTCTGGTCCAGGCCTCCCGGCGGCGCTCTTCGCTGGCCACGAATTCCTGGAAATAGATCGGTTTCATCCGGCTCCAGACGCCGCCGGGCCCGCGGAAGTCCGGAACGCCCGATTCCGTGGACATACCCGCGCCGGTGAAGACGACGAGCCGCGCCGCCTCCTCGATCATCCGCGCCAACTTGTCCGCGCCGCTCACGTTTCGCCCACCCGGGCCAGGCGCCCGCTGAGATAAAGCCCAACTACCAATCCGGCGAAGGGGATCAGAGCCAGCAGATCGGACCAGGGCCCGTTGTAGAACGGATTGTGGGCGGTCATGAAGTCGCTCACCGCCTCGTTGAAGCCGGTCATCGCCCCGGCCATGAAAGCGATGCCGATGCCGGCGATCGCGCCGCCGGCGATATAACCGGAAGCCACCAGCACGCCTGGGCTCTTGTCGGTCTCGGCGATCAGCTCGGCCTCGCTGAGCTTGCGGTGGGCGAGACGCGTCTTGAGGCCGCGATCGACGAGCGCGCGCACCATCCCGCCGATCAGGATCGGCGAGGACGACGATAGCGGCAGATAGAGCCCGACGGCGAAGGCGAGCGAGGCGATGCCGCACATCTCCAGCACGAAGGCGATCACCGCCCCGAGGATGACCAGGGTCCATGGGAGCTGGCGGCTCAATATGCCCTTGATGATGTAGCTCATCAGCGTCGCCTTGGGCGCGGCGAACTTGTTGACCGTGGTCCCGTCCGGCCGCACGCGGTGTGTGCCGTTGACACCCGGATCGACGAGGTAGCGCGGGGCGCCAGTCTGGTCGATGAGATAGCGGCCGGGCTCGCCGCCCACGGTGTCGGTCTTCTGCCACACGCGGTAGGGGGTGGCGTCCGATGCCCTTTGCGGACCTTTGATGCGCTCGGTCGGCAAGGTCGCGACGACGCTGGCCGGAACCCGCCACTGGGGCGTGGGAAGGGTCGCCGCCTTGCCGCCGGGCGGCAGCGGCGCGCCGGCGCTGACGATGGGCACGTAGACCGTCGAAGCATCGTTGAGCGCCAGCAGGATCGGCCCGAGCGCCAGGGCCGAGGCGAGGGCGCCGCACAGGATGGCGATCTGCTGCGCCCTGGGCGTCGAGCCGATCAAAAAGCCGGTCTTGAGATCCTGCGAGGTCGCTCCGCCATTGGCCGCGGCGATGCATACGATGCCGCCGACCGACAGCGCGGTCACATAGTATGTCGGCCCGGTCCAACCGAGGGCGAGGAAGATCAGGCAGGTGAGGAGCAGGGTGGCCACGGTCATGCCGGAGATGGGATTGGACGAGGAGCCGATCTGGCCGGTCAGGCGCGAAGAGACGGTGACGAACAGGAAACCGAAGAGCACGATCAGCAGCGCGCCGATGACGTTCATCCTCAGGCTGTGGAAGATGAGGATCGCGGCCACCAAGACGATCAGACCGACGGCGACGAATTGAGGCGGCAGGTCTCGGTCGGTCCGCAGCAGAGCCGCGCGGCTGGTCTGGCCCC
Source organism: Caulobacteraceae bacterium (assembly GCA_050729395.1). Classification (GTDB taxonomy): domain Bacteria; phylum Pseudomonadota; class Alphaproteobacteria; order Caulobacterales; family Caulobacteraceae; genus Acaudatibacter. The sequence continues at coordinate 7,787 of JBOHLC010000434.1, forward strand.
GGCCCGCGCGCCAGGCCGTGACTCCGCCGGCAAGGCCGCGCCAGATTATCGGCAACGAGCGGACGAGGCTGATGATCCCGCCCGTCGCCACCGCTCCGGCCCCGATGTAGAGCACATAGGCGCCGTGGATATCGTCCGAAGTCATCTGGCTGATCGGTATCGTCCCCGGGGCGACCGGCAGGCTGGCTGTCGAACCGAAGAAGTGGATCGCCGGGATAAGGACGAGGAAGGCCAGCACGCCGCCCGCGGCCATGGTCGCGGCGATCTTCGGACCGATGATGTAGCCCACGCCGAGGAGTTCGGGCGAAATCTCAGCCGCCAGGGAACCGCCGGCGAGAGGGGCACCCAAGGCCTTCGTCGGGATGTCCTTCCACAGCCGGAAGGCTTCCATCGCCAGCTTGTAGACCACGCCGACGCCGAAACCGGTGAAGATGGCGACCGCGCCCGAACGCGCCTCGGCCAGGGCGCGCGGTTGCCCCTCCTCGAGGCCCAGGGACCGCTCATGTGGCGTCGCGCCGGCCTTGAGCACCTCGGCGCAAGCCGTACCCTCCGGGTATTTCAGCACCCCGTGCTCGTGCACGATCAGCGCCCGGCGCAGGGGGATCATCATCAGTATGCCAAGAATGCTTCCCAACACCGAAACCAGGATGACGCGCCCGACCTCGAGATCGAAGCCGAGGATCATGATCGCCGGCATGGTCACGCCGACTCCAAACGCGATCGACTCGCCGGCCGAGCCGGCCGTCTGAACGATGTTGTGCTCGAGCACCGTGGCCGAGCGCAGCCCGATCCGTCCAAGGATGCGGAACAGAGTGAGCGAAATGACCGCCACGGGAATGGAGGCGCTGACGGTCAGGCCGACCTTGAGCACAAGGTAGAGAGAGGAGGCGCCGAAGATCACGCCAAGGAGCACGCCGACGATGAGCGGTGTGATGCTGAGTTCGCGCAGGCGGGCGCTGGCAGGGATGAGGGGACGAAAGCTCGCCGGCGCCGCGGCGGCCGGCTGATCGACTGCGCTCACTTTGCCCCTCGCCTCATGCTCCGCGAGGATCAGTTGAGCATATCGCCGCCTGGGCGGTCAAAGCGCCAGGATCGCCTCCGAACGCCACTGGCCTGGGAACATCGCGCGCAGCTGGGCGAGCTTGGGCAGGTCGTAGGTGGCGATGTAGGCCTGGGTCGGGTGACGGAAGAGGAAGTCCTGGTGGTAGTCCTCGGCGCGGAAGAAGCCCTTGTCGTGGTCGACCCGGGTGGCGATCGGCCCCTTGAACACCCGGGCGGCCTCGAGCTGGGCGATATAGCGCTGGGCGACGGCCTGCTGGGCGGCGTCGCGATAGAACACTTCCGAGCGATACTGCGGACCTTCGTCCGGGAATTGCCGGTTTACCTGGGTCGGGTCGGTCGCAACCGAGAAGAAAATTCGGAGGATCTGGCCGAAGGAGATCTGGGTCGGATCGTAGTCGATCTCGACCGATTCCGCCTGGCCGGTGGTCCCGGTGCTGACCAGGTCGTAGTGCGCGGTGGCGCGGGCGCCGCCGTCGTAGCCGGCCCACACCTTCCTCACGCCCCTGACGTGCTCGAACACGCCCTGTACACCCCAGAAGCAGCCGCCCGAGAGCACGACTGTCTGAACACCTCGCGCCGGCGGATCGTAGGCCGGCGGCGGCAGGCGTGCGGCCGCGGCGCTCGGCCCAACGGCCAGACACCCCGCGAGGATCGGCCCAAGTAACGCAAGGGCGCCAGATTTGCGGGCGACAGTGGCGGCAGTGACTGACATGAGAACTCCTTGACGACGCGCGATGCATACCATCGCCTTTGAATTCGCGGCTCGCGCGTGAAGGTTACGCCTCGGCTCGAAGCGATGTAACGAATGGCTTGACCGGGCCGAACCATAAGATCGGGACCATATTGGAGGCGGAGTTCAAGGCGCTGATGATCGCCGCTCAGGCCGGCGACGCCGCGGCCCAGAGGCGGTTGCTGACGCTGCTCGCAGGTCGGCTGCGCGCCTTCTTCGCCCGGCGAATGACGAAAGGCGCCGACGGCGTGGAGGATCTGGTGCAGGAGGCGCTGCTGGCGATTCATGTGAAGCGCGCGACCTACGATCCGAAGTTCGACTTCACCCCCTGGGCGTTCGCCATTGCCCGCTACAAGCTGATCGACCATTTCCGGCGTCAAGGGCGGAGGCTGAATATCCCACTCGACGAGGCGGGCGAGTTGCTGTCTTCGGACAATCCCGAGGAGGGCGCCGTGCGGCGGGACGTGGCCACGCTTCTCGCCCGGCTGCCAAGCCGCCAGCGGGCGCTGATGCGCGACGTCAAACTGGAAGGCTATTCCATGGAGGAGGCGGCGGGGCGCGCCGGAATGAGCGTCACCGCCGCCAAGGTCAGCGTCCACCGAGGCATGAAACGGCTGTCGAACGAGGTCAAAGATGAAGACCTCTGAACTGATCGAAGCGCTGGCCGCAGTGGACAACAATTCCATCACGCCTGTCGCGCCCAGCCTGAGGCTCGCTCCGGCCGCGCTGGCCGGCGCACTCGTCGCGCTGGCCGTGCTCGCCCTATGGCTCGGCGTGCAACCCCTGGGCCAGGCCGCGCGGGCCTCGTGGTTCTGGATGAAAGCCGGCTACAGCCTGACCCTGGCCGTCGGTGGCTTCCTATTGCTGGTTCCATTGGCGAGGCCGGGCGCGCGGCTCGGTCTGGCTGGCGGCGTCATCAGCGTCATCGCGCTCCTCGCCATCTGGACGATGGCGATGCACGCCATCATGCGCACGAACGCGGATCATCGCGCGGCCCTGTGGCTCGGACAGACTTGGCGTGTGTGCGCCTTGCGAATACTGGCCTTGGCGGCGCCGATTTTCATCGCCATCGTCCTCGTCCTGCGCCGCCTCGCGCCGACGCGCCTCGTGCTGACCGGCGCCGCCGCCGGCCTGCTCGCCGGCGGCCTTTCGGCGGCCGTCTACGGACTCTACTGTCAGGAAACCGCCGCGCCGTTCGTCGCCGTCTGGTATAGCCTGGGCGTCGCCGGCAGCGCGGCGGTCGGCGCGCTCATCGGCCCGAGACTACTTAGATGGTGATCAAGACGTGCTGAGCCTGTTGCTGAACATCCTGTGGTTCGTCCTGGGCGGCTTCGCCGCCGGCCTTGGCTGGATGGTGGGCGCGATGGTGCTGGCGCTCACTATCGTCGGCCTGCCGTGGGTTCCGGCTGTCTTCCGGATCGGGCTCTTCGCCTTTGCTCCGTTTGGCCGCCATGCCGTGCCCAGAGAGGCAGTCAACGGACATGGGGACCTGGGGACCGGCTGTCTCGGCGCCGGCCTCAACGCGATCTGGTTCATCTTCGCCGGCTGGTGGATCGCCCTGACGCACCTGATCATCGGCGTCGTGCAGGGGCTGACCATCATCGGCATCCCCTTCGCCGTGCAGCATTTCAAGCTGGCGGCCCTGGCCATCGCGCCCGTGGGCAAGACGCTTCGGCCATAGCCCAACAAGCAACAAGCGCCGCGCGCCGGTTTGGCGCGGGCGCTCGAAGCCAGTTCGAGATGCGAGACGACCCAGGCCCGAGTCGCTCGCTCGGGAGACCCTATTGAGGAGGCGTCGTGGCCGGAGCCGCGGCTGGCGCCGCCATCTTCTTCATGTGGTGGTGTCGCCAGTGATGGTGATGCCCCCAATGATGATGGTGCCGCCAATGATGATGATGGCGCCAGTGGTGATGGTGCATGTGGTGATGCACGGTCACCGCGGGTCCGGGCGGATTGGGGATGGGCTGCATGGTCACCTGGGCGACCGCCGTTCCCCCAACGAGCGCGGTGATGGCCAGCGCCGCAACCGCAATGCCTGGAAGCTTCATGTTGTTTCCCTTGTGAGGTGAATCGTTCCCCCGACTCTTAGGTCTTTTAGCGCCAATCTGGAATAACGAAAACAGGGCTATTGAGCCAGGGACGGGTCGGGAGGCGCTCATGATCATGCAACTAAGCCGCTGGGCATGGCGGTTCGATGAATTTCTCCAGAACCGGCTTGGCCGACCCTACAATGTGCTGCTGGTCATCGGCCTGGTGGCCGAGATCGTCGGCCGCGCCCGGCATATTCCGCAATTGGTCGCCTCTGTCCCGAATGAGCTTCGGCTGGTTTTGCTGATCATCGTCGAGCTGGCCCTTCTGATCCACCAGGCGGGCTACATTTCGCATCACTTTGAGCGGCGTCGCGCGGCGGCGGCGAAGGCTCGGGGGACCCCGCCAGCGGAGGGTTGACAGGGCGCGCGTTAAAGGACCATTGCCCGTCTGCGGCTCCCCATGGCGGGATCGCGTTTCCGGAACCCCAAACTCCAATGCCTAGCGACAGTACTGGTCCAGATAGCGGGCCGCCAAGGTCGTCGAACCGGATCTGATTTTCGGGTCCTCGTGACGGCCGACGCGGCGTTCACGAGGCGAGCCCATGGTCTTCCTCTCCTCTGAAAGGATGAATCCCGGCCTGCTCGCGCGATTCGCGCGCCGCCGCTTCGCGCCCAACAGATTCGACCTCGTGGCCTTCCTGCTCCTGGGCGGCCTGGCAGTGATCGTTCTGCACGGAGCGCGGCAGATGAACCTGCCGATATCGGGCCTGCCGAACGCCGGCGTGACCCTCGATCCGGCGCGCCTGCCTGAATACGCCCTCCGCTCGACCCTGCGCATGTTCGCGGCGATCATCGCCTCGCTCATCTTCACCTTTGTGGTGGCCACGCTGGCGGCCAAGAGCCGCAAGGCGGAGCTTATCATCATCCCGGCCCTGGACATCCTGCAGTCTATTCCGGTGCTCGGCTTCATGACTTTCACCCTGACCTTCTTCATGGGCCTCTTCCCTGGCAACGAACTCGGCGAGGAGCTGGCCTCGATCTTCCTGGTGTTCACCGCCCAGGCCTGGAACATGGCGTTCAGCTTCTACCAGTCGTTGCGCACCCTGCCGGACGATCTTATCGATGTGAGCCGTCAGTTCGGCCTGACGCCCTGGCAGAGGTTCATTCGCCTGGAGCTGCCGTTCGCGACGCCGGCGTTGGTGTGGAACACCATGATGTCGATGTCCGGCGGCTGGTTCTTCGTCGTCGCCTCGGAAGCCATGCAGGTCGGCGCGCACACCGTGACCATTCCAGGCATCGGCTCGTGGCTGGCGCTGGCCACCGAACGAAAGGACATCGTCGCGGTCGGCTGGGCCGTGGCGGCGATGGCCGTGGTCATCGTGCTCTATGATCAGCTGCTGTTTCGTCCCGTCGTCGCCTGGGCCGATAAGTTCCGCTTCGAACAGACGGCATCGCAGGAGGAGCCGAGGTCATGGTTCTATGATGTGCTGCGCCGCACGCGGATGTTCCGCCGCCTCGGCCGTCCATTCGCCGGCCTCGCGAGCCGCATTCCGCAACCGAGGCTTCCTCGTTTGCGCGCGCCCAGGATCGGCGACGCGGCCACCGCGCGCTGGCTCGATCGCGTCTGGCTCGTGGTTGTCGCGGTCGGGGTGGTGTGGGCCTCATGGTCGATCGTTCGCTATCTGGCGGCCAATATCAGTGCCCAAGACGCCATCGCCGCCGTCGGTCTGGGCCTCATTACCCTGCTGCGTGTGCTGGTCCTCATCGCCATCGCCAGCCTCATCTGGGTGCCGATCGGCGTGTGGATCGGCCTGCGGCCCTCCTGGTCACAGCAGATCCAGCCATTGGCCCAGTTCCTGGCCGCCTTTCCGGTCAATCTGCTCTATCCGTTCGCGGTAATGGCCATCGTCGGCTTCAGGCTCGATCCGAACATCTGGCTCTCGCCACTGATCATTCTGGGAACGCAGTGGTACATCGTCTTCAACGTCATCGCTGGCGCCTCGGCCCTGCCCAATGATCTCAAGGAGGTGGCGGGGATTTTCCATCTGGGCTCGTGGCAGAGATGGCGCGATTTCATTCTGCCGGGCATCTTCCCGTACTACGTGACGGGCGCCCTGACCGCCTCGGGCGTGTCGTGGAACGCCAGCGTTGTCGTCGAGGCGATCAGCTGGGGACACACCAAGCTGCAGGCGGCGGGTCTTGGCGCCTTCATCCAGAACGCCACCACTTCCGGCAACTTTCCGCGCGTCGCCCTTGGCATGACGGTGATGTCGGTGTTCGTGATCGTGCTCAACCGTACCCTATGGCGGCCGCTCTATGCCTATGCGGCCAAGAATCTGCGCCTGAACTGACGGAGGACGCCATGACCCTGACGATGGATCGGCCCGAGGCCAGGCCGCTCGTGGAGGTGCACGGGCTCAAGCACATCTACGGCAACGGTTCGGGGCCCGGACTGGTGGTGCTGGAGGACGTGAACCTCACCCTGCGGTCGAACGAGATCGTGGGACTCCTCGGCCGCTCGGGATCCGGCAAGTCGACCCTGCTGCGCTCGATCGCCGGCCTGATTACGCCAACCGCCGGCGCCATCGCCGTCAGCGACATGCCGGACGACGACAGCGCCCATGGCGTGGCCATGGTGTTCCAGACCTTCGCGCTTTTCCCATGGCTCACGGTGCAGAAGAACGTGGAGCTTGGCCTGGAGGCCAAGGGCGTCCCGGCCGACGAACGGCGCAAGCGGTCCCTGGCGGCCATCGACCTCATCGGGCTGGACGGCTTTGAGAACGCCTATCCGAAGGAGCTATCCGGTGGCATGCGCCAGCGTGTCGGTCTCGCCCGGGCGCTGGTCGTCCAGCCCTCGATCCTGCTTATGGACGAGCCATTTTCGGCTCTCGACGTGCTGACGGCCGAAACCCTGCGCACCGACCTGCTCGACCTGTGGTCGGAAGGCCGCATGCCAATCCGCTCGATCCTGCTGGTCACGCACAATATCGAGGAAGCGGTGCTGATGTGCGACCGCATCCTGGTCTTCTCATCCAATCCCGGTCGCGTGATCGCCGAGATCAAGGTTGAGCTGCCGCAGCCGCGCAAACGCCTGGATCCGGCATTCCGGGCCCTCGTGGACGACATCTATGCCCGCATGACCGCGCGGCCGAAGGAAACCGCGGCGCGCGACGGCGCCTTTCCAGGCTCGGGTCTGGGCATGTCATTGCCGCACGTCTCGACCAACGAGCTGGCCGGCATGATCGAGGCATTGGCGGCGGCGCCCAACAATGGTTCGGCCGATCTCGCCGACCTGGCGCGCGACCTTCAACTCGAGGCCGACGAGCTGTTGCCGATCGCCGAAACGCTGCAGCTGATGCGCTTTGCGGAGATCGACGGACGCACCATCCGGCTGACCGCCGCGGCGAAGCGCTACGACGCGGCCGATGTCGACGAGCGCAAGCAGATCTTCGCCCGCCAGCTTCTCGCCTATGTGCCCCTGGCCGCCCACATCCGCCGGGTGCTCGACGACCGCGCCTCGCATCAGGCCCCGGCGAGCCGTTTCCGCGACGAACTGGAGGACTTCATGTCCGAGCCGCGCGCCGACGAGACCATGAACGCGGTTGTCTCCTGGGGTCGCTACGCCGAGGTGTTCGCCTTCCACGACGACGAGGACCGCTTCAGCCTCGACAACCCGGCCTGAAGAAGATGGTGGACCGGTTCAATCGGCCGTCCGACAATGGTGTCGAGATCGCCAGGCGGATCGGGCCTTGCAACAAATCGAGGAGGGGGACGTCGTCATGACCAGCGCTTCAACAACCGTTCCATCCGCTCCCGGGGCAACCGGAGAGAAACCGAAGCGGACGCGCAAGAACTACTACCGCGAGCAGCAGGACAAGCTTTCTCCGATGAACAAGCTCGCGTTGTGGATTACAGAGCGCGTGGGTACAATGGGCTTCTTCTTCATCATATTTGCTTGGACGATCATCTGGCTCTCTTGGAACTTCCTAGGCCCGAGATCGTGGCGATTCGATCCACCCATGGGTTTCGTCTTCTATCTGTTCATCTCCAACGTCATTCAGATCCTGCTCATGCCGCTGATCATGGTCGGCCAGAACGTGCAGGGCGTTCACGCCGACTCCAGGGCCGAATACGACCTCAACGTGAACGTGAAGGCCGAGGAGGAGATCGAGGTCATCCTCAAGCATCTCGAGCGACAGAACGCCATGCTGCTCGAACTGACCCGCGGGCTGGACGCGCGCTTGGGCGGCGCGCCGGCGGCGCCGAACGCGTAGCCAACGCCCTTTCAGAAGCGGTGTGAAATTCCGACGTAGGGCGCAACGCCCGGCGTCTGCTTGTTGAGGCCGAAGTTCACACCGGCGTCGAGTTGGGAATCGCGACCGAGCCCGAGCGCCGCGGCGATATCGAGCGAATATTGCGTCTGTTCGCCCGCGGGATCGAAACTCCATTGCGCCCAAGCCTCGGCGAACACGGTTACATTGCGCGGCAAGGACAGGGCGAGATTGAAGTCCTGCGAGAAAGCGAGGTGATGACCCTCGCCGGCTGCGTCCGCGAGGTCGTCGAACTCAGGCTGGATGGCGAGATTCAAGGTCGATGAAAGCTTGAAATTGACTGGGACGATAAGCCCGCCTTCCCAGGCGCCATTGCCCAGCGCGCCCCGCGCCGTGGGCGCCTTCACGTAGGGCATGAC
>JBOHLC010000435.1:0-4415 GCA_050729395.1 Caulobacteraceae bacterium
GCCGTCGGCCGCGCGGCCGTCAGGCGGCTCGCCGCGACCGCCAGGGCCTCGTCGGCTGGATCGTCTCGCAGGGCGCGGGCCAGGCCCCAGGCGGCCGTGACGCCGATCAGCGGCGCGCCGCGCACACGCATGTCGGCGATGGCGGCGACGAAGTCGTCCAGGCTCGCCAGCCGGGCGATCTCCAGGCGATGTGGCAGCAGGGTCTGGTCGATGATCTCGACCGCGCCGTCGGCGATCGGCCAGATGGTGCGCATAGGCCGCCCGTCGATCAGCATCGGTCTCGACCTCGGGTCATTTTATCCCCATGCCACCCACACCATATTGATAATATGGTAATCGAACCTACTAGATGTTGCCGCCCGCCTTGCTAGTGTCGAGTCCAGGCGAGTCCTCCGCGGAGACCACGATGACCTCACACGCGACGCCCGGCCTGATGACGCCGTCGGTCGGTTATAAGCCATTCCGCTATCCCTGGGCCTATGACTTCTGGAAGCGCCAGCAGCAGGTGCACTGGATGCCGGAGGAGGTGCCGCTCGGCGAGGACTGCAAGGACTGGGCCGCGCGCCTCAACGACCGCGAGCGCAACCTGCTGACCCAGATCTTCCGCTTCTTCACCCAGTCGGACGTCGAGGTGAACGACAACTATCTCGAACGCTACACCCAGGTGTTCAAGCCGACCGAGGTCAAGATGATGCTGGCCTCGTTCTCCAACATGGAGACGATCCATATCGCGGCCTACGCCCTGCTGCTCGAAACCATCGGCATGCCGGAATCGGAGTTCTCGGCCTTCATGGAGCTCGAGGCGCTCAAGGCCAAGCACGACTACATGAAGGAATTCGGCGTCGGCACGCACGCCGACATCGCCCGCACGCTGGCCATGTTCGGCGGCTTCACCGAGGGGCTGCAGCTCTTCGCCAGCTTCGCCATGCTGATGAACTTCCCGCGCTTCAACAAGATGAAGGGCATGGGCCAGATCATCTCCTGGAGCGTGCGCGACGAGAGCCTGCATTGCGAGGGCATCGTCAAGCTGTACCACGCCTTCAAGGCCGAGACCGGCGCGGTGACCAAGACCGTGGCCGACGACATCGTCGACTGCTGCAAGACGGTGGTGGGCCTGGAGGACCGCTTCATCGACCTGGCCTTCGACGCCGGCGAGGTGCAGGGCATGACCAGCGCCGACATCAAGGCCTATATCCGCTTCATTGCCGACTGGCGGCTGCGCCAGCTGGCCTTGCCGACGGTCTATGGGGTCAAGGAGAACCCGCTGCCGTGGTTGCAGAGCCTGCTGTCGGGCGTGGAGCACGCCAACTTCTTCGAGGCCAGGGCCACGGAATATTCCAAGGCGGCCAGCCGCGGCGCCTGGCAGGGCGAAGCGGGCGTATGGAACGAGTTCGACAAACTGTTGGAGCGCCGCGCGGAGGGCGCGGTCCACTGACGCTCGCGCGCTACCAGGCGATCACGGGCCCGTAGGCGGCAACGAGAGGATCGCGAGTGAGCAGCGTCGCTTGTTCGACGAGCGCCTGGGCGGCCAGCATGCGGTCGAAGGGATCGCCGCTCAGCCTCGGCAGCCGACCCGCCGCTACCGCGTGGGCAGGTCGTAGTGGGAGCCATTCGAATCCTTGCAGGTTCACGGCTTCATCCAGATCGGCGGGCAATGCCGACAGAAGCGGGTCGCGACGGCGCTTGAACTCGATCTCATAGGCGCTGACGGCGCTCACCCAGACCGTGTTGTCGCCATCGCCGATCAGCGCCGCGGCCCTCGGGGAAAGCAGCCGCGACTGCGCGGTCGCCCAAACGAAGGCGTGTGTATCCAGCAGAAGGTTCACTCGGCCGGATCTATCGGCGCTGTTTCCCACACATCGAGGGCCGCCGCGGTCTCGGCGTCCGGTCCCAGGAACAGAGTTTCCGGAATCCCGGCCCCGTAGCGATCCCACACTCCAAGTCGTCGGATGCGGGCGTTCTTGACGCGCGGCTTGAGGACAACGGCGGGTTTGCCTCCCCGAGCGATGATGACCTCCTCGCCAGCCTCGGCGCGCGCGACAAGCTCCGATAGCCTTGCCTTGGCCGCCGCGATGTTCATCTGTACGGTCATCCTCGCCTTATAGCATTGGACCCTGACTTGGTCCAACTCTATAGTCCAACTCGCTTGGGCGCGCCGCATTTCTCCGTCTCGCAATTGTCGCGCGGGGCCGCTAACAGGCCGGCATGAACCGGCATCTGCCTCTCGAGGGCGTCGAGAACTTCCGTGATTTCGGCGGCTATTCCACTGTTGGCGGCCAGCGTCTGCGGTCTGGGCGATTGTGGCGCTCCGCCTCGCACGGCAGGGCGACCGACGCCGACCTAGCCGCGATCGCGGCCCTGGGCATCGCCGTTGTCGTCGACCTGCGGCGCAAGAACGAGCGCGAGCGCGATCCCTCGCGCCGCCACGGGGCCTTCGCCGGCGAGGTGATCGTCAGCGACGCCGGCGAGGACGAGGAAGACACCTGGCTCGCCCACGTGACCGGCTCCGACCTCAGCGCCTCGTCCTTCCGCGACTATATGCTGAACTACTATGCCGAGGCGCCGTTCAACCCGCGGCTGCTCCATCTCTACGCGCGCTACTTCGAGGCCCTGGCCCGCGCCGACGGACCGGTGCTGATCCATTGCGCCGCCGGCAAGGACCGCACCGGCATCCTGGCCGCCCTGACCCACCATCTGGCCGGCGTTCACCGGGACGACATCCTCATCGATTACCTGGCCACCAATGATCCCGAGCGCATGGCGCGGCGGCTGCCGCTGGTGACGCAGGTGATCCGCGAGGCCAGCGGGCGCACCCCCGACGAGACGGCCGTGCGCGTGGCCATGGGCGTCGAGGCGGCCTATCTGGAAACGGCCTGGGCGGCCGTGGCCGAGCGTCATGGGGACCTGGACGGTTATCTCGAGGGCGCGCTCGGCGTTGATGGGGCGCGGCGCGAGGCGATCAAGGTTCGCCTGCTGGAGTAAGGCTCTAGTTCGGGAAGTCCGGCGGCGCGACCGGATCGATCTCGATCTGGCGCTGGGAGGGCGCCCGCCACTCACCGTGAAACGTGAAGTTGAGCGCGCGGCAGCGCCTGGCCGGGCCGCCGGCCGGATCGTCTCCGATCACCACCGCCTGAACATCGTCCCCATATCGCACGCTGGTCAGCGCCAGCCAGCCGCGCTTCGATCCCGGACACAGGGCCGCGATGAAGGCCGCGCCGTCGTCGCCCGGCAGGATCCGATAGAGATCGCGCTCGGGCGCCTTGGCGCCAACCGCGCGTGACCAGGCGTCGCGGCCAAGCGCGCCGATATCGGCGCGGGCAAGGTCGGCCGTGGCCTTGGCCAGGGTGGAGCGCAGTTTGAGGACGCGCGTGCCGAACATCGTCTGATTGATCACCAGCGTCACCGGCCCGGCGGCCGCGCGGGTTTCGGCGTCGGCCGGATCGTAGGAGAACTGGCGGATGGCGGCGCGGGCGCTCGTCGCGGCCAGCACGAGGGCTAGGGCAAGGGCGCTGTCGCGCGCGCGCTTCGAGACGGGGCGCATCACACGGCCTTCAGGGCGCGATCGATATCGCGGGCCAGATCGCGCACGCTCTCGAGCCCGGCGGAGAACCGCACCCAGCCGGGCGTCAGGCCAATTTCCAGTCTCTGCTCCTCGCTCATCGAGCGATGGGTGGTGGTCGTCGGGTGGGTGGCCATGGACTTGGCGTCGCCGAGGTTGTTGGAAATGTCGATGAGCTCGAGCGCGTTCAGGAACGCGAACGCCGCTTCCCGCGAGCCGAGGTCGAAGGCGAGCAGGCTGCCGCCGCCGCTCATCTGCCGCGCGGCGATGTCATGCTGGGGGTGGTCGGCGCGGGTCGGATAGCGGCAGGCCCGGACCTTGGGGTGCGCAGCCAGCATGTCGGCCAGGGTCGCCGCCGTCTCGCTCTGGCGGCGCACGCGCAGGTCGAGCGTCTCCAGTCCCTTGAGCAGCAGCCAGGCGTTGAACGGCGATAGGGCCGGCCCCGTGTGCCGCATCGGGTCCTTGTAGGCAGCATCGAGAAGGCTTGCGGCGCCGAGCAGCGCGCCGCCCAGCACCCGCCCCTGTCCGTCGATATGCTTGGTCGCCGAATAGACGACGACGTCCGCGCCCAGTTTCAGCGGCGACTGGAAGATCGGCGTGGCGAAGACGTTGTCGACGACGACCTTGGCACCGGCCTCGCGCGCGATCTCGCAAATGGCGGCGATGTCGACGATCTCGAGCAGGGGATTGGCCGGGCTCTCCAGGAAGAAGGCCTTGGTGTGAGGCCGCACCGCGTCTCGCCAGGCCTCCACGTCCGGCCCGTCCACCAGGGTCGTTTCGACGCCGAACCTCGGCGCCCAGGTGTTGAGGATCCAGAGGAACTATTCTTTAATTTAATTTACTGTGAGGACATTGT
>JBOHLC010000436.1:0-14827 GCA_050729395.1 Caulobacteraceae bacterium
CGTCCCCGCCGGGGCGAGCCCGGGCGGGGCGCTGTCGCCGAAGCAGCGTAGGGCGAAAGATGACTCTTATCCGACGCTGGGAAGGTCTGCTTGCCGGCACTGTTGGTGAACGTCCGCCCTTGGGAACGATGAAGATGACCGCTCGACCTCTTGCAGAGTCGGATGTCGACCTTACCATCAACTGCCTGCGGTGCCGACTGCTCCTCCCGCCGGATCCCCAGGCGCTGGCGCGCCGCCCGGACGCCGATCGGCCGGTCGACGAGCTGGTCTTCCGCTGCCGACGGTGCGAACGCCTCGGCGAGCCGAACATCACCGCGCCAGGCAACGCGACGGTCGGCCGAAAGCGCATATGGCCGCCGGAGGGCGCGACGCCGTGAAGTCATCCCTGGCCCTGCCGATCGCCACGATCGTCTTCGCGGCCCTGGCGGTCAGTTTCTGTCAGCGGCCGTCGGCCGTGAACTAGGCCCGCACGGTCCGCGCCGGTCAAGTCGATGTCGCCGCCAACCGAGAGGTTGGCGCTGAGCATAGGGGCGACCAGGCCGGCTACGGCGAGGATCGCTGGTCAGGCCAAGCCGAAGCCGGCCAGTTCAATTCGGTCATCACCGTCGAACCAGGACAGCCGCCAGTTGCGGTAGCGACGGACATGCGGTCGCGGCGCATCTTCTCCGGTCCGGAGATCGTAGATCGCACTGGAAATGCCCTGCCGCCGAACGAATATGCCGAGCCGCCCGTCGTCCATCTCGGCGAGCGCGCCGGCGGGAATCGCGCCAGGCGCATCAAGCCCGAGGACGGAGTCGACGGTCTCCGAGCCGGGCTCGAGGACCAAGCCCTCCTCGATGACCCTTACAGTCTCGACTTGATCCAGAATGATCGCCAGCGCAGCGACCTCTGGCAGCGAAGCGCCAGTCCTGTCCCCCCACTCCGCTAGGACGATCGCCGACTCCTGCGCCTTGCCGCCGATGCGTAGCGCCAGGAGGTGCGTGCCCGGGCCGTAGATCACGAACAGGTCGCCCGGCTTCAGTTCGTCGCGAGGCGTGAGCTTAGTCGGCCAGCGGACGCGGAATTCCACGGTCCTAGACCGCCCGCCACTGGTCGGGGTGGTGCTTGCTGTTCATATGCCGCACCCGCGCGACATGGGGTGCATGGCCGTTCCGCTTGGCCCAGTCGATGGCGTCGGCCTGTGTCCAGGTTCGATGAAGTTCGACGTCGCCGGCGGTCTCGACGGTAAAGTGGGTGATGCGCTCACCGTCCCGGCCGTAGGGCCGTGGCTCGGTATAGACGATGGCCATTTTCGGCCTCCGAAGTTCAGGGGCCGGATTTATTAGGGTGAGTCTGGGCCGGAGTCTCAAACGAAAAAGGCCCCCGCCGTCGACGGCGAGGGTCATCGCGCCGATGCACTGACGGCCGCGCGGACAGTCACTGCTTGGTGCAGGCGGCGAGTCTTGCGATGTATAGTGACGGGTCTCGGGGCGCGGTCTCCGAGCCCATGCCCCGGGGGAGCCACTAATGGCCGTCGCAGGTAGTCCGTTCGTCTATTTCACCCGCCTCGAACTGACCAATGTCCGCTCGTTTGGCGAGCGGCAGGTGTTGGTGCTTGAGGACAGCAACGGCAAGCCGGCACCCTGGACGCTCATCCTGGGCGACAATGGGGTGGGCAAGACGACGCTGTTGCAGTGCCTGGTTATGATGCGCCCTCGGCTGGGGACCGAGGGGGCAGAACCGAATGCGCCAAAGCCGACGCGCATCGAGCCTGAGTTGTTTGGCCGGGAAAACAATGAAATCGAAGGCTTGGCGCGGATGGGCGCTCGCGACGTTCGGCTGGGCGCGGAATTGTCGGTCGGCCACGCGCTCGGGCAACCGGGCGGTCGGATGACCCGGCTGAATACCGAGGCGAGCTTCACTATGAAGGGCCGGGGTCTCGACAGCATCAAATCGACTCCCGCCCATCGTCGGGGCTTTGTCGAACCTCTGGTGATTGGCTACGGGGCGGCGCGCCATGTCACCAGTGGGGCGAGCGACGCCCTGGAGGAGGATAGCGAGCCCACGGCGTCCTTGTTCGACGCCTCGCTGGAACTTTCAGACGCGCAGCGGATCCTGGAAGACCTGGACTATGCCTCCCTTAAGGAACAACCACACGCCGGCGATCTTTTGAAAGCGGTCAAGGCCGCTTTGGTGACCCTGCTCCCGGACCTCAAGAGCGCCGACGATATTCATCTCTACGGTCCCTCGACGCCTCGGTCCCGAGGCGGCAAGAGCGGCGTCCAGGTCGTCACGCCTTACGGAGAAGTACCGCTGAGCGCGCTCAGCTTGGGCTATCAGACCATGACGGCTTGGACGGTCGACTTGGCTTGGCGGCTCTATCGCCACTATCCCGATGTCGACGAACCGCTCCGTCAGCCGGCGATCGTGTTGATCGACGAGCTGGACCTGCATCTTCATCCCCACTGGCAGCGCCAGCTGCGCAACCATCTCTCGGCAGCGTTTCCACAGGTTCAGTTCATTGCCACAGCGCACAGCCCGCTGCTGGCGCAAACCTACCTCGACACCAATCTGGCGGTCGTGCGCCGAGAGGAAAATCAGGCGGTGATCGTCAATGATCCCGAGGTGATCAAGACTTGGCGGCTGGACGAACTGGTGACCAGCGCGCTCTACGACATCCGCAGCCCATATTCGCCGGACGTGACTTACGCCCTGCAGCGGCGGACCGAGCTTCTGCAGAAAAGTCGAACGACACCCAATGAGCGGCGCGAGCTGGTGGACCTGGAAGCACTCGCAGCCTCCTTATCCCCGACCCCCTCGCCCGAGGATCGGGACGCGATGGAGATGATCCGACAGGCAGCCAAGCTGCTCGACGCCCACAAGCCGTGATCCGGGTCGTCAAGCCCGCGGCGCCTGCGGTTCTGGCGAAGGGGGTCGCCCTAACCGCCGCGCATGAGGCCGCCTATGACCTGACTCCCGGACCCTATCAATCCGGCGACAAGACCTTCAGCTTCAAGAAGTCCGTCTACGGCCCAGAGATCGTGAAGGCGACCCTGAAGGCGGCTCAGCACCACAAGTGTTGTTTCTGCGAAGCTCGCTTCGCGGCCAACTACGCCGGCGACGTGGAGCATTACCGGCCAAAGGGCGCAGTGAAGCAGACAAACGGCAAGCTTCGGCCAGGCTACTATTGGCTAGCCTACGTCTGGACGAATCTCTACTACGCTTGCGCCGACTGCAATCAGTACCGCAAGATCGATCAGTTCCCGCTGTCGGTCGAGGCGGCTCGGGCCCGCAACCACCATGATCCGATCGCCGCCGAGGCACCTTTGATCCTCGATCCCGGCGGCCCCGACGACCCACGCAAGCACATCGTGTTCAAGGGTGACGTGCCGTTCTGGACCAGTCCGGAGGGCGAGGCGACGGTGAGAATTCTGAAGCTCGATCGCATTGAACTCAACCAGGCGCGTCGCAGCCACCTGGAATCCCTGGGCCTTCTATCCGACGCCGCGTCGGCCTTGGAGGCGCTGGGCGATCCGGCTGCCGGACAGCTGATCCAGCGGATCCGCAGCAAGCTCGCCGCGGCGGTGAAGCCCGACGCGGTGTACTCGGCGGCAGCGCAAGATTATTTTGCAGAGAAATTCTAGAATACAGTGGATATTGACAGCGAAACGGGAACGTGTTCTTCATCTGTGAGTGAACAATACTAGTAGACATGAGCTCACCGGTTGTATCGCGCTATCATGGAACGAGGAATACGGGTCGATATATCGAGTGATGCTACCGTTGAGCTCTAATGATCGGCGATTACATCTTGTCCAAAGGGCGTGGCCGATCGCGCAAGATTTTTCACACAATACTTCTGTGCAACGGTGCGGTCGCTTATGATATGAGTTCGCACGAGGGAGAACTGACAATGGCCGATGGGTCGATGCTTGCGAAAGCGGTTGAGGCGAAAGCGGCTGCGCCCCAGCTCGATGTCCCTCTCGACAGTCCGGCGATCCGCCGGCTGATCGAAGAGGTCCGGGCCGAAACGGTGGACGTACCACGCAGCTACAATCGGACTTTCAACCGCCACAACCGCTGAGGCGACGGCAGCCCTCATGCATGTCGACACCGTCCTGCTGAAGGTCGCCAGCCGCTGCAATCTCGATTGCAGCTACTGCTACGTGTACCACATGGGCGACGAGAGCTGGCGGACCCTTCCCAAACGCGTGGCGGCCGAAACCCAGGCCATCGTCGCCGCTGAGCTGGGCGCGTTGATGCGCGCCCAGGGTCGGCCGTTCTCTATCGTTCTGCACGGCGGCGAGCCGCTGCTGTTGGGGCTGCCGCGACTAAATGGCTTGCTCGCCGCCCTGCGCAACTCCCTCGGCGACGCCTGCGGGATTAGCATCCAGACCAACGGGGTGCTGATCAGCGGCCCCCTCCTCGACCTTTGCGTCGAGCATGATGTCACCCTCTCAGTCAGCCTCGATGGGCCTGCGGCGGTCCACGACCGGTTTCGGGTCGACCTGCGCGAGCGCTCGACCCACGCCAAAGTTGTGGCGGGGCTCCGGCGCCTGCAGGCCCATCCGGCCGCCGAGAGGCTGTTCTCCGGCGTGCTCTGTGTGGTGGACCCCACGTCTGACCCGGAGGCGGTCTACGACTACTTTAGGGACCTCCGGGTCCCGAGCGTTGACTTCCTCTACCGTGACGGCAACCACTCGGCCCTGCCGTTCGGCAAGGCCTCGGCGGACTCCCAAGAATACGGTACCTGGATGTGCCGCGTCCTCGACCGCTATGTGGCTGACCCAGCCCCGTTCCGCAGCCGCCTGCTCGACGACATGATGCGCCTGCTGCTGGGCGGGTCCGGGGTCAAAGAAGGTATCGGCCTTACCGATTTCGGCATCCTGGTCATTGATACCGACGGTGCGGTGAAGAAGAACGACACGTTGAAGAGTTCTCCGCTCGGCGACGGCTTTGACGCCAGTTGGGCGCTGGGCCGCAATGCCCTGGACGAAATTGTCGCCAGCCCGGAGTTCCGCGCGTATCACTTGGCTCAGCAGCCGAGCTCGCCGATCTGCCAAACTTGTCCGCAGTTGAAAGTCTGTGGCGGCGGCATGGTCACGCACCGGTTCAAGGACGGCGCGGGCTACGACAACCCCACCGTCTTCTGCGCCGATCAGAAGGTCCTGATCGCGCGGATGGAAGCCTTGCTAGCGCCCTATCTCATCAAGGAGCACGCGGCATGAGCTTGGCGCTTCTCGACGCCGATGTTCGCACGGCACCCTTCGCCCACGCCACTCACGGTGCGCCCTTGCCACCGGAACTCTGTGAAGCCGCGCTGACCTGGATGGAGACGGACGCACCCTGGGTGCTTCGGGTCGCCAGCTTTTACGAGCAATGGGAGGTTCACCTCGAGCCTCAGGCGCTCCCGGACGATCTCCACCCCCTTCTGGTCGGCGACACCGTGGATGATCTACAGCGCCTGTTGCTCGTGCCCATCGCCGGCGTTTCGCTCCGGCTGATTGAGGTGACTGCCCACAAGCTGGTCCCCGGCCAGACTATCCGCGTGCACAACGACCACCGGCCGACGGGCGAGACCCACCGGCTGCTGATCCAGCTTAATCGCGGGTGGGAAGACGACCAGGGTGGCCTGCTGTTGCTGTTCGGCACCGCCTCGGCCGACGACGTCCGCCGTATCCTGCGCCCAACTCATCGCTCGGGCATGGCGTTCGCAATCTCACCACACTCCTTCCATGCGGTCTCCACCATCCAGCGCGGCGAGCGCTACACCCTGGTCTATTCCTTTGACGGCGCGAACTGAGTCTAGGGTGGACCTCCGCCTGGAAGACCCTTGGCTACTCCCGGGCTTCGAGATCGCCAAATCTACAGCGCCGAGCGGAACCGAATGGATTTGGGATCGCGTGGCGAGGGCGCCGGCTGATATCGAGGCCCACGTCCGACAGGGGGGGCTGAGGCTGACCGATGCGCAGGTGACCGACGCAACTCTCTTCGTGGACGCCGCCGCGGCGATCGGGGCGGTTCCTAGTCTCGCTGCAATCGTTGCGGCGCGGGTAGGCGAAATTCACCTGCTAAAAGCTGATCCCGGCTACGACGTCAGCCACAGCGAGCCGGCGTGGGTGGACCGTATCTTCGTGTCGTTGCCTGAACGCCGTGATCGGGTCGGGGCGTTACGACTTGCCGAGAGCATTATTCATGAGGCCATGCATCTCCACCTGACTCTCCTTGAGCGCGATTGTCCCCTCGTGCGCGATGTCGATGGGCAGACGTTTTCACCTTGGCGACAGACCCACCGCCCGTTCGGCGGTGTCCTCCACGGTGTGTACGTATTTGTCAGACTTGCCGCCTTTTTTGTCGGAACCGACGAACCTCAAGGATCCGCAGCTGCCCGCCATGTGCATCAGCGGCTGACCGAAATCGCCGACGAACTTGCATCGATTGACCAGGCGAATCTCAAGGCCGGCCTCACGAGCGCGGGCCGGCAGTTGGTGAAGTTGCTCATGCAAGGCGAGGCCATTGCCCGCAGCTTCCCGTCTATCCCTATCCCATATCGCTACGATCGGACTTCCCACTGAATGGTAATTGGCATTAAGCATCGCCTTTAGCTTTTCGAATTCTGGTTCGTCGCGAAAGTTGTCTTTGGTTTGGGCAAATTCTGCCATTTGACGAGCGACTTCGGCGAGGCGGGCGCAGTCGCGTTCCAGGTCCATGTATGTGGACGTTGACCCTGCCGTGGACATGTTAGTGGCGTGCATCACGCGCCTCGCGAACGCGCCAATGCGCGGATCGCGCCGATGTCCTCTCGTAAGCTCTGCAAGGCCTGAATAAACAAATGGCCAGTCTCGCGCTTATCCGGAGGTGGCTTGTGAATGTCGGCGAACCGTCGGTCGAGTTCTTCGAGTTGGATCCAGATACGGTCGTCTTCAGGCATCTCTGATGCTCATTTCACCGGGTGGACCCGCGGCAGCAAGGTCGATCTCCGCGAGAATTCAACGCCTGTAAGGGCCTTGCCACATCGGGCGAGCACTCACGGTTGGCGAGCGGCGGCAGTCCCTCGCGCCGGTCAGTTCTCTTCCGCGGACTGTTCTGGCGCGCGCCAGAGTGTCCGCTTATCCCGCCCAGTTCCGATCACGACATGCCATCTGAGGAACGCCGCCCGAAGCTGCGCAGTGCCTGGAAGATTGTCGTGCAACACGGTTGCCAAGCGCTGCGCCGAATTGGGATCTGGAACCGAGTACATGACCAGTCGAGCGCCGAAACGAATTACTGCCCCTGCGCCGAAGCCATCACAGTCGGGATCGAATACGCTTGTTTCGTCAACCTCGACGCGAACGTCAGGAACAATTAGGCCGCTCCAAGTCGTGTTGGTGTCACTGCGAAACGAGCGAAATCTGTACTCGCCCGAGAGAAACACCGCAGTCGGCGCATCGTCGTAAGCTCCAATGATGGCAGCCTGTTCGCGTCCCCCGCGGGGTAGGATGAGGCTGAGCGGTCGGGCCGTCGCGAAGAGCCCAACCGTGAACTCGTCCGGCGACAGCATCGCGTGTTTGCTCCTTTGCTTCCCGCAATGACCCAACTTGACGCGCCGATGATTCCTTCGGCGTCACGCGGTCAAATGTTCGGATAGGTTGCAAGAGTGATCTGATTCTTCAGAAGATCAAATCGGGAACGTCGGTGTGTGCCGGGGCAAGTAGCCGCCGCCATGGTCCGGAAAAGGTCAGCCACCCTGCACTTCGGAATGTCCGCCTTCCGGAGCTGCTCCAAGGTCGGCTCGTGGCGCATCCTCGCCCTCAGAAAACCTCCTTGCGCGAGCGGCTTGATTACCTAATATATTAGGTGGTCATCCGAGGGGGCTCCCGGCCCCCTTGGCGCATGAAATTGCGTGGGGTGGTCGCCAAAAATCTCAGACGTCTTCGGCACGAACAGAACGTGTCGCAGGAGGACTTGGCGGATCGTGCGGACATCAACCGCAACTATGTCGGGATGCTCGAGCGGGAAGAACACGCCGCGACCGTCGACGTCCTGGAAAAGCTGGCCGAAGTGTTGGCCGTCGAGCCGGCCGAATTCTTCCGTCGAGATTGACCGGCCACGACGGCGGGTCATCCGTCGTTGGCCGTCGGCGCCCGGTGACTCTCGATCGGCGCTGGCTTACTGTCCGGCGAGACCCAAGAGGATCGCAGGTTGACCACCGCGATCGCCGACGAAGCGCCGAGCGCGCCCGTGGTCACTGACTACGACAAGGCGCACCTGAGGCTTTATCTGCGCCTGCTGGACGCCGATGCAGAACGGGCGGCGTGGGAAGAGGTCGCTTCCCGGCTCCTCGAGATTGACCCAAACGTTGAGCCCGACCGTGCGAAGCGAAGGCACGACAGCCACTTGGCCCGGGCCCGTTGGATGACCGACCGGGGCTATCTCGACCTGTTGAGAAAAGGCCCCTGACGCTCGGCCATGCGCCTGGCGCATGACGCGATGCATTGCCCCCGGGTTGACGTGGAGGCGCCGAGTCGGGGTTTTTGGTCGCGTGTATTGCGTGCGGCGGGTCGGTTCGTCCGCGTACCAGTGGACGGAGATTTCACCGCGATGTCGATGCGGGACTGGCGTCGGGACGCCGACTACGACGACGTCGATGCGCTGGACGCCGCCGACTATGCCTGGGAGTTCCTGAGGCGCAATCCCCTGTATCAATCCGACTACGCGGCCGCCCGCCGGGGCAAGGACGGTCGCGAATCGCCCGGCCCGGGAGGCGGGCTTGCGCCCCGCTGGGGCCTGCGGTTTCCCGGCGGACCCGAGGCTGGCCGCCCGCGTCGCGCCTGTCTACTGGCGGCCCGAGATCGCCCCGGCGGTCGTCGTGCGCCTGGCGCCCGCAGGGCCGGACGCCGGGCGGTCACTCAGCCTGACAGACCTGGATGGTCGGTGGCGGTCGGCCGACGATGGACTGCATCTGAAGTTGGCCGGCGGCCCTCAGCTTCTGATCGAGCCCGGCGCCGGACCCGACCAGGCACTCGCCGCGATCCTGCCGCTGGACGAGCACTTCGCTGTCCGGCTGGCGGCAGTCAAAGCGCTGCATGAAGCCCTGAAAGGTGGCGCGGCGGGCGCTGGCCGCTTGACGCGCCAAGGCCGCCGCCGGCTGAAGAACATGCTGCGCGCCATTGACGGACGCGGTGCCGGCGCGAGCTATCGCGACATCGCCGAACATCTGTTGAGCGTCCGTGTGGTCGACTCGGCGACTTGGCGGTCGTCAGCGGCCCGAGACGTGGCCATCCGTCTTTGCCGCGGCGGCGCTCGGCTCATCCGTGGCGGCTACCTGGCGCTGTTGCGCAAGCGCCTCTGACCCTCCGAGCTTCCAAGGGGGTGGCGATTTTCGGGGCGGCGATCTTCGCCATCAACCCCGGCGCCCAGGCCTCGCCAAGGTGTCCGGCAAGCGCACCCGCTTCCTGTCGGGCGCGCGATCAGCCACCGGAGATCTCCCATGCCCGATCCCCTTGCCGGCTTCCCGCCGCGCTACCTGCGCACGCCCGAAGCCGCGCGTTTTCTCGGCCTCTCCGGCCGCACGCTTGAGAAGCACCGCACCTACGGCACCGGCCCCACCTACCGCAAGATCGGTGGGCGTGTGGTCTATGCGCTCGACGACCTGCAGGCCTGGGCCGAGCGCGGCAGCAAGAGTTCGACCAGCGATCCGGGAACCGGGTCCGTGCTGCCCGCCAAGCGCCATGCCGCCATCGCGCCGGCCTACGGCCCGCGCGGCGGCCGCTGACAGGCGCGTGGTCATGCTCACCGACGTTGAACTTCTGTGGCTGGAAGGCCGGATCGAGCGCTGGATCCGCTTCGGCCAACCGGTGGGCGAGCGATTGATCGATCGCCGCCGCCGGGTCCTTTCATTCGCTCCCGGCGCGGTCTTCGCCCTGGTCCGCTGGCGCGCCAACGACTACGGCACCGCCGTCTCGCGGATCGACATCCTGCGCGCGGTCCGTCCGGGCGAGGCCCTTACCGCCGTTCCCTTCGTTACGCCCGGCGGCGAACTTCTGCTCCGCGCTCACGGCTGGCCGAAAGTCCAGCAAGTGCTGGAAGCGATCGACACGGTCGAGCGGATCGACGTCGATCCCGCCGACGCCGCGCCCGATCACTGGCGCCACGTCCACAACCGCCTTGCCGCAGGCGAGGCGCCGCGCCCCTACACGCGCGAGCGCCATCGCGCCTGGCTCCTGCGTCGCCGGAGCGGGACATGATGCGCCGGGGATGGATCGTCGCGACCGCCATCGCGGCGCTCGCCGCTGGCGCGTCGCTCGCGTTTCACCCAGCGCCGAAGCTGATCTGGAACGCCAGCGCCAGCGTCCCTATCGGCCTCTACGCCGTGCGCGCGGCGGGCGTGTTGCGCGCGGGCGAACTGGTGATCATCGAGCCGCCACGCGCGCTCGCCGAATATCTCTCTCAGCGCCGATATCTTCCCCTGGGCGCGCCACTCCTCAAGCACATCCTTGCGCTGCCTGGTCAGCGAGTCTGCCGGACCGCGCTGGCCATCTCGATCGATGGCGCGGTGATGGGCCGGGCCCTGGCGCACGACCGGTTCGGCAGGGCGCTGCCGGTCTGGCGCGGCTGCCTGCGCATCCGCGCCGGCCAGGTGTTCGTGATGAACCGGCGTCCGCCGGACTCGCTCGATGGCCGCTACTTCGGCGCCCTGCCAGCGACGACGATCGTCGGCCGCGCCGACCCGTTGTGGATCCCGGGGACCCATCGATGAGCCGGTTCACACGCGGGCCGGCACTTGTTCGCGCGCCGCCTGCCGTCACCTCCCTTTCCTTCGTTCCGGCCCTCTTGGCGTCCGCCCAAGGGCGGTCGCTCCGGCGCGCGACGCCCTGGCGTCGGTGGCTTCTCGTCGCCGGTGTCGTCCTCGGACTGCACGCGGGCGGTCACGGCGCCGACGCGGCCTCACCCGCCCCACCGCCGCCAGCGGGTTTGCAGTCCGCTGACGGGTTGCCGGGCATCGTCGCCGAAGCCGCGCGACGCTTCGGCATTCCCCGCGCATGGATCGAAGCGGTCATGCGCCTCGAAAGCGGCGGCCAGGCGCGCGCGGTCTCGCCCAAGGGCGCGATGGGTCTGATGCAGCTGATGCCCCGGACCTGGGCCGATCTGCGCATTCGCTACGGTCTGGGCGTCGACCCTTTCGATCCGCGAGACAACATCACCGCCGGCGCGGCATACTTGCGCGAGCTGTGGGACCGGTTCGGCCCAGCGGGGTTTCTGGCCGCCTACGATGCCGGACCCGCGCGCTACCAGGACCATCTGGCGACAGGCCGGCCGCTCCCCGCCGAGACCCAGACCTACGTCGCCAGGCTCGCGCCGGCGATCGGCGGGGAGACGTTCGAAGGCGTCTCGCCCGCCACCGGGGTGGTTCGATCGTGGACGGAGGCGCCGCTGTTCGCGAGCCACGCGCGGGACTACCTGGCGAGCCCCGCGCCGGCACTCGACGGACCGTCCATTCAGCCGACGGTCCACACCATCTCCCGCGATCAGGCTGCACCCGCTACGCCGTCGGACGGTCTCTTCGTGCCGCCGTCGTCAGGGAGCACTCGCCAATGACCCGGGTACGGCTCGCTCGCGCCATGGCGGGTTCTCGCGCGCATTTGGGCCGGAGGAGGAGGCGGACAGGAGAACGAGGGTATGCGTCCGGGGCTTGCACGTCGGTCAGGTGTTGACGTGATTTGCGGCCTTCCAAGCCCACGGCAGCAGCTCATCGAGCCGGTTGATCGGGTGGCCGGCGACCATGCGTTCGAGCACGTCGCGCAGGTAGGCGTGGGGCTCCACGCCGTTGAGCTTCGCCGTCTCGATCAGCGAGCCGATGACCGCCCAACGATGGCCGCCGCCGTCACTGCCGGCGAAGAGATGATTCTTGCGCCCGAGCGCCACCGGGCGGATCGCGCGTTCGACGGGATTGGTGTCCAGCTCGATGCGGCCGTCGTGCAGGAAGCGCGTCAGGGCCCGCCACCGCGACAGCGCATAACGGATGGCCTTGGCGAGGTTTCCGCGGCCCGGAAGAAGCGGAAGTTGGGCTTCCAGCCAGACCTCGAGAGCATCGACGATCGGCTTGGAGAGCGACCGCCGCGCGGCCAGGCGGTGGGCCGGCGATTGTCCTCTGACCTGCGCCTCGATGGCATAGAGACGGGCGATCCGGCGCAGGGCCTCCAGCGCCAGGGGCGTATTTTCGGCCTGGGCGACCTCATAGAACTTGCGCCTGGTGTGGGCCCAGCAGGCGGCGAGGACGATATCTCCCTTGCCGGTCAGGCGCTCGAACCCCGCATAGCCATCGACGTGGAGGACGCCCTTGAAGCGCTCCAGATGCGCCGCCGGGCGCTCCGCCTTGCGATCCGGCGCGAAGATGTAGGCCGCCGCCGGCGGCTCCGGTCCGCCCCAGCCACGCTGCTCGCGGGCATAGACCCACAAGCGTCCGGTCTTGGTTCGCCCGCGCCCCGGATCGAGCACCGGGACGGGCGTGTCGTCGGCGAAGAGGTGGTCGGAGGCGAAGATGTTCTTGCACAGGCGATCGTGCAGGGCCTCGAGCCACCAGCAGGCGCCGCCGACCCAGCCGGCGAGCGTCGAGCGCTCCACATCCACCCCGAGCCGGGCGAAGATGCGCGACTGCCGATAGAGCGGGGTGTGGTCGCAGTATTTGCTGACCAGGACCTGGGCCAGCAGCGCCGGGGTCGCCAGGCCGCCGGCGATGACGCGTTCCGGCGCGGGCGCCTGAACGATCCTCTGACATGCGCGGCACGCGTATTTCGGGCGCGTGGTCCGTATCACGCGGAAGGTGGCCGGAACCCAGTCCAGGATCTCAGCCACGCTCTCGCCGATGCCGTGCAAGGCGCCTCCGCAACCGGGACAAGCATCGTGGGGCTCGTCGATCTCGACCTCCTCGCGAGGCAGATGATCCGGGAGCGGCTTGCGCTTCGCCCGCGCGCACTTCCTGTCCGCCACGACCGGGCGGCTCTCCTCGATGGCGCCGATGTCGGCCTCGACATCCTCCAGGCCGAGCGCCAGCTGGTCCGGATCGAGGCGTTCGGAACGGCGGCCGAACCGCGCCCGCTGAAGCTCCCTGACGATCAGACGAAGGCGCTCGATCTCGCCTTCGTTATGCTCCACGACCGAGGCCATGTCGCGCACCAGCGCGTGCAGCAGACCGACGTCGGAGGGCAGGTTTTCCAGATCGAGCCGCATGAGCGAGGCTACGTCTGTTCGTATCGGCGACCAAGCCTTTTGTCGTTGTATTGCTTGAGATTTGACGCGTTTTCAGCCGACTCTGGCCGGCCTCCACACGCGCGTCGGCGAGCGCCAGTCGATGCCCTCGATCAGCATCGCCAGCTGCGCCGGGGTGAGCGTCACAACGCCACCGGGATCGACCATCCGAGGCCACACGAAGCCGCCCTCCTCGATGCGCTTGGTGAACAGGCACAGCCCATTGCCGTCCCAGAACAGCACCTTCAGCAGCGAGGCCCTCTTGCCTCGGAAGGCGAACAGATGGCCCGAGAAGGGATCCTGTTTCAGGTGCTCCTGGACCAGGGCGGCCAGACCGTCGAGGCCCTTGCGCATGTCGGTGTGGCCGAGCGCCAGGTGCACCTTCACGCCGGCCGGCACGACCATCATCGCGCCATCTCCCGTCTGGCGACATGCCGCCGGACCGCCTCCGGATCGGCGCCCAAGGCCGCGAACACCCGCCGGCCATCCGGCAGATCGACCGGCGCCATGCCGCTCGGAACCGGCAGCACATCGCGCAACAGGCGCGCCGCATCGTCGGCCTCGCCGCGCTTGGCGGCCACCCTGACCGTGGCCAGCTGGGCGGGCTCTTCGCCGCCGAAGCCGAACTGGACGCGCCAGCGGAACACCATGCTGGTCGAGATGTCGTGGCGCCGGCACACCGCCGCCACGCTCACGCCCGGCTGTTCCGACTCCAGCACGATCGCCAGCTTTTCGTCGTCGGTGAAGCTGCGCCGGTTCGGCCGCCGGTCACGCGCCGACCCATCGCTCGAGAACCCTGTCAAGACCGGTTCGGCGGTCGGCTCCTTAGCAGCGCTGCTAACACCGCTGCTTATCCGCGGGCGAGCGCTCGGATGAAGCAGAGCCCGCCAGTCCGCCGCGACCGCCTCGGCCTCGATCAGATCACGCCAGCGGCGCAGGCTGTGGGGCGAGATCCGCAACCCGTCGGCATAATGGCGGATGCTCATGCCGCTCCAGTTCAGCGCCTCGACGTGCATCGCCCAGTACGCCTGAACAGCCTTGGATCGCGTGTCGGCGGACAGCGGCTGGCCCTTCCGACGGCGCCGTTCGAGGCGCTGTTCCCGCTCCATTTCCACCTTGGCGCTCAAGGTTTCCCCGCTCACCAGCACCTTGATCCAGCGCGGAAAGCTCTCCCGGCTCAGTCGGTGCAGGCGGCAGTATTTGGCTCTCGTCATGCCGCTTCGGCGCCACGCCTCGACGTGCACGCCCCACCAGGCCCGCCGTCCAGGGTTCTCGAAATGTCTCGAAGCCACCGGAGATCCTCCCATGACCGAAGGAACCCGATTTGCCCCGCCGGAGCACCCGTCAGATCACGTGCAGGGACCGGACGCTTACGAACGAGGACAGAGACGGCAAGATAAAAGCGCCGCCTCCGGCCGGGCGCACGTGGTTGGTTGGATTGGAGATTTTTGGCATCCGGCACACGGGACCTGCTGTCGCCCGCTCGTGATTCGACAACGATTTCAATGCTCCGCGCGGCGTCACCCGGTCTTCTTGCGGTTTGATGAGTGATGACCAGCCGCGACGAAGACTTCAAGGTCCGCCCAGGACGAATCCGCCACGGAGTCCAGGGCGCCAGGCG
>JBOHLC010000437.1:0-1876 GCA_050729395.1 Caulobacteraceae bacterium
CCGTCGTTGGAGGCGTCGTGGCCGGGGGCGTCGTGGCCGGAGGCGTGGTGGGCGCGACCGCCGGAGGCGTCGTCGGCGCGGCGGCCGGAGGCGTTGTCGGCGCGGCGGCCGGTGGCGTTGTCGGCGCGGCGGCCGGAGGCGGGGCGGCGGGTGTCGGAGTCGTGGCCGGGGGCGTCTGGGCGAACGCGAGCGGCGCGGCGGCGGCTGCGATCAGGCTGGCGAGCATCAGGCGCATGCGATGGGTCCCCTCGAAACGGCCGCCGATGGTTCTAATCCATTGCCGGCCCCGCGCGCAAAAGCGGAATTGTCTTTAACTCCGCTCTTCCCCGCGAAAGCGGGGACCCAGGTTTTTTGTCTTTGCCTGAGCCCGCCAACCCCCTCGGAAGAGCGCCAGGCTGGACACCACTGGGTCCCCGCTTTCGCGGGGAAGAGCGGAAATAGGAGATACGTGGGCCGGGGTTTCAGCTCACTTCCTCGATGGTCTCGGCCAGGATGGTTAGGCCTTCGGGGGTGACGTCGGCGAAGCCGCCCCTGACCTCGAACAGGCGCTCCTCGCCGTCGGTGAACACGTGCACGCGGCGGCCGTCGACGAGCGCGGTCATGAACGGGGCGTGGCCGGCCAGGACGCCGAAGCTGCCCTCGACCCCGCGCGCGTTCACCTGATCGACGCGCCCCGAGAACATCTCGCGCTGGGGCGAGACGAGCGAGAAGGGAAACTTCACCGCCACCTCACGCTTCCCTGGCCATCTGCTCGGCCTTGGCCACCGCTTCGTCGATGCCGCCGACCATGCGGAAGGCGCTCTCCGGCAGGTGGTCGTATTCGCCCTCGCACACCGCCTTGAACGAGCGGATGGTCTCTTCCAGGGAGACGAAGACGCCGGGCTGGTTGGTGAACACCTCGGCCACGTGCAGCGGCTGGCTGAGGAACTGGCTGATCTTGCGCGCGCGGGCGACGATGATCTTGTCTTCCTCGCTCAGCTCGTCCATCCCGAGGATTGCGATGATATCCTTCAACGCCTTGTATTGCTGAAGGATTTCCTGGACGCGCCGGGCCACCTGATAGTGCTCGTCGCCGATCACCAGCGGGTCGAGGATGCGCGAGGTGGAATCGAGCGGATCGACCGCCGGAAAGATGCCGAGGGCGGCGATGTCGCGACTGAGCACGGTCATGGCGTCGAGGTGGGCGAAGGAGGTCGCCGGGGCCGGGTCGGTCATGTCGTCGGCCGGGACGAAGATCGCCTGGACCGAGGTGATCGAGCCCTTGGTGGTCGAGGTGATGCGCTCCTGAAGACCACCCATCTCGGTGGCCAGGGTCGGCTGATAGCCCACGGCCGAGGGGATGCGGCCGAGCAGGGCCGACATTTCCGAGCCGGCCTGGGTGAAGCGGAAGATGTTGTCGATGAAGAGCAGCACGTCCTTGCCCTCCTAGTCGCGGAAGTATTCCGCCTGGGCGAGGCCGGTGAGCGCGACGCGGGCGCGGGCGCCCGGCGGCTCGTTCATCTGGCCGTAGACCAGGGCGCAGCGCGAGCCCTCGGTCGAGCCGCCGTGCTCCTTGGGATCGACGTTGACCTTGGAGTCGATCATCTCGTGATAGAGGTCGTTGCCCTCGCGCGTGCGCTCGCCGACGCCGGCCAGCACCGAATAGCCGCCGTAGGCCTTGGCGATGTTGTTGATCAGCTCCTGCATGGTCACCGTCTTGCCCACGCCCGCGCCGCCGAAAAGGCCGACCTTGCCGCCCTTGGTGTAGGGGCAGAGCAGATCGATGACCTTCATTCCGGTCGCCAGCATCTCGGCCTGGGTGGACTGGTCGACGAAGGCCGGCGCGTCGCGGTGGATGGGCAGGCGCGCGGTCGCCGGGATCGGGCCGGCCTCGTCC
>JBOHLC010000438.1:0-5974 GCA_050729395.1 Caulobacteraceae bacterium
AGGTCGTAGCGCGGCATGGCCGCCTGCATCATCTAGATCGCGCAGCAGGCCAGGCCAAAGGTCATCCACATCAGCGAGCCCGTGCGCGCCCAGGTGATCAGGTCGTCGAGCGAGGCGACCACGAAACCCTTGTCGGCCAGTCGGGTGGAGACGCCGTCGAAATAGGGATCGTGCGCCCGCGGATCATAGCCCTCCGTCCCCGCGCGCGCGGCGCCCGGCGCCGCCGGCTTGGCCGGAACCATCACTCCCATTCGAGGGCGCCTTTCTTCCACTCATAGACGAAGCCCACGGTAAGAACGCCGAGGAAGACGGCCATGCTCCAGAAGGCGTAGACGGCCACCGCGTGCGGCAGCTTCATCAGGGCCACGGCCCAGGGAAACAGGAAGGCCACCTCGAGGTCGAAGATGATGAACAGGATCGAGACGAGGTAGAAGCGCACGTCGAATTTCATGCGCGCATCGTTGAAGGCGTTGAAGCCGCACTCGTAGCTGGACAGCTTCTCCGGATCGGGGGCCTTGGGCGCGACGATGGCGGCGGCCAGGATGAACGCCAGGCCAAGCGCGCCGGCGATGATCAAGAAAATCACGATCGGCAGATACTGCAGCAGGAAGGCGTTCATTTCGGGGCTTTCGGCGCGAGCCTTTAAGGAGAATCCGCGCCCGCCTTCTAGACCATGCCCGGCGAGGGTTCAAACCATCGGCGCCGCGATTGCGAGATGGCGCGCCGCGCGATTGACGGCGCCCTGAAGGCGACCTATCAGACGGCCCCTCGCGCCCGGGCCGGCAAGGTCCGAGGCGTTCTCGCGCGGGTGTAGCTCAGTTGGTTAGAGCGCCGGCCTGTCACGCCGGAGGTCGCGGGTTCAAGTCCCGTCACTCGCGCCATTTTCACCCTCGATATCAGGCCGCCGCAACGGCTTCGAGCCGCGCCTCGCCGATCTTCACCGGAGCGGATTCGGGCAGGATCAGCATGCCGGTCACCATCAGCAGGCCGGCGAAAAGGCGATAGTAGCCGGCCGCGATCGGCTGGCCGGTGGCATGGACCAGCGCCGCGATGGCGAACTGAGCAAATCCGCCGAAGACGGCGACTGTCAGGGAGTAGATGACGCCGAGCGCGAAGCAGCGATTGCGCGCCGGAAAGGATTCGCTGATGGCCAGGATGACCGGCGCCCCTGCGAAGGCGGTCGGAATGGTGAGGACAGCCACCGAGGCGTAGAGCGCCACCGGATTGGGGTGGCCGATCACAAACGAATAAACCGGGACGGCAAGCGCGCACGCCAGGAGCGAGCCGGGGATCATCACCCAGCGCCGACCATAACGATCCGAGAGCCATCCGCCGATCGGATAGGCGGGAATTGCGCAGAGCCCCCCCGTGATCCCGACGCCGAACGCCGCGGTCGGCGCCAGGTGCAGGGAATCCATGGCGAAGGTGGTTACGTAGGTGCCGGAATAGGTGACCATCGTGCCGCCGGCGAGCACGACCACGCTGGCGATGACAATCCGCCACGGGAAGGGCGCGCGAACCGCCGCCGCGGTCCTGGGCGGCGCCGTTTCATGGAGCCTGCCCCGGATGATCATGCCGAACGGCACAATGATCAGGCCGAACAGGAACGCCGCGCGCCAGCCCCATTCGGCAAGAGCCGTCCTCGGCAGCAGCAGGGAGAGGCTGAGCGCGACGATCGCGCCGACGAGATTGGCGAGCGCCTGGCTGGTGATTTGCATCGTCCCGATGAGGCCCCGCCGGTGCGGCGGCGCGGCCTCGATGAAATAGGCCGTGCTCGGCCCGACCTCGCCGCCCAACGCGAAGCCCTGGATCAGCCGGGCGATGATCACGATGACGGGCGCCGCCGGGCCGATCTGGGCGTAAGTCGGCGTCGCCGCCACGCCGAGGACGCCCAGCGTCATGAGCGAGAACGAGATCAGCATCGCGGGCTTGCGGCCGACGACATCACCGACGCGCCCAAGGACAAGGCCGCCGATCGGCCGCGTGACAAAGCCGATCCCGAACGTGGCCAGCGACAGCAGCAAGCTGACGACCGGACCGTGAACGGGGAAGTAGGCCCTGCCGATGAAGATCGCGAATGTCGAATAGATCAGGAAATCGTAGAATTCCAAGGCATTGCCGGCGGCGACCGCGAAGACATGGGAGGCTTTCAGCCCACCCGATCGCGGCGATGCCGAGGTCGCGTCGGTCACACCATCATCCCCCACGCCGCGGGTCTCCGCGAACACCTTGCGGCTCAATCAATGGACGAGACCTTCGCGCCGGGGTCAAGCGTTCCCTCGTCATCACCCGCCACGGAGCGATGGCGCACATCGCCGGGCGCATGGTCAAGGCGCCGCCACCGAACCATTAGCTTCCGGGCTTCCCGATCCGCACCGGCAGGGGCACGTTGCACACGTCGATGTGGCCGGCGGGGACCTTGTACCAGGCGTCCTGGCGGAAGCGGCGGTTGTGCACCAGGGCGGCGAAGGTGACGCTATCGGTGCGCAGGGCCTGGATTTGCGGGCGCTCGGCGGGCGGAAGATCCGAAGCCAGCCTGACGCTGGCGATGGGAACCCGCTTGGCCGGCGTCCGGTAGAAGCCGAGGTCGCCGTGGCCGCGCGGCAGGCTGGAGAGGAATTCCATCCCGCTCAACACCCGGCCGACCAGGGTCACGTTACGGTCGAGTTGGCGCGGCGCCTGGCCGATGACCGCGTAGAGTTCCGTGCCGCCGCCCGAGTCGGCGTCGTTGTCCCTCCCCGCCCCGACCATTCCGTAGCAGTGGACGAGCCAGGTCCGGCGGCTCGCCGGATCGCGCGCCGCCGGAAAGCCGTCGGTGAACCCGGTTTCAGGCGCATAGGTGTCCCGGTCCGGCAGCGGCGTGAACGGCGTCGCCGCGTCGTAGGCGCGGGTGAACTCGGCCTTGAGGGTCTTACTGGCCTTCCCGAGTGGGCGGGTCTCGTCGGGCTGCGACCACTGGGCGACGTAGTCGTCCTGCACTCGGACAACGGCCGCGCCGTCGAAATAGCCCGCGCCCGCGAGCCGCTCGATGTTGCGGGCGTGGTTCGGCGCGAAGGCTGGCGCAAGTTCGATGATCACCCGGCCCTTGGGCAGGTCCATGTAGAGCGTGCGCGCCGGATCGACAGCGCGCCAGTCACTGGCCGGCGAGCGACCCAGAATCTCGTCCAGGCTCGGCGCTACGGGCGGCGGGGCCGCGCCGCAAAGCGCCACGGCCGATGCAATCGCCACGGCCCAGCCAGTGACAATCGCCGCCCTGCCGTCCAATCTCGCCATCCTCGCCTCCGCCGGCCACAAGGAAGCCCGCCATGATCAAGCTGACCTTCGCCCTGACCCGCCGGCCGGAATACACGCGCGAGGCGTTCCAGGCCTACTGGTTTGATCACCATGCGCCGCTGGTCGCGAGCGTCAGCGAGACGCTGCGTATCCGCCGCTATGTCCAGACCCATAGCCTGCCGCTCGCGGCCTCGGCTGACCTGCGCGCCTCGCGCGGCGGCCCCGAGGGCTACGACGGCGTCGCGCAGCTTTGGTGGGACAGCCTCGAGGACGTCGCCGCCGCGGCGGCCGATCCGGCGGGGCGCGAAGCCGGACGCCGGCTCTTGGAGGACGAGATGAAGTTCATCGACCTCGCTCGCTCGCCGCTGTGGTGGGGCGAGGAGAAGGCGATCGTCTGACGTGGTGGGCGGCGAGGGGTTCGAACCCCCGACCTCCTGGGTGTAAACCAGGCGCTCTGACCAGCTGAGCTAGCCGCCCGCAGGGGAAGAGCGGATATCGCGAAACGGACCGCAATTCCAACGGCGCCGCGCCTCAAGGCCGTCATCCCGGGCGAAACGGAGCGTAGCGCAGTGCAGACCCGGGACCCAGGGGCCGCCGAGTACTGACCGCGACGCTGCGAGAGGCAGCCGGCTAATACGGCGCCTGAGGCCCCTGGGTCCCGCATCTCCGCTCCACGTCGTGGCGCTGCGTACGGGATGACGAACTTTGGGAATATGTCCGCTCGCGAGATGCCGCAGAGGTGATGAGTTTAGTTAAGGGTGGCGCGGAGGCTCTCGCCGATCTTGAACCTGGCCGACTTGAACGCCGGGCTCTTGACCGGGGCGCCGGTCTTGGGGTTGCGCGCGTTGCGGGCGGCGCGGTGGACCGGAACGAAGCTGCCGAACCCGACCAGGCGGACTTCATTGCCGGCCTTGAGTTCCCCGGTCACCGAAGCCACGAACGCGTCCACGGCGTGCTTGGCCTGGGCTTTGTGCAGGCCCGTGCTGTGGGCGATGGCGCTCACCAGTTCAGCCTTGGTCATCGATCTCTCCCCAATGCGGCGGCGCGCTCGTCCTGGGGCGCCGTCTGGCGACGCAAGCTTTACCGCTCGATTTTCGCCCACGTCAAACAAAGAGCGGCGCGGATCGCTCCACGCCGCTCAAGTTAACGTTGGTAAGGGATTGCTCCCCGTGAACGGGGGAGGATCAGTGCGTCACCACCATGCCGCCTTCGAACTCCTCCGGCTCCGGCGGCGACGGCGGAACGGTGATCGGCTGATCCTCCTCGCGCCACTCGATCGGCGTCACCGGCCCGGTGAGCGCGCGTAGCAGAACCTCGTCCACCGTGGCCACCGGCACGATCTCAAGGCCCGACTTGACGTTCTCCGGCACCTCGGCGAGGTCCTTCTCGTTCTCGGCCGGGATCAGCACCGTGCGGATGCCCGAGCGCAGGGCCGCCAGCAGCTTCTCCTTCAGCCCGCCGATCGGCAGGACCCGGCCGCGCAGGGTGATCTCGCCGGTCATGGCCAGGTCCTTGCGCACCGGAATGCCGGTCAGCACCGAGACGATGGCCACGGCCATGGCCACCCCGGCCGAGGGTCCGTCCTTGGGCGTCGCCCCTTCGGGCACGTGCAGGTGGACGTCGGTCGCCTCGAACACCGTCGGCTTGATGCCGAAGTGGGCCGCGCGCGAGCGGACGTAGGAGGCCGCCGCCGAGATCGACTCCTTCATCACCTCCTTCAGGTTGCCGGTGACCGACATGCGGCCCTTGCCCGGCATCTTGACCGCCTCGATGGTCAGGATGTCGCCGCCGAACTCGGTCCACGCCAGGCCCGTGACGATGCCGACCTGGTCCTCCTCGTCGGTGAGGCCGTGGTGGAAGCGGCGCACCCCGGCGTACTTGGCCAGGCGCTCGTCATCGATCTCGATCGAGACCAGCTGCTCGCGCGCCATGTCCCGCACGCCCTTGCGCGCCAGATTGCCCAGCTCGCGCTCCAGCGAGCGCACCCCGGCTTCCCGCGTGTAATAGCGGATGAGGTCGCGGATGGCGCTTTCCGGCACGACCCATTCGCCTTCCTTCAGGCCATGGTCCTTGGCCAGCTTGGGCAGCAGGTGGCGCTTGGCGATCTCCACCTTCTCGTCCTCGGTGTAGCCGGGGATGCGGATGATCTCCATGCGGTCCAGCAGCGGCTGGGGCATGTTGAGCGAGTTGGCCGTGGTGACGAACATCACCTTGGAGAGGTCGTAGTCCACCTCCAGGTAATGGTCCTGGAAGGTCGAGTTCTGCTCCGGATCGAGCACTTCCAGCAGCGCGCTCGTCGGGTCGCCCCGCCAGTCCGCGCCCATCTTCTCGATCTCGTCCAGCAGGAAGAAGGTGTTGGTCGTCTTGGCCTTCTTCATCGACTGGACGATCTTGCCGGGCATCGAGCCGATGTAGGTCCGCCGGTGGCCGCGGATCTCGGCCTCGTCGCGCACCCCGCCCAACGAGAGGCGCACGAACTCGCGCCCCGTCGCCTTGGCGATCGAGCGGCCAAGCGAGGTCTTGCCGACGCCGGGCGGTCCCACCAGGCACAGGATCGGGCCACGCACCTTCGGCGACCGCGCCTGCACGGCGAGGTATTCGATGATCCGCTCCTTCACCTTCTCCAGCCCGTAGTGATCGCCCTCCAGCACCTTCTCCGCCTCGACCACGTCGTTGCGGATCTTGCTGCGCTTCTTCCAGG
>JBOHLC010000439.1:0-10032 GCA_050729395.1 Caulobacteraceae bacterium
CGTCGACCAGCCGCGCAACCTCGCCAAATCCGTCACCGTCGAATAGGAAGTCGCCGCCAAAGAGGCGGGAGACTTTTCGAATGAAGCGCGTACGCAAGGCCGTCCTGCCGGTGGCCGGGCTGGGGACGAGGCTCCTGCCCGCGGCTAAGACGACGCCAAAGAACATGCTCAATGTCTTCGACCGCCCGCTGCTGGCGCACGTAGTGCATGAGGGGCGCGCGGCGGGAATTGAACATTTCATCTTCATCGTCGGGCGCGGCCAATCGGCCATCTCGGACTATTTCGACCATGCGTTCGAGCTGGAGAGCGAGCTCGACACGCGCGGCCGAGAAAAGCTGATCGCCGATGTGCGCGCCGATCTGCTCGCGCCTGGGCAGATGAGCGCCGTGCGCCAGATGTCGCCCCTGGGCCTGGGTCACGCGGTGTGGTGCGCGCGCGATCTGATCAATGACGAGCCCTTCGCGGTCATGCTGCCGGACATGCTGATGGACGCTGAACCGAGCGGCCTCGCCCAGGTGGTGGCGGCATATGAGGTCGTCGGCGGAAATGTGATCGCGGTCGAGCCGGCGCCCGAGGGGGAGGCGCACAAGTACGGGATCGTCGCCCTGGGCGCGGTCGATGCCGGATTCGACGGCCGCCTGGCCGCTATGACAGGCATGGTGGAAAAACCGGCGCCGGGGACCGAGCCGTCCAACCTCTTCATCTCCGGCCGATACGTCCTGCAGCCGGAGATCTTCGAAATTCTAAGCGCGCAAGAGGCAGGCGCGGGGGGCGAGATCCAGCTCACCGACGCCATGCGCGGGCTGCTCGCGCGGCAGGACTTCCACGCCCTTCGCTATGATGGCATCACCTATGACTGCGGCGACCCCATAGGCCTGCTGCGCGCCAATGTGGCCTATGGCCTGAAGCACCCCTCCCTTGGCGGGGCCGCGCGGGAGTCGCTGCGCGCGCTGCTCGAGCTCAGTCCGGATCGGTCAGTTCGCTAGCGAAGGCGCCGAGGCGGGCGAGATCGCGCGGGCGAGAGAGCCGGTGGTCGCCATCGGCGATCAGGCTGAACACGACGTCTTCGCTCTTGAGCGCCAGCGCCAGACCCAGAGCGTGCCGCCATGGGACATCAGGGTCGGCGCCGCCCTGCAGGATGCGCGTGGGAAGGTCGATCGCGATCGGTCCCGGCAGGATCGACCACCGGGCGCCGTCTTCAAGCAGGTTTCGCGTGATCGGATAGCCTGCGGGGTCGTAGGGCGAAGGCCGCCGCCAGACGCCATCCCGCTCGATCGCCGCCCGCGCCTCGGGAGGAAGATGCGGGGCCAGCAGACGGTCGGTGAAGTCGGCGGCCGGAGCGATCAGCAGCAGTCCGGCGACACGATCCGGCCGCGCCAGGGCGGTGAGACAGGCAAGCCAGCCGCCCATCGACGAACCGGCCAGTACGACCGGCCCCTCCGTCAGGGCGTCGATGATCGCCAGGGCGTCGGCCCGCCAACGCGTGATCGTTCCGGATTCGAAGTCGCCGCCTGACAGTCCGTGTCCGAAGTAGTCGAAGCGCAGAAAGTCGCGACCGCTCCGCGCCGCCCAGTCGGCGAGGAAGCCGGCCTTGGTTCCGGACATCTCGGAACGGAAGCCGCCCAGCCAGACCAGGGTCGGGCCGTTTCCTTCGATGCGCCGCCAAGCCAGGCGGACGCCCGCCGCCTCCAGATGCCCGAGGCTCTCCGCGGTCGGGACACGAGTCATGGCGCCCATCCTGTCATTTGGCTAAGCTGGAACGCCCCGCCATCGGAGCGACGGCCAGAAAACGCGCGGCATGCTTCCAGGGGGCTTCACTCTATTGCAAATCACGCCCGCCCTCGAGGGCGGCGGGGTCGAGACCTTGACCGTGGACATGGCGACGGCGGTGGTCGTCGCGGGCGGGCGTTCGCTGGTTGCTTCGCGCGGCGGCCGACTGGAAGAAGCGCTCGCGTGGGGTGGCGGCGAGCTCGTTCGGATGCCCGTCGACACGCGCCAACCCTGGACCATGATGGCGAACGCCTCACGGCTCGAGGATCTGATTCGGGCGGAAAAGGTCAGCCTGGTTCATGTCCGTTCGCGCGCCCCGGCGTTCAGCGCCCTGTGGGCGGCGCGGCGAACGCGCACGCCGCTCGTCGCCACCTATCATGGCATCTACCCCGCCCGCACGCGCGCCAAGCGCTGGTACAATTCGGTGATGACGCGCGGCGACGTCGTCATCGCCAACTCCACTTTCACCCGCAGCCATATCCTGGCCGAGCACGGCGTCGCCGCGCGGAAGATCGAGGTGATCCCCGAGGGCGTCGACATCGGCACGTTCGATCCGATCCTGGTCTCCCCCGAGCGCGTGGCCAGGGTGCGCGCGTCGTGGGGCGTCGAGGCGGGAGACACGGTGATTCTCGTCGCCGCCCGCCTGGCCCACTGGAAGGGTCACCGGCTGGCCATCGCCGCCCTGGCGCGCAGCGCCGCGCGCAAGAAGGCCAAGCTGGTCTTTGCCGGACGCGGCGAGGAAAGCGCCTACGCCAGGCAGCTAGCCGCGGCCGCCGCCGAAGCCAAGGTGAGCCTGAAGATCGTCGGCCCCTGTTCCGACATGCCCGCGGCCTATCTCGCCGCCGATATCGTCGCCGCCCCTTCGACCGAGCCTGAATCCTTCGGCCGGAGCGTGGCCGAGGCCGGCGCCATGGCGCGGATCGTTATCGCCACGAACCTCGGAGGCGTGGCGGAGACCGTCATAGACGGCGAGACCGGCCTGCTGGCGGCGGCTGGCGATGAGGCGGCATGGGCGGCGGCATTCAACCGCGCGCTGAAGATGAGCCCGGACGCGCGCGCGGCCATGGCGACGGCGGCATGGACCCGAGTCCGCGATTGCTATTCCATGGCGCAAATGTGCGAGACCACTTTCGCGCTTTACGAGCGTCTGATTGAAGCCAAGCGATGAAGGCCGCGAAGTCCGTCCTGGTCATTAAGCTTTCGGCGCTCGGCGACTTCGTGATTGCCTTTCCGGCGTTCGCCCGCATCCGCGCGGCCCACCCCGAGGCGCGCGTCACCCTGCTGACCACGCCTCAGTTCGAAAGCCTGGCCAGGCTCAGTCCCTATTTCGACGCGGTCGAGACCGACGGTCGTCCTTCAGGCCCCGGCGCATGGCTGGCGCTGGTGGCGCGCCTGCGCCGCGCCAGGTTCGACCGGGTGTACGACCTGCAGACCAACGAGCGCACCAACCTGTTGTTTCAGGCCCTGCGGCCGTCGCCCCCGCGGTGGTCGGGAACCGCGGCGGGCTGCGCCCTTCCGCATCGCAATCCCGCGCGCGCCTCGATGCATCCGCTGGAGCGTCACGCCGAGCAGCTGGCGCACGCCGGCGTCTGGCCCGGAGCGCCCGTCGCGCCCCTGTCGGCCGAGCCGCCGGATATCTCCTGGATCCTGCAAAGGGCGCTCGCCAAGACGCGGCCCGGGACCAGACCCGCCCGCCCGGCGGCGTTGCTTGTCCCCGGCAGTTCGGCGCACAGGACCGACAAGCGCTGGCCGGTGGAGAGCTATGGCAAGCTCGCCGCGCGCCTGGAGGTGGCGGGGTTCGACGTGCTCATCGTCGGCGGCCTGCAGGAAGGCGAACTCGCCCGCGGCATCCAGCGCCTGGCGCCGAGGGCCAGGGATCTCACCGGCCGCACCGATTTCGCCCAGATCGCCTCGCTCGGCGCCCGCGCGGCGGTGGCCATCGGCAACGACACCGGTCCGGTGCATCTCATCGCGGCCGCCGGCGCGCCGACGATCGTCCTGTTTTCCTCGGCCTCATCGCCCGAACTCTCGGCCCCGCGCGGACATGTCACTGTGTTCCAGGCGCCCGATCTCAAGGACGTCGCGGTGGAAACCGTGCTGGCGGCGGCCATCTCCCTCGCCCAGCCCAGGATGGCCGCTTCTTGATCGGGCGTGGCGCCTTAGTCATATACTTGAAGTCCGCCGCCCGATAATCTTGGGCGGCGAAAGTTCGTCAACAGCTCAAAAGGAGTCTCGCCTATTCGTCGCCCCATGCCCGCCCCGCCGTCCAAGGATGGTCCCCGCATCAATGAAGACATCCGTGTCCCCCGCGTCCTGCTGATCGACGAGCACGGAGAAAAGCAAGGGATCATGCCCACGTCGGCGGCCTTGGAGGCCGCGCAGGAAGCCGGGCTCGATCTGGTCGAGGTCTCGCCGACAGCCGATCCGCCGGTGTGCAAGATCCTCGATTTCGGCAAGTTCAAATTCCAGGAACAGAAGAAAAAGAACGAGGCGCGCAAACGCCAGAAGCTGGTCGAGGTCAAGGAGATCAAGCTCCGCCCCAACATCGACATTCACGACTATGAGGTGAAGGCCAAGGCCATGCACCGGTTCTTCGAGGAGGGCGACAAGGTCAAGGTGACCCTGCGCTTCCGCGGTGGCGAGATGCGCCATCCGGAACTTGGCATGAGGCTCCTTCAGCAGGTCCGTACGGACTTCGACCCGGTGGCCAAGGTCGAATATGAGCCGCGCATGGAGGGCCGCCAGATGATCATGATCCTGGCGCCCAGGTAGGCGGTTCAATCCACCGCGGCGACGTAGGGTAGGTCGCGGAAGCGGCCGCCGAGATCCATGCCATAGCCGACCAGAAATCGCGCCGGCGCCTGCCAGGCGAACACATCCGGCTCGATCGCGCGCTGGACGGGCAAGGGCTTGCGGGCGAAGACCGCCGTCAGCACATCCGCCGCGCCGGCCGCGCGGGCGATGTCCACGGCCTGGCGCAGGGAGACGCCGGTGTCGGCCACGTCGTCCATGATCAGCACCTGGTGTCCCGCCAGACTTCGCTGGGGCCCGGCCAGAACCTCGCAGGCGCCGGCGCTCGCCTTGCCCTGGCCATAGGACGATAGCCACAGCGCGTCGTAGGTGAGGGCCTTTCCTCGCCGCGCCAAGGCCCGGGTCAAGTCGGCCGCGAACCACAGGCCGCCCATCAGCAGGCAGACGCCGACGGCGCCGTCGGCAAGCCGCGGGGCCAGCCCGTCGGCGACGGCCTCGATCCGCGCGGCGACCTCCTCGGCGGCGAGCAGCGTCTCCAGTTCCCGCGCGGGCCCGGTCACGGCGGCGCCAATTTGCGGGTGGCGCGGCGGGATGGGCGCACTATCATGGCCACAGATTCGGGCGCCTCCTTTACGGCGCCGTCGAGGTCGCCCATTTCCGCCCCCGTGTCCACCAGTCCGCCACGCCCAGCGCAAGAGGAAACCGGGGCGTTCGCCCAGGCCACGCCCGTGGTCCGCTTCGACCATGTGTCTTCGAGCCGCGGCCCCGAGGATCGGCTTCGTTCGCTCTCGTTCGCCCTCGCGCCCGGCTCGTTCCACATGCTGACCGGGCCGAGCGGATCGGGCAAGACCAGCATGCTGCGGCTGATCTGCGTGGCCGACCGCCCAAGCCAGGGCGTGGCCCAGGTGTTCGGGCGCGACGTCGCCACGCTGTCACGCAAGGACGCGGCCCTCGTCCGCCGGCGGATCGGCTCGGTGCTCTATCCCCTGCTGTTCGTCGACCATCTCAGCGTGTGGGACAACGCCGCGCTGGTCCCGCGCGTGATCGGCCGCGACCCGGCGGACTATGGCCCGGAGGTCGACGCCGTCCTGAAGTGGATGGGCCTGGCCAGATCGGCCGACGCGGCGCCGGCGACGCTGGCGCCGGACGAGCGTCACCGCCTGGCCATGGCCCGCGCGGTGGTCAACCGGCCGGAGATCCTGCTGCTCGACGAGCCGTCCCAGGGTCTCGAGGCCGCCTTTCGCGAACGCGCGCTAAAGCTGGCGGGCGAAATCCACGGCGCCGGCGCGACGGTGGTCATGGTCAGCCGCGACGAGGCCTTCGCCGCCCAGGCGGGCCATCCGATCCTGCGCCTGCAGGACGGCCGGGCCAGCATCGTCGAGCCGGGCGGCCAATGACGGCGGCGGCCCAGCCCGGACACGGCAGGCTTCTCCGCTCCAGTCCCTGGAAGAGGCTTGGGGCCGCCGTGGCGCTTGGCCTGGTGGCCGCCGTCGCGGCGCTGGCCCTGATCCTCGACACCGCCGGCTATCACGCCGCGAGCGCGCTCCGCCCGCGGCTGGCCGGCAATGAGACCGTGGTCGTGTGGGGCCACGGCCTGGAGAGCGCCGACGCGGCCGCCGCCCGCGCGGGCGAGATCCTGGCCGCCATGCCGGGCGTGACCGCCGTGACGCCGCTCGATCCGGGGCCGGGCGACCCCCTGGTCGCGCGCATCCTGGGCGCTCCCGGGAAGGCCGCGGCGGACGAGCGTCTGCTGGCCGTCAAGGCGAACGGCGCCGGCGAAGCGATGGCGGCCAGGATCGCGCGGACGCTGAAGGCGCACGACGTGCCGGCGCGCGCCGCGGACCACGTCTGGCGGGACAGCGCCGGCGAGCGCGCGGCCGGGATCATCGCCATCGCGGCCGGCCTGGCGGCGCCGCTGGCCATCGCGATTTTCGCGCTGATCTGTTTCGGCGAAGCCCGGCGGGAAATGGCCAGGAGCCACGACACCATCGAACTGCTGCGCGCAAGCGGCGCCGCCGATGGGCACATTGTCGGCCTGGTGCGCGCCCGCGTGGCCGGCCTGGCCTTCACCGCCGCGGTGTGGGGCGCGGCCGCCGCATTGATCGCCGCGGCGCTGGCGCAGCGAACCGGGGTCGCCAAGATCCTCGGCGGACTGACGCGCGAGGACCTGATCTCGCCCTGGCCGCTGGCCATCCTGGCCGCCTGGCTCGCAGGCGTGGCCGGCGCGTGGCTGGGGGCGCGCGCGAGGATGAAGCGGACGCCGTGAAGGGCCTGGCCGCGGTCCTCGTCGTCTTGCTGATCTGGGCGGCCGGCCTGGTGGAATTCGGCGACCGGGTCGCCGGCCTGACCCCGCCCAACGAGCCGGCGCCGGCCGACGGGATCGTGGCGCTGACCGGCGGATCGGACCTGCGGCTGGAAGCGGCGGCCAATCTCCTGGAGAGCGGCAAGGGCAAGCGGCTGCTGGTCTCCGGCGTGGACCGGCGGGCGACGCGCGGCGATCTGTGGACCGTGACCGGCGCGGCCAAGCCTTTGTTCGACTGTTGCGTCGATCTGGGCTTCACGGCCGCCGACACCCTGGGCAACGCCCGCGAAACCGCCCAATGGGCCAAGGCGATGAACTATCGCAGCCTGATCCTGGTGACGGCGGACTATCACATGCCAAGGGCCCTGATCGAGCTGAAGGCCGCCATGCCGGGGGCGAGCATCACGCCTTATCCGGTGGCCACGCCCAGCCTGGACGCCCGCCATTGGGCCGCGACCACCATCGGGGCCAAGCGCATGACGCTCGAATATTGCAAATACCTCGTCATACTGGCGCGCGAGGCCGTGCTCGGCATCGGCCGCGGCCACGGGCCGGTCAAGAGCGCCTGATGGTTATCGTCCGTTCACTGATCTTCGTCGTCGCCTTCTATGCCTGGTGGACGATCGTCGCCCTGGGCATGACGCCGCTGCTCCTCCTTCCACGACGCTGGATAGCGGGCGCGATGCGCTTTCAGGCGGCGGTGACGGTGGCGCTCCTCAAGGCGATCTGTGGCGTGAGGGTGGAGTTTCGCGGACGGGCGCATCTGAGCCCCGGCGCCGCGCTCATCGGCGCCAAGCACCAATGCATGCTGGACACCATTGCGCCGATGACCGTGCTTGCCGACGCCGCCTATGTGATGCGCGACAGCCTGCTGAAGATTCCGTTCTATGGCTGGTTTTCGATGAAATCCGGGATGATCCCCATCGACCGCGAGGGCCATGCCAGCGCCCTGCGCCGCATGCTGGGCGCGGCCAAGGCGTGCATCAGGGACGGCCGGCAGATCGTGATCTTTCCCGAGGGCACGCGCCTGCCCCCCGGCGTGACCGGGCAATACAAGCCGGGCGTGGCCGCGCTCTATCGCGCGCTGGGCGTCGCCTGCGTGCCCATGGCCACGAACTCCGGCCAGCACTGGCCCGCGCACGGCCTCATCCGGCGGCCCGGAACGATCGTCTATGAATTCCTCGAGCCCATCCCGCCGGGCCTGGACCGCCGCGAATTCATGCGCCTGCTGGAAGAGCGGACCGAGGCCGGCTCCAGGGCCTTGCTCGGGCTTTAGGGGCGGCGGCCCTCAGGCCCCGCTGGCGAATTTCCTGTCCGGTTCGACCGTCGGGGGGGCGCGGACGATGGGTGCGGGCCCGAGCCCGCACCCACGCATGCCGCCTCTACCTTAAGCCGAGGAAACAAGCGCTGGCCACCTTGGGCTTCCGCGGGGTCTCTGCGTTTACGCCTTGGAGCCCAAAGCCGCCGCGCTCCGCCAATAGGCCTTGCGCTAACAACCTGCACCGTGACCTACCGCCGCATCCGCCTGGCGACGATGGGGCGGTCACCTGAGGTTTGTCTGATTGTGCATCGCGGCCTGGGTAGCGTGACCCAGCCGGGCGAAGACGCCGTTGAACTGGCCGCCGATGAAGCTAAGGCTGACCACGATCATGCCGGCGACGATGGCCAGGATGAGGGCGTACTCCGCGCCTGTCGCTCCACGCTCGTCCCGCCAGGCTCTTCCAGGTCTCACAAGATATCCCTCGTCGCGCGTCCCGCTCGAGGACCAAATGAAAAGCCGCGCGCGCCGGTTCCGACTTCCCGACCGTGGACCTACAACGCCTTCGCAAGAGGCCTTGCACGCGTTCAGCGACCGACAATCGCCAGCCGTGCCTCCCTCTCCCGCACCAGCTCGAGCAGCCGCTCCATGGCCCGGTCGGCGATGCCTTCGGCGCGCAGGTGCTCGACCAGGTCGGCGAGGTAGTCGACGTTGCGCCCGGAAAGGCCGCTGGCGCCG
This sequence comes from Caulobacteraceae bacterium, assembly GCA_050729395.1. Classification (GTDB taxonomy): domain Bacteria; phylum Pseudomonadota; class Alphaproteobacteria; order Caulobacterales; family Caulobacteraceae; genus Acaudatibacter. The sequence goes on from JBOHLC010000439.1 coordinate 8,820, forward strand.
GCGATGAGGTCGGCCTGGGCCTCGAGGCCGAGGTTGCCCGCCCATTGCGGATGGCCGCGGTCGGAGAGGAAGGTCAGGGCGCGCACCCGGCGGCCGTCTTCGAGGCGCGTGCTGGCATAGTGCTCGACATAGGTCTCGGTCGGCTGCTCGCGCTCCATCAGATAGGCGTAGGTCGCCGGCCAGTCGGCCTCGGCCACCTTGTAGGCCGCGCCGCGCACCGAGCCGCCGGCGGCGAGGCCCAGCACCAGCCCCTTGCGCGCCGGCGTGCCGCGATGGTGAACCGAGTAGATGCAGAAGGCGCGCCGCCGGCCATGGCAGAGCGCGCGCCGGCGTTCTAGAAACGCAAAGCCCGGCCGCCACATCAGCGAGCCGTAGCCGAACACCCACCTCTCGCCTGTTTGCCGATCGCCAGACACTTGATGACCTCGCCCGCGACGCCGCCCAGAGCCGGGCGCCTCGGTCTTTACGGACCCCTGATCGCCCTGGCCATCGCCGTGGCGACGTGGAGCCTCGGCTGGCTGTGGCTGAAGGGCGCGGCGGAACGGGGGCTGGACGCCGCCGCGTCCCGCCTGGCGCACGCGGGCGGCGCCTTCACCTGGCAAGGCCGCCGCGTCCATGGCTATCCGTTCCGGCTGGACGTCGATTTCACCAACCTGACGTGGCGCGAGCCGACCGGCTGGGCCGTCACCGTTCCCAGACTGAAGAGCGAGGCCTTTGTCTTCGCCCCGGAGCATTGGGTGGCCATGGCGCCGGACGGCGTGGTCCTCATCCGGCCGGCGGGCGGGGCGGTGAAGATCGCGGCCAAACTCTTGCGCGCCTCGCTGTCGGCTCCCGCCGCCGATCCGCCGACGGTTTCGCTCGAGGGCCTGGGACTGACGTTCACCCCCTTGCCGGGCGCGGCGCCGTACTTCCTGCAAGGCGCGCGCGAACTGCACGTGCATACGCGAGCCGGACCGTCCGACCAGGGAGCGTTCTATTTCGAGCTGGACGGCGCGCGACCGGCGCCGACGAGCGCGATCGGGCGCATGACGCTGGGCGCGCCGGTGACGTTAATCGCCAACGCGATCTACAGCCACGCCAGCGCCGCGCGCGGGCCAGGCTGGGCGAGCGCGGTGCGGGCCTGGGCGCGCGCCGGCGGCCAGGTGGAGAGCGGGCGGCTGCGCCTGGCGGCCGGGCCCTTCGCTTTCGACGCGCGAGGCGCGGGTCTGTCGGC
>JBOHLC010000440.1:0-6107 GCA_050729395.1 Caulobacteraceae bacterium
CCGGCCCTCCCCCCGCTTCACAGGGGGAGATCACCCTTCGCCCCGTCGTTCTTCGGGTGCTTGCCACCCGAAGCCCTCGAGGGCGACGGGTGGCGTCCGTAGAGGACTCGAAATCACCTCGTAACTAGCTGTTATCGCAAAGAGTTGTGAAATGTCAACCTCGACATACCACCAGAAATGCCACCAATCTCGCCCGCATGTCCTCGGTGTGGGGAAATGGTCCAATGAATGAGCTGGTGGTTCACGCCGCTCTTGCGCCATAAGCGGTCATCGCCATAGCTCCGGAAACAAGCGGTTCGGCAAACTGTTTAGCGCGCTTCCGAAAAGCGTGGAGCTAGCCGGAAGCTCCTGGGTGCGGCAGATGTGATCCTCTACCCGAGATCACCCGCCGGTCATCGACCCGTCGAGCCCCCGGCTGGTTCTTCGGAAGACGCGGCTCGATGGCCGCCCATTGCTCGTCCGTCAGCGAAAACAACATGCTCGTCATGAACTCCAAGGCTCCCGTTGAGCATCGGAATCATGATTTGCCCACCGAAATCAATCCTGTGATTGGGTTTGGAACCTAGCAAGCGGCCGTGGTCCACGACGATGGTTTGATCGACACCAAGGCTTGCGCTATTTCGACGTTGCCGCCGCGTTTAGTGCGAAAGAGGCTCGGACTTCTGCCAAACACCAAGCGTCAGCGCCTCGTAGCCGTTGAAGAACGTCTCGAAGTTGAAGAGGTGACGCTGGCCATCGTCGTTGACGAGCCGCACCTCCGCCTCGCCGAGCGGGCCTGCGCGCTGTGGCCCCGAATATCCCGCAACGATCCCGAACAAATCGGCGTCGGTCAGGCGACCGAAGTTCGCGCGGAACAGTGGTGACTCGATACAGTAACGGCACGGATTGGCAGCGTCGAAGTCTGGCTTTCGCCGGCTAAGGTGGGGATGTACGGTCACCAGCGCGACCATCGGGCGCTGTGCCTCGGCCTGTTCGACGAAACGCCAGAGCGTTGACGTGATCGTGTTGCCATACTGGCTGCTCAGGCTGCGGATCAGGGCGAGCGACGGAGCGCTGGCCATCGCCTCGGCACCGAACCGATCTGCCATGAACAGCAGACGGCCAGCGGCGTAGTTCGCCTCGGCCTCCATCGCCTCGTGGAAGTGCGGCGTCAGCGTGACTGTGTCATCACCGAACATTATCCCCTCGTGCCACGGTATGATACTGTGGCCAACCTCATGGGCCTCATTCCAGCGGTGCTTGAGTTGTGGCACGTCGGCATCAATCAGGATGCGTTTCGAGTCCGGGAGATAGAGCGCCTTCAGGCTCAGCTTCTGGATAGCCTCCTTGAGCAACGTAGGGCGCTGCAGGACCTGCTGACCTGCGACCTTCATACGGCTGAATACCTCGCGCACGAAACCATCGTCGGTGGAACTGTAGAATTGGCGGTCAAGCTTCAACAGCTCCCGCACCATCCGAAGGTCGATCGGCGGCTCCGGGTGACCCAGTCCACGCAGAATCTTCTCGACCTGTCCGTCGATGTCTGCGACCGTGCGTGGCCCGAGCGCGACGTTTTTCATCCCTGCGCCCTGTCCTCAATCACCGACACCACGATGCTCAGAAGAGCGATCTCGTCGGAGGACAGCGCGCTTCGAAGCTCCGAGCGCGCGGCGTAGCGCTGCTGGTCGATAAACGGCTCCACATCGTTGGCAACGACGACACCCGCCATCTCGTTCAACTTGCCCTGCGGAAGACGATAGGTTCGAGCAATCGCCCAGACAGTGCGGGCCTCAACCCGGTAGAATGGATCCTCCTCGATGGCCTGGGCGTCGCTGAGCTCAATGTCGACGGCTTCGGCGAACTGCTCGACAGACAGGCGCTCGCGACGGCGCAGAAGATGCACGAACTCGCAGAACGATGGCGGCGACAGCTCTCCCGTCGCGTCGCCGTTGTCGCCGGCATCCGCATTCGCATCTGCAAGCCCGCTGCTCGCGCCGATGGAAACGTCGGTTTCCCCTCCAACGCGAGCTAACCACCATTCCTTCGTTCTTTCAAATCGCATTGTCTTCACTCCTGCGAGATCAACGCTTGAGCAACGTCGGCATTCATCTCGAAATAACGCAATTCTCCATTCACCTTTGTATCGGGACCCAAATCTAGCATGCCAAGGTCACGGTAAAAGCTCTCCGACTGAGGCAGCGAATGTAACCCCACGCGCCCCTTGAACTCGTGCTCGACACTGAGTGCCGCAGCGGCAACCATTAGTATCATGCCGGCACCCTTGAAGCGCCGTTGCATGCCGACGATCGGCTGGTTCCAGGGTGCGACCTCTAGATAGTCGACATAGACGATCGGCTTGCCCGCAGAGCCCTCAAGCCGCGACTCCTTGGTGATAACGTCGACCCGCATCATCGCCTGCGTCATTCCTTCGGCAGTAACGCAGAATGTCTCGAAGCCTAGGAGGTCGCCCTCGGCCACCTTGTCGGGCCAGCGCCAATGTCCCGACTGAGGCCATTCCGACTTGGGCACGCCCTGCTCGTAGAGCGTAGCCTTTATCGCACCCAGCTCAGGCTGCCATGCGTTATGCCAGTCCAGCAGATGCGGCAAGCCGATGCCGCACACCAGCTCGGCCGGGACGGCCTCTCGCGTCGCCACGTTCACCAAGAAGGCTGGCGACGGACCGGTCACAGGAGCATCAGCTCGGCCTTCTCTTGCGTGATGTCGTTCTCGAAGACGAGCTTGTCGCCCTTCTCTACCCTAGTGTCGAGCATCTGATACAGACGCAGCGCCTGCCTTAACACCGCGGTTTTGCTGAGATCCTTGCGCACGGACAGTTCCTCGAGCGCGCACATCTCGGCGTCGGTCAGGTTGAGCGTCATCGTCCGTTTGGACATCGCATTCTCCATCACTGCCCCTGATATGGAGGAAACAGCCAGTCTGTCAACATCAAACATGGATATTTTCCATATTGATTAGCTACACTTTAGCCACTATCTAGGTGGTCAAGGAGATCGCTATGAGTCGTAATCACGTCGGGCACGGAGACATCGTCCGGTTCGCGGACAGCAGGGTAAACTTGAAACGCGAGGACGCCACCGAACTCCGCGCCCAGGCCAACAGACTTCGGGAGAAGCTGGAGGGGTATCTTGTCGACCATCCCCACTTTGGTCTCAAGAAGATGCTGTTGTCGGGCAGCCTAGCAAAAGGCACGGCGCTGAAGTCGATTAGCGACATCGACGTCGCTTGCTACGTCGCTTCGGAATCGGCGCCCCACTCTATCCGCGACCTGATTGAGTGGCTCGCCAAGCGGCTCGAGACGGCGTTCCCAAACTTCAAGCCGTCGCAGATCACGCGCAAGACCTATTCGGTCTCGGTCCAGTTCATCGCGACCGGGAACGAGGTCGACATCGTTCCGATCCTCTACTCAGGCGATCCCCAGTGGCGCGGCGACCTGATCTCGCAGGACACGGGCGAGCAACTCATGACGAGCGTCCCCATGCACCTCGACTTCATCCGCAAGCGCAAGGTCGCCAATCCCCAACACTTCGCCCAGGTAGCGCGCCTCATCAAGTTCTGGGCGGGCCTGCGCAAGCGGGAGGACGCGAGCGGGGACTTCCGGTTCAAGTCGTTCATGATTGAGCTGCTCGTCGCGCACCTTGCCGACCAGGGCGTTGCCCTGAATGACTACCCCGAGGCCCTGCAGTCGTTCTTCACATTTCTGGCGACGGACCAGCTGCGGTCGGTGATATCTTTCACCGACTACTATCCCACCGGCACCTGCAGTGCGACCTCCGATCCAGTCCGCATCTGGGATCCGGTGAACTGTGAGAACAACGTCGCCAGACTCTACAATGCGACGAACCAAGCACTGATCGTGGATGCAGCCATCGATGCGGGTGATGCCATTGACGCGGCGCTCCGCGCCATCTCGAAGGGCGAGACGATCCGCTACTGGCAGAAGGTCTTCGGACCGAGCTTTGACGCATAGAGGGCGCCGATGAACAGCTACACCAGCACCGAGACCAGCAGCTTCACCATCACGCACGCCCGCTACATCGCGTCGAAAGTCGCGACCGACCTGAAGCGGTTCCAACGCTTCTATCGTTCGCCCAGCGACGGCGGGATCGACCGCTACGAGGGCGAACTTGCAGGCCTGCTCAAGCACGATGCCGTCGACAACGTCGTCTACGGCTTTCAGCGCAACTCCCTCTGGACGCCGGCCTCCGTGCGCTACCGCGCGATCCCAGGCGGCTCGCTGATGGCCGACGACGATCCAGGCAAGATCAGACCGGGGATCGACATCGCGGGCGCCCACTTCACGTCGTTCCTGAGCTATTCGAATGCTTGGTGGAACCTCACACAGGCGGAACGCGAGTCGATCCGCGACGGACTGCCAATCAAGCGATCGACCGGATCGTCTCCCGATCTGGAGACAGGGGCGTGGAGCGACGATCTGGGCTATTCGGCCGGCGGCCGTGGGCTCAGTCGAAGCAGCGTGAGGACCTGACGATGACCGAGCGCATGACGATCGAGGAGTTGTTCGACCGCCGCCTCGAATATCCGGACCTCGATTCCCGACGGCGGCTGACGCGGCTCGTCGGCATTGGCGAGACCAAAGAGCGGCTAACGAAGATGCTCGGCATCCTCGTCAATCCGGCTGGCCCGCGCGCCTGGGCCAAGAGGCATCATCCAGACGCGAAGGTGCTGCTCGACTATGTCGAGCGGCGGCCACCGCTCGTCATCCTCGCTGGCGACGTCGGGTCGGGCAAGACCGAGCTCGCTGAGACGATCGGTGACGCCATCGCGCGCCAGGAGGACATCCCAGTCACGCTCTATCCGATCAGCCTCTCCACCCGCGGCAGCGGCAAGGTCGGCGAGATGACGCGCCTCGTATCGGCTGCCTTTGACCTGACGCTGGAAGCCGCTTCCAAACTGCAGCGCAGCGACGGCCGCGCGACAGGCGGCGTGATCCTCCTCGTCGACGAGGCCGACGCGCTCACCCAGAGTCGTGAGGATGCCCAGATGCACCACGAGGACCGCGCGGGCGTCAACGCCTTCATCCGCGGTGTCGACCGGCTAGCTGCCAAGCGCGTGCCCGCAGCTGTTATCCTCTGCACAAACCGACTGTCCGCGATCGATCCGGCCGTCCAGCGGCGGGCGGCCGAGATTTTCTCATTCCACCGCCCGAACGCCGAGCAGCGCCGTGCGGTTCTCGAGGAGCCGCTGACGGAGGCTGGTCTGCGCTCGGGGGATATTGAGCGCATCGTGGCGGCGACGGGTGAGGAGAGCGCCAGGCTCGGCTTCACGTACTCCGACCTGACTCAGCGGCTGATGCCCACGCTCGTCCTTGACGCCTATCCCGACAGGCCCATCACCGCCGCGCGAGCGCTCGAACTAGTTAAGGAAATCCGGCCCACGCCGTCCTTCAAGGATACAGCCGCATGACAGGCGCGAATTCATGCCGAAGGAGATCGGCGAGGGAGGACTGAAATGGCGGAGGCCGTCACCGCACGCTGGCATGGCGACAACTATCAGTCGCGCGTGTTCTGGGAGAACGCCCTCAACCTGCTGGACGACACCTCTTGCGTTGTCGAAGTCACGTTCGAGGCCAGCGGGCCAAAGGCGTTTGACGACGTGGTTGTTAGATATGATCCGCCCGTCGCGCGATCAGGTCCCGACCGCATCCACGCCGACTACCACCAGGTGAAGTATCATGTCGATCGCGGAGGGCACTTCGGCTACGAAGACTTTACGGATCCCAAGTTCATCGGCGCGACCTCCTTCTCCCTGCTGGAGCGCCTGCGCGACGCCCAAGCGGCGGCGACTGCGCCCTCGCTATTCACCTTCCTGACGACCTACCGCGTGTCGCCGACCGATCCACTCGCCCCTTTGATCTCGGGCAACGACCGGACCCTGATGCTCGAGCGTCTGTTCGACGGCACGACCGACCGCAGCAAACTGGGCAAGGTCAGAAAGCGCTGGCGCGAGCACCTCGGGCTTCCCGACGACGAAGCGCTGAGGAACCTCCTGCGTGGTTTCCGCATCGTCGATGGCTACCGGTCGCTGGATGAGCTGAGATCGCAGATCAATTTGAAGGCGAAGGTCGTCGGCATGCTGACCTGCAGTGC
>JBOHLC010000441.1:0-23363 GCA_050729395.1 Caulobacteraceae bacterium
CCATTGAATGCCCTCACCCATCGGACCAATTATTTTCTTCAGGGCGCCCTGTAATGTCACGAGTACGCCTTGCGCCGTCGGTGGGATCTTGTCGCCGGTCAGAAGAACCAGGGCGTTGCCACGATCATCGGCTGCTTGCAGCTGGCTGTTCGCATCGTAGCTCATCGCTCCCCCGACGAGCATGTGCCCGTGTGCGGCACCGATCAGAGCATACTTGTCCAGAAGCTCTTTTGTCTCTTCGGATGCAACACCGAGAATCTGGGGCACGAGCCACATCACGATCACCACGTCGTGCGCGCCACGCTGATGAGTGATCTCAGCGTAATTGAGCGCGAGCGCTTGCGATGTCGGTTTCCACGGCCGCCCGGCGGCCGGCGGGGATGCATGTATCAGGACCGGAACAAGAGCACCCAGAAGAAGTCCGATGACCGGAGTGGCTCCCGAAGGCTTGCCCTCGCGAAATCTGCGCATCAGATCCCCCTTCGCCTTTGATCGCACCCTAAATACTAGACCGCCAGTACTCGCCTCGATAGCGCCGCATGGAATGGGCATGGAGACCAGGGCTATCGCATATGGCGGCTTTTCCGGACGCGAACGCAATTTCCGATCCGCAGGAGGTCTGTCGCGCAATTTCGAAATCCAAGCTGGCTCTCCCGAGCAGGATCGGAATCCGAAATTTCCATATGCGATTCCCCTGCATGGAGACGTACTCGACGCGGAGTTCTTGATTTGTTCTAGCCGCTCGGTTAAGCTCGCTCCATGAGCGAGGCATCGAGCCAACCCCTGCGCCCCCGCAAGGGCCGCGGCGCCGTCGGCAATGCGACGGGGCGCTACGAGAGCGAGGCGCGGGTCGCCTTCGACGACGGTTGGGGCAGCCTCGACGAGGAGCCCTTGCCGCTCGACACCACCTACACGCGCGACAGCGCCAAGAGCATCATCGCGCACAACGACTCGCCCGACATTCCCTTCGACAGCTCGATCAATCCCTATCGCGGCTGCGAGCACGGCTGCATCTATTGCTACGCCCGGCCGGCGCACGCCTATATGGGCCTCTCCCCCGGCCTCGATTTCGAGAGCAAGCTGTTCTTCAAGGAGGGCGCGGCCCGCCTGCTGACGCGCGAACTGGCCAAGCCCTCCTACAAGGTCGGGCCGATCCACATCGGCGGCAACACCGATCCCTACCAGCCGAGCGAACGGCGGCTGCAGGTGACGCGCCAGGTGCTCGAGGTGCTGGAAAGAACCGGCCATCCGGCCTCGATCATCACCAAGTTGGCCCTGATCGTCCGCGACGCCGACATCCTCGGGCGAATGGGCCGGCGCGGCCTGATCAGGGTCGCCATCTCGGTCACCACGCTGGACCGCAAGCTCGCCAGGATAATGGAGCCGCGCGCGGCGACGCCGGAGCGGCGGCTCTCGGCCGTGACCGCCCTGACCGGCGCCGGCGCGCCGGTGGGAGTGATGTTCGCCCCGGTGATCCCGGGCCTCAACGACCATGAACTGGAAGCGGTGCTGGAGCGCGCGGCCGAGGCGGGGGCGGTCGGCGCGGGCTATGTGGTCCTGCGCCTGCCGCGCGAGATCAAGGACCTGTTCCGCGAGTGGCTGGAGAGCCAGGTTCCCGACCGCGCGCGCCGGGTGATGTCGCTCATCCGACAGATGCGCGACGGGCGCGACTACGATGCGGAGTGGGGCAAGCGGATGAAGGGCGAGGGCCCGCTGGCCGAGATGCTCGGCAAGCGCTTCGCCATCGCCAAGCGCCGCTTCGGCCTGGACCGCCCGTCGACGCCGCTCGACCTGACGCAGTTCCGCCGGCCAGGCGTCTCCACCAACCAGCCGGACCTCTTCGAGCTAGATCAGGCGTCGTAGCCGGGGTTCTGGCGGTCCAGTTGGCGCAGGGCGCCGGGCCAGGCGAGGGCGCCGCCCATGCCAATGCGGACCTGGCTCTTCACCTCGTCCTGGGCCGCCTGGGGCGCCTCGAGCAGGCAGGCGCGCCCGCCCGAGAGAGCCATGACCTGCTGCTGGCATGAGCGCTCGAGGTAGTACATGTGGATCCAGCACTCGGCGGCGGTCTTGCCGACCGCCAGCGTGCCGTGGTTGCGCAGGATCATCACGTTCTTCTCGCCGAGGTCGGCCACCAGGCGCGACTTCTCCTCGTGGTTCAGCGCGATCCCCTCATAGTCGTGATAGGCGACGCTCGGCAGGATGATCAGGGCGTGCTGGCTCAGGGGCAGCAGGCCCTCCTTCTGCGCCGACACGGCCACGCCGTGGTCGGTGTGCAGGTGCATGACGAAATGGGCGTCCTCGCGCGAAGTGTGGATGGCCGAATGGATGGTGAAGCCGGCCGGATTGATGAAGTAGTCGGTCTCCTGGAGGATGTTCCCCTCGACGTCGATCTTGACCAGCGAGGAGGCGGTGATCTCGTCGAAATAGAGACCGTAGGGGTTGATCAGGAACTGGTGCTCCGGGCCCGGCACGCGGGCGGAGATGTGGGTGTAGATGAGATCGTCCCAGCCGCGCTGGGCCACCAGGCGGTAGAGGGCGGCGAGTTCGACCCGCGCCTTCCATTCCTCGTCCGACACCTTGCCCTTGAGCGAGACCGAACCCGCCAGCGATCCATCGGCCATCGCGCCGCTCCTTCATTCCGAGGTCCACAAAGACTCGCGCCGTCGCCGCGCCACGTCAAGCGCTCACCTCCTCGTGCGAGAGGTCGAGACGCGCCGCGGACGCTGGATTTGCGCCTTACCGCCAGATCATCGCGATGAGGCCGAGGCTCATGGCGCCTAGGACCAGGAGCGAGAGTGTCACCGCGGCGGCGACGCGGGGCCCAGCCTTGGCGGCGCAGCGCAAATCCGTACACAGGCCGAGCGCCGCCATGGAAACGATGGTGAGGGCGCTGGCGGCCGCCGCGGCGGGCTCGATCGCAATCGATGGCAGGGCGCCCAGGGTGCGCAGCGCCGCCAGGGCCAGAAAGCCGATGATGAACCACGGCGCCAGCTTCCACAGGGAGGGGGCCTTGTGCGCGAGACCGCTTGTCGTGACACCATCTTCGCGCGTCCAGCGGCGCGCCAATAGCGCGGCGATAAAGCAGACCGGTCCCAACATCAGAACCCGCGCCAGTTTGACCAGCGTGCCCACCTGGACCGCCACGGGTCCAGCGGCGGCCGCGGCGGCCAGGACCTGCGGCACCGCATAGACGGTCAGTCCCGACAGCACGCCGAATTGGAACGCGCCCAGGTGCAGTGCCGCGCCCGCCAAAGGTAGGATCAATATCGTGACCACGCCCAAGAGGCCGGTGAAGGCGATGGCGGCGGTGATGTCTTGCCCGTCCGCCCCGATCACGGGCGCAACGGCGACGATGGCGGAGTTGCCGCAGATGGAGTTGCCGCACGCCACCAGTAGCGCCATGCGTCGCGGCAGTCGAAGCGCCCGGCCAAGGCCAAAGCTCGCCGAAATGGCCAGCAAGACGATGACCACGATGCCGACGATCGGATTCCAACCCAGAGACATCAGTGTCGCCGCGCTGACCGAGGCGCCGAGGAGCATCACCGCCACCTCCAGCAACGTGCGGGCGCCAAAGGCAATCCCGGCGCGGCAGACGGCGGGTGGCGTCCAGAAGCCGCGGACGGCCGCGCCGACCAAGATGGCCAACACCAGGCTCTCGAGCCAGGCGCGGCCGAACAGTCGCTGCTCGAGCCCCTGCAGCACGATGGACGCCAGCGCCGCCGCGCAACACAAGGCCAGGCCAGGCGCGACCGCGTAGATCCACTTGGCGGCGGGATGGTCCGTTACGGTCAGAACCGCGCGCGAGGATGAGTCCAGAACCATTGCGATTCTCCCAACGCCAAAGCTAGGCGCGGAGCTTGGATTGATCCAACCGATTATTCTTGTCAAAATAATCAAGAATCATGATTAATAACCGCCATGACTCTGGAGCAACTGCGCATCTTCGTGGCGGTGGCCGAGCACGAGCACATGACCCGTGCGGCGGAAGCGCTGCATCTGACCCAGTCGGCCGTCAGTGGCGCGATCGCCGCGCTCGAGGCGCGCCACGGGGTGCGCCTGTTTGACCGCATCGGGCGCAATATTGAGCTCAACAGCATAGGCCGTGGCTTTCTGCTCGACGCGCGGGCGGTCCTGAGCCAAGCCGCCGCCGCCGAGGCGACGCTGGAGGACCTGTCGTTGTTGCGCCGGGGGCGGATCAGCATTCACGCTAGCCAGACAATCGCCAGCTACTGGTTGCCGCGGCGCCTGTCGGCCTTCCATATCGCCTATCCCGAGGTGGAGCTGGAGCTGCGGATCGGCAACACTCAGCAGGCGGCGGATGCGGTGCGCGGCGGCACGGCCGATCTGGGCTACGTCGAAGGTGAACTCGACGATCCGCTGCTCGAGGCCGAGACCGTGGGCGAAGACCGATTGGTGCTGCTGGTCAAGGCCGATCATCCGTGGGCGCGCAGGGCACAGATTGGGCCGGCTGAACTCGTCGCTCAGACCTGGGTGGCGCGTGAGGCCGGGTCGGGCACCCGCTCAAGCCTGGAGGCCGGATTGCGGGCGGTAGGCGTGAACCCCGCGGCGCTGAAGCTGGCGTTCACACTGCCGTCGAACGAGGCGGTTCTGGCCGCGGCGGAAGCTGGGGCGGGAGCCGCCGCCCTGTCGGAAAGCGTAGCCGCGTTCGCCCTCGCCTCCGGGTCCCTGGTCAAGGTGCGATTTCAACTGCCCAGCCGCGCCTACCGCCTGCTGCGCCACAAGGCGCGCTATCGCACTCGCGCTTCCGAGGCTTTCGTGGCCGTGGCCCAGGCCGACCGAAGTCCCGAGCCCATCGACAGCTACCAGATCTGAGCGGCGGGTTGACGCCGAAGTCCGCGACCGACCGCGCAATGATCGCAACTCAGGGAAACACTACGGCTCGGGCGTTCCGGCGCGCCATCCGCTCGGGCTGACGCCGAACTCCGCGCTGAACCAGCGCGTGAAGGAGCTCAGCTGACTGTAGCCCAGAATTTCGGAGAGAGTGGTCATCGAGAGATTTGGATTTTCGATGTGGCGACGCGCCAGCTCACGTCGAACGCCATTCAGAATGGCGGTAAATTCCTCGTCCTCGGCGGCCAGCCGTCGCTGCAGGCTGCGCGGATTCAGGCCCAGGGTCCGCGCGATGTTGACGATGGAGGCACGGCCCAAAGGCAACAGATGGTAGGCCGCCTGGCGCACCTCATCGCCGGCCGAGAGCCTCCCTCGGCCGCCGAGCGCGTCGACGTACCGGCGCGCGTAGTTGGCCATCTTCAGATCCGCCGCCGGGTTGGCGCGATCGAGATCCTCGCTCGAGCAGATCACGCCGTTGAACTCGCTACCGAACTGGATGGCCGGGCCGAACAGTCGCCGATGCACGGTCAGGTCGGCCGGCGCCGAATGCGCGAAGTGCACCATTAGCGGTCGCCATCTTGGGCCAAGCAGGGCGTTGCACATCCGAAAGAGCGCGCCCACGGCGAGTTCATAGGCCTGCCGAGTCGGGGCGGCATCGTCGATGATCAAGGCTTCGCGGATGACAACCAGGTCACCGATCTCTTCCAACTCGATGGTCAGCGCCTCATTGATCATGGGCAGGTAGCGGATCGTGGTCTCCAGTCCCTCGCGCAATGTGGACTGGTGCGCGATCAGCAGACTGACGGCGCCGAACTCGGCCAGCCGGCGGGATTCGGCCATGCGCAGCCCGAAGTTCTGCCAACCAGAGGCGCGGGCGGCGTTCTCGAGCAGGTCAAACACGCGCCTTGCCGGCAGGCGCATGTCGGGATCGGCCAGAACAGCCGGATCGAGTCCAACCTCGCGCAGCATCGGGATCGGACTGAGGCCTCTCTGGCGCGCCACCTGCGCAAAATTGCTGAGGGTCGCGCTACGGACATGTGCGGCCATGAGCACCTCCCGCGCGCCCGACAGCCTGTCATGAAAAGAAAAGGTGCTGTCGTCAAATGAAAAGCGATGCCTCCGCGCGACGTCTACCTCCCGAGGACGAACATGTGGGCCTGACGCTCACGACGGGGGGAAATGTGACCGGGATGAAAACGATGCTTCTGTGCGCGACCGCCCTGGCGCTCGCACCCGCCGCTCATGCCGCGGAGGCCGAGCCAGTCGCTACGGCGGCCGCCTCGGGGCCCGTGCTCGCCGAGATCGTCGTCACCGCGCAGAAGCGCACACAGAACCTTCAATCCGTGCCGCTCTCAGTAAGCGCGGTCACCGCCAAGACCATGAAGCAGGCTGGCGTGACCAATATGCGCGGCATCACGGCGATCGTGCCGTCGCTCTCGATCATTCAGACCATCGGACCCGTCAATCAGAGCTACCGCATTCGTGGGCTGGGCTCGGACGCGAACATCCCCACGTTCGAGCCCGATGTGGCCCTGTTCATCGACGGCGTGTACATGCCCCGCTCAGGTCTTGGCGTCGACGACCTGGTCGAGGTTGACCGCGTCGAAGTCCTCGAAGGCCCGCAGTCGACGCTATACGGCAAGAACGCCACCGCCGGCGTGATCAGCGTCGTGTCGACGCCCCCGTCCCATCATTTCGAAGGCATGCTCGAGGCCTCGTATTCGGACCTCGACAGCAGCCTGCAGGCCCCGGTCTACCGCGTCGCGGGAACCGTCTCCGGACCGATCAACGACCGGCTACGCTTCCGCCTGACGGGCGTCAGCTACAATCAGGGGAACAGTTATAAGAACCTGGTGGCGGGCGCGCCCGACGCAAACAACCTGAACCGCTATTCCCTGCGCGGCGAGTTGGATGCGGACATCGACGCGGACACCGAGCTGCGCCTCGTGGTCGCACGCTCGCAAATCTACGATACGAGCAACGGCGACGCGGACAACCTCTACTACACGTTCCCACCGAACGCGAACAACGCCTACAAGCTGGACAGCTTGCTAGGCCCGGCTTTCGGCCTCGGTCTGTGTCCCGACAACAATCCGAACAACCGGATCATTTGCACGACCTCACCCTGGCGCAATGCGGCGCACAACGACCTCGCCTCGGCGACCCTGACCCATCATTTCAGCCACGCCACTCTGACGTCGATTACGGCGTACACCGACTATTGGGTGCGCGACACCAACGGCGACATCGCCCAGGTGCAACTACCGGTCGTCTCTTACGACGACACCCAGAAGGGTCGCGATTTTTCTGAGGAGCTGCGCTTGGCCTCGCTGCCGGGCGGCAAGTGGCAGTGGATGGCTGGCGGCTATTTCGAGCATAGCGACTTCAACCGCGGGGACGACGGAAAGACTCCGACCTTCGTGATCGGCGCGGCCGGACCTTATGTGCCACTGCCGGCGCCGCTGAGCACATTCAAGGTCGGCCAGCCGGGCGACGAAGGATTCCTGAATTCCGAACTCCGATCAAACTACGCCGCGGCGTTCGGCCAGCTCGGCTATCGCTTCAACGATCACTTCACTTTGACCGGCGGCTTGCGCGGCCAAATCGAGCACGAAGACGCCACACAAGACAACAGTTACGTGATCTCGGCCGCGACCCCGGTCATCTCGTTGGGACCATGCGGGACGTTCCCGGTCAATCTGATCACGGTCTCCCTCGCGCCGACGACGCTTCCGAGTTGCCCGGCGGTCCCCGTCAATGGAAGCTTCAGCCATACGAGCAGCTATCTCACCTGGGACGCAACCGGTGAATACCACCTCGACCACGACACCATGTTCTATGCCCGCGTTGCTCGAGGCGCGAAGTCGTTCGGCTACAACCTGGGCTTCGGCAACACGCCGGCCGACGAAAGAGAGTTCAAGGACGAATTCGTGATGGCCTACGAACTGGGGGCGAAGACCACCCAACTGGACGGTAGCGCGCGACTCTCGGCCGCGCTCTTCCGATCCGACCTCAGGAACTATCAGAACGCCGGCTTCGTGGGGCTGCAATTTCAGGTCGACAACGCCCAGAAGGTGACCGTGCAGGGCGCCGAGGCCACCAGCGACTTCGCGATCACCCACGACCTGGTGGCCAGCGCCGGGGTCAACTACGTTGACGCCAAGTATGACGTATACACCGGCGGATCATGCTACTTTGGAGAGGTTCCGAACAACGGACACGGCGGTTGCGATCTTTCAGGACAAGGCCTGCCGCTGACTCCGCACTGGCGATCGAATGTGGGCCTCCAGTTCAGTCATCAGCTATCCATGGGTGAGATTCACAGCCGCGTGGACTGGACCTGGCAGTCCAGCATGATTGCGGACACCAATCTCGATCCACGAAGCCTTCAGCCTGCCTATTCGGTCGTCAATCTTCGCCTTGGCCTGACTTTGCACGACGGCGCGGACGTTTCGCTTTGGGTGACCAACCTCTTCAATGCGACCTATTCCCAAGCCGACTACGTCTCGAACCTGTTCGGCTCCAACGACCCGGCCTACCAACGCTACCTCGGCCGACCCCGCGAAGTCGGCGTCACCGTGACGAAGACATTCTAACCCCGGCCGGCCACCCGCGGCCGGAACGATCCGCAGGAGTCAGCCGTGGAAAAGGCAGTCATATTTCACCAGACAGGCGGACCCGAAGTCCTGTGCTACGAAGATGCGCGTGTCGGCGAACCCGGTCCCGGAGAGGCGCGCGTCCGCCACCACGCCGTTGGGCTGAACTTCGCCGACACCTACTTCCGCACAGGCTACTATCCGGTCTCGCCGCCTTGCGGCATCGGCGTGGAAGCGTCCGGCGTTGTCGAAGCTGTCGGCGAAGGCGTGCCCCATGTCGCTCCTGGCGACCGGGTCGCCTATACAGGTAGTCCGTTGGGCGCCTATTCCACCGAGCGGGTCATGCCTGCCGCGACGCTGGTGAAACTCCCCGAAGCCATCGGCTTCGAGGCCGCCGCAGCGATGATGATGCGCGGGCTTACCTGCGCCTATCTGCTGCGCCGCATCTATCCGCTCACGGCGGGGGACATGGTGCTCCTGCACGCCGCCGCCGGCGGGGTGGGCTTGATCTTCTGCCAGTGGGCTTCCCTGCTGGGCGTCGACGTCATCGGGGTCGTGTCCACCGAAGAGAAGGGCGATATCGCCCGCGCCCACGGCGCCGCCCATATCATTCTCTCTCATGAGGATATTCCCGCCCGGACTCGCGAGATCACCGGCGGGGTGGGTGTTCCCGTGGTTTATGACAGTGTGGGCAAGAACACCGTCCCGGGATCCCTCAATGCATTGAAGCGCCGTGGCCTCCTCGTCGCCTTCGGCACGTCGTCCGGACCGATCCCTCCGATCGACGCCATGGAGCTGGTCACCAAGGGCTCCTTGTTCGTGACCCGCCCGGCCCTGGCGGACTATCTGGCCGACCCCACCGATCGAGCGGAACTGGCCGGCGAACTTTTCGATCACGTTGGATCTGGACGGATCAAGATCGAGATAAATCAGACCTATACCCTCGGCGAGGCCGTTCGCGCGCACCAGGACCTGGAAAGTCGCCGGACCACGGGTTCGTCGATCTTCGTCATCTAGGCCCATGCCGACGGCGTCGGTGGACGCCTGGGGAGAAACCCATGGTTACACAAGCTTCGCCAGCCACGGTCAGGTCGACCTCTTTAGGGTCGCCCAAGGTCGATCGGCTCACCTGTTGGATCGGCGCCGAAGTCATGAACCTGTCGCTCGCGGATGCGGCGCGGGACGACAACCTGTTCGCCGAGGTGCGCCGACTGCTCCTTGAGCATCGCGTGCTCTTTCTGCGCGACCAGGATATCACGGCGGCAACGCATGTGGCCTTCGCCCGTCGGTTTGGCGAACTCGAAGACCACCCCGTGGTCGGGAGCGATCCGGATCACCCTGGTCTGGTCCGGATCTACAAGACCCTCTCCAGTCCGCCGGAGCACTACGAGAACGCATGGCATTGCGACGCCACCTGGCGCGAGGCGCCCCCCATGGGTTCCGTGCTGCGCTGCGTGGAATGTCCGGAAGTTGGCGGCGACACGATCTGGGCAAACATGGTCAAGGCTCACGAGGATCTGCCGGCGACCATCAAGGACCAGATCGCATCGCTCCGCGCGCGGCATTCCATCGAGGCGACCTTCGGCGCGGCAATGCCGATGAACCAGCGCCACGCACTTAGGGCCCGGTATCCCGACGCCGAGCACCCGGTGGTGCGCACACACCCTGAAACGGGCGAGAAGGTTTTGTTCGTCAACAGCTTCACCACTCATTTCGTGAACTTCCACACGCCGGCGAACGTGCGCTACGGCCAGGACTTCGCGCCCGGCGGCGCACACCTCCTGAGCTATCTCGTTAGCCGCGCCGCGATTCCCGAATACCAGGTGCGTTGGCGCTGGCGGCCAAACAGCGTCGCCATCTGGGATAACCGCGCGACCCAGCACTATGCCGTCCAGGACTACTGGCCGGCCGTCCGCAAGATGGAGCGCGCCGGGATCGTAGGCGACGTCCCGTACTGACCTCCGGGCGACCCCACCCTTCGCATCGATAATTCAGGAGCAGGTTTGATGAATTTCCTCGACGACTCCCTCTTTCCGGAGAACCAGGAGAACCTGGTCATCACGGTCGCGCCCTATGGCCCGGAGTGGATGCCCGCGGATTTCCCCGAAGACCTGCCGATCACGATGGACGAGCACGTCCAGACTGCGGTCGACTGCTACAACGCGGGAGCCACGGTCCTGCACCTCCACGTGCGCGAGGAGGACGGCCACGGCTCGAAGCGGCTCTCCAAGTTCAACGAGTTGCTCGCTGGGCTGCGCGAGGCGGTTCCCGACATGATCCTCCAGGTCGGCGGCTCCATCTCATTCGCGCCCGAGAGCGAGGGCGACGCGGCCAAGTGGCTGTCGGACGACACGCGCCACATGCTCGCCGAACTCAAGCCGAGGCCCGATCAGGTTACGGTCGCGATCAACACCAGCCAGTTCAACGTGGTGGAGATGATGGAGCCGGCCGACATCCGCGGCACCTCGCTCGGCGAGCCTGAAATGTACGAAGCTTACCGCGAGATGACGGTTCCGGCCGGTCCGGGATGGGCCGAGGAGCACGTGCGCCGCCTGAGCGCCAACGGAATCCAGTCGCACTTCCAACTGGCCCACATTGCCCAGCTCGATACGCTCGAGCGCATGATGCGGCGCGGCAAGTACTTCGGCCCGCTGATTCTCACCTGGGTCGCCATCGGCGGCGGCTTCGACGCGCCGAACCCGTACACCATGATGAATTTCATCCGACAGGTCCCTGACGGCGCGGTACTGACCCTCGAATCGTCGATGCGCCACGTACTTCCGCTCAACATGATGGCCATCGCCATGGGCCTGCACGTGCGGTGTGGGAACGAGGACAACCTCTGGACCCAGGACCGCGGCGCGAAGCTGAGCTCGGTTCGGCAGGTCGAGCAGCTCGTCCGCATTTCCCGCGAGTTCGGCCGCGAGATCGCCACCGGCAAAGAGGCCAAGCGCATCTACCGGATCGGTGAGTTCTATCAGAGCATCGAAGAGACCCTGGCTCGAAATGGTTTCGCGCCCAATCGCGAGGTCGGGCAGAAGGGCTTTCTGCAGCACGCCTAATTCTATGTCGGGCGGCGCGGCGCACCGCCCGACACATCCACAATCGGCGGCACAAGTGGCCGGTCCTACGGAGTTCCAAGCGTGCGATCGACCGTTCTCTTCGTGCCTGGTCTCAGGGACTATGTCGCCGACCATTGGCAGACCTTGCTCGCCGCCGAGATCGCGGGTTCGCGCACGGTCGCGCCGCTGGAGCACGACAAGCTGAGCCGCGCCGCGCGGGTCATGGCTGTTGATCGGGCCCTGCGCACGATCGATGGGCCTGTCCTCCTGGCGGCTCATAGCGCAGGTTGCCTAATGGTGGCGCACTGGGCGCAATGTCATGACCGGCCGATCAGCGGAGCGCTCCTGGCCACACCGCCGGACATCGGCCGTCCGCTGCCCGCCGGCTATCCGACTCCGGAGGATCTCGAGGCTGGCGGCTGGTTGCCGACGCCGCGCGCGCGGCTCCCCTTCCCGGCCGTGATCGTCGGCAGTGACAACGATCCTCTCGCGAGCGCCCAGAGCACGGCCGAGTTGGCCCGCGCCTGGGGCTGTCGTTTCGTCAACGCCGGCGCGGTGGGCCATCTCAACCCCGCCGCGGGTTACGGTCATTGGCCAATCGCGAAGTATCTCATCGCCGAACTCGACGCCGGTGACGCCGTCTAAGGCCGCCACAGCGCCGCCAGGGCCCGCGTCGTTCAAGTCGCAAGGGACAGGCGCCGCGCTCGTCGAGCGCGCCACGGCCCGCGCCTGGCTGGTCCTGGCGCTGACCTTCGGCCTTTTGCTGTCCGACTATATGTCGCGCCAGCTGCTCAGCGCGGTCTTTCCGCTACTCAAAGCGGAGTGGCTGCTCTCGGACAGCCAGCTCGGCGCGCTGGGCGGCGTGGTGCCGCTGGCGGTGGGAATCCTGACCCTGCCCCTCTCCTTCGTCGCGGACCGCTTCGGGCGGGTGCGCAGTATCGCGGCGATGGCTGTAGCGTGGAGTCTGGCGACCATCGCCTGCGGCCTCGCACGACACTACGAGGGAATGCTGTTGGCGCGGCTTGTGGTCGGTATTGGCGAGGCGGCTTATGGCAGCGTAGGCATCGCACTGGTGATCGGCCTCTTTCCGCCGAGGATGCGCGCCGCTATCGCCGCGGCATTCATAGCCGGCGGTCAATTCGGATCGGTGCTCGGGCTCTCGACCGGAGGCCTCATCGCGGCGCGGTTGGGCTGGCGATGGGCGTTCGCCATAGTCGGCCTCATGGGGCTCATTCTGGGCCTGATCTATCCGCTGCTCGTTCGCGAACCGCGCGTTTCGACGGTGGTTGAGGCAACAGCCGCCAGGGCGGGCGAGCGCCATTCTGGCACAATCTGGCTTGACCAGTTGCGTCGGGCCATCTTCCCGAGCTGGACCACCGTCTGGACCTACATTGGCAGCGGCACGCAGCTGTTCATCGCCGCCGCGCTGATGGCATGGCTGCCCACTTATTTGCACCGGTATCACGGTATGACGCCGGGCGGAGCCGCCGTTACCGCCTCGGCTCTCGTGTTGGCGGGAGGGCTTGGCATGCTGGCCTGCGGCGCGTTGGCCGACCGCATCAGCGGAGGCGCTCGCGACCTGCAGCTCAAGGTCGCCGCCGGCTACTGTATCGGGACAGCGGTTCTGCTCGGCGGCGCCCTGCAATTGCCGGCCGGCGGCGCGCAATTGGCGATGCTGGCCGCGGCGATGGCGCTCGCCGCCGGCATGTGCGGACCGGCAAGCGCCGCGATCGCCGCGGGCGCGCCGTCCGAGTCGCACGGCGCGGCCTTCGCCGCTCTCACGCTCGCCAACAACTTCCTGGGCCTTGCGCCTGGCCCGTACGTGACCGGCGTGGTGGCGGATCGCTTGGGCCTACTGCACGCGCTTCAGCTAACACCCTTCGTCGGCGCCATCGCCGCCGGCGCCTTCATACTTGCCGTGCGCCGCGCCAGCGGCCGCAAGCCGTCGCGAGTCGGCGCGGACCGCTGATCGGGCGCGGGCGGTCATCCGAGATTTCCCGGTGGGGTTGGACAGGCGGACTGCGCCTACGACGACGGTGGCGGAGGTGGGAGGGTTTTCTTGACGGGGGCGGCCTTGGCCGCGGGTGGGGCCTTCTTCACCCAGTTCGGCCGCTTCATGCCGCCGGTCGGCGTCGGCCACGCATTGGGGTTCGGCATCGGCGAACTCGGCGTTTCCACGGCCGAGGGCGAGCCATAGATGGCCGCCGACTGCGGATCGGCCATGGGCGTCGCCGACTTGTCGGGCTGCACGGTCACGGTCGTGTTGGGCGACGACAAGGGCGGAATGGGATTGGCGTCCGGCTCGCCGGCCGGCGGCGCGGACACCGGGCTCTGTTGAGCCAGCGCGGCCGAGCAGCTCATCGCCAGGGCCAGCGCCAGACAGACCTTAAGCATTTCACTCTCCTGGCCCGCCCGCCTGAGATTCAACCCCTGGCGGTCCCATATGGTCTCATGTGGCCCCGCAGTGGAGTTTCCGCCATGACCGAACCGAAAGAAAGCCACGCGCTCCTCCGTATCGCCGCGAAGCCGATCGAGGCGCGGGCGTGATAGAATAGCGGGCATGAAGGCGTCCCGTTCCAGGCGAAAGTCCCCGCCGCCGATGCCGCCCGAGGAGGCGCGCCGACGCCAGAAGGCCTATGCCGCGCACCGCCGCGCCTGGGCCGAGGCGGTCGGCCGGCCCTACAAGAGCGACGAGGACCCCCGCCCCCCGCCCGGCGAAGTGGACGCCGGGCCGGAGGAATGACAGCGATCACCCGGACGCGCCGCGAGGCGCGTCTGGACCTCTCCGGGAGGGGGAAGAGTCTTTGCGCTGCTTCGCCTCGGCCAGGAGGCTGGCGCGCAGGGCCTCGGTCCGCGAGGGATCGTCCAGGCGCACGAACGGCAGGGACTCGTCGGTGATCCCTTTCCACGCGTAGGGGTCTTCGCCGGCGATGAGCTCGATGTCGCGGTAGTCGGCGCGGCGCACCGGCGGAAAGCCGATCGACCAGGGCAGCGGCGATCGGGCGCTCATGTAGTGAGTGACCAGCGCCCGCCGGTAGCCCGACGGGGCCAGGTTGCGCAGCGACCGGTGCAGGACATAGCCATTGAAGAAGGCGACGCCGCCCGCGGCCAGCTCCACCGGGACGCCGCCTTCCCGCTCGTAGGGATGGCCGATGGCCTCCTCCGACAGGTCGAAGCGCTCGTCATCGTGCGGCTGCATGCGCCACAGCACGCCGGACCTGTGCGAGCCAGGGTGGAACCACAGGCAGCCGTTCCCGAGGGTGGCGTCGTCAAGGGCGATCCACACGCCGGTCAGCGAGCGGTCGCGGGTCGGGATGAAGAACTCGTCCTGGTGCCAGGCCTGGCCCGGCTTGCCGGCGGCCTTGACGAACAGCATGGTCTGCATCGCCTTGATATCCGGGCCGATGAGGGCCGCCAGGATCTTGACGATCGCGGGATGGCACATGGCCGCGCGCACGACCCGGGAGGCCTTGTGCGGGAAGTGGATGGCCAGCACCTCGGCCATGGCCGCCTCTGGCGAGCGCTCCCCGCGCGGAAGGGCGCCGATGACCTCGCCGCCGGTGGCGATGGCCAGGGCCTCGGCCTTCAGGGCTTCGATCTCGCTCGGCCCCAGCAGGCCGGGAACGGCGACATAGCCATCGCGGGCGTAGGCGGCGGCGAGGTTCATGGTGAGACTCCGGTTAGGGTCCCTGGCAGCGGAAACTGGCGGCCCGGCGCGGATCGCCCTTGCCTTCGTAGCGGGGCCAGAACGGATAGGGACAGAGGGGACGGGAGCGGCCTCCACCCGCGGGATTGGCGTCGCTCGCCGTCGGAACGCCCGGAGCCACGCCGCGCTCGCGCCAGGCGTCGAGCAGGGCGAGCGGGTCCCATACCGGCCGGAAGGGACCCGCCCCGTGGCCATAGCCCGGGATCACATAGAGCCGGGCGAAGCGCGCCACGGTTCTTGCGCCCATGTCTGCCTGCAGCGCGTGCCAGTAGACAGCCGTCGAGCGGTGGCTGACCAGAAGGTCGGCGAGGCCGTGATAGAGGATGAGCTTGCCGCCGCGCCGCTCGAAAGCGGAGAGGCCGCCGGATTTCAGATCGAGCAGGTCGACCACCTTATTGAGTCGCGCCGCGTGGCGGCCGGGATGTTGTGGATCGAGGCTCAGGGAATCGAAGCTGGGGTCGCGAACCACCGCGTAGCGGACGAACTGGTCCCAGAATTGGAAGGCGAGCGGCATGGCCGGGAGCGCCGGAAAGGCCGGCGCCAGGGTCCCGAGTTGGGCGGTGTCCTCCAGCTCGGCCCCGGAGAGCGCCGTGAACGCCGGATAGGTGTCGTCCCCCTTCGGACGGAAGGGAAATCTCGACGGCGAGGCGTAGGTCAAGAGGGCGCCGATTTGGGCGCCCGACAGGCAGGGACCGGCTGCCTCCGCGCCGGGAGGGCAGCGAAGGGCTCGCGGATCGAAGCGGCAGGCGTCGACATCCGACACGAGACCATCCTTCAGGCCATCGAGGCCGTCGCAGGCCGCGACCACCGCGCGATAGACAAGCGCGCGCCGGGCAGGATCGAGCCAGGCGCCCGGCGCCGCCAGCGCCCGCGAGATGCGGCCGAAGGCCAGAGCGTTCGTGCCCGCGTCCCAGAACGGGAAGGCCGCGATGGCCCCGTCGAAGTCGGCCGGCCAGCGGCGAATGGCCAGGAGGGCCTCGCGACCGCCGTTGGAACCGCCGACGATGTAGGTTCTCGCCGGCGAGCGTCCGTAGCGGCGCCAGATCAGGGTCACGCTTGCGTCACGGGTCTTCTTGACCGCATCGCCGGCGTAGTTCGCGAGCGCCTCGTCGTTCATCGCGAAAGCCCCGTCCACCGCTGGCGTTGGCAGCGCGGGATTGGACGCCTGGTGGCCGGAGTCGCTGGCGAAGGTCGCATACCCGCGCAACAGCGGCGGCGAGACCGCCCCGGGCGGCTCATCGAGAAGTGCGCCGCTGGTGTCGGGGATGACGCCGTCGAAGCCGCCGCCGCCCATCATCAACGCCTTGCCGTTCCATGCCGCAGGCAGGTCGAGCTCGAAACGGATTTCGGGCGCGTGAGGATCGACCGGCGCGATCGCGCCGCGCACGCGGCAATAATCCGGCGTTGGATGGTGGGGATCGGCGGTGGCGGCGATTTCGCGCGCCTCGAGCACACGGGCCCCGCCGGTTGGAAGATCGATCCGAGCGGGTGGTATGCGAACCCCGTCCAGCGCCGCGCATCGTTCGGCCGAATCGGCCGGCGCCGTGGCCGCGATCTGGCGCGGTCCCGCCGGCGCGGCCGCCGCCAACGCCGCGCCCAGGACGAGGGCCGATAGTGGCATCAGAACTTGGCCCGGAACTCGATCCCAGCCTGCCTAGGCGCGCCCCAGGTGCCCGCCCGCGCGCCGAGGCCCGCCACCGCCAGCATGCCGACCCAGTAGGCCTGGTCGGTCACGTTGTTGGCGAACAGCCGAACCGAATATTTCTCCCCGGGGCTGTCCCAGATGACGTTGAGATCGACCACCGCATAGGGCGTCTGCGCGTCCTCGGGGGTGTTGAACTCCTGGAAGTAGACGGTCGAGCGGCCGTTGGCGTCGACGCGGAAGGTCAGCCGGCCCCAGTCGGCCATTGA
This sequence comes from Caulobacteraceae bacterium, assembly GCA_050729395.1. Lineage (GTDB taxonomy): Bacteria > Pseudomonadota > Alphaproteobacteria > Caulobacterales > Caulobacteraceae > Acaudatibacter. The sequence goes on from JBOHLC010000441.1 coordinate 17,127, forward strand.
AGTGCGGTAGGCGACGCCGAGGCCGCCGGAGATCCTCGGCGCGTTCGGCAGAAAATGGCCGCTCAGGTTCTGCAGGCCGAGCTGCGGATTGAGCGAGTCGGTGTTGAACAGGTTGTCGAAGCGGGCGTCCAGCAGGGCGACGTTGGCGTAGAGGCTCCAGTGCTCGTTGGGGTTCCAGGCGGTCTCGAGCTCAAGGCCCTTCTCGGTGGCCGTGCCGGCATTGGTGATCGCCGCGACGATGCCGATCACCTGGGCGAGCTGGAACTGACGATAGTCGTACCAGAACGCCGAGGCGTCGAAGATCAGATGGCCGTGGAACAGACGGCCCTTATAGCCGACCTCGTAGGACGTGATGGTCTCCGGATTGTAGGTGTTCTGGCAGCCGGAAAGGTTGACGCCGCCGTTCTTGAAACCGTCGGAGACTGTCGCATAGACCTGTTGGCGGCCGTCGAACTGGTACTGCGCGCCGGCGCGATAGGTGAGGCTGTCCCAGTTGAGACGGTCGACTTCCGTCGGGCAGACATCGATCAGCGGCGTGTAGGGGTTCAGCACGCCGGCGGTGTTCTCGTGCACCACCTGCTCGCTGTCATCGGACCAGCGCAGCCCGCCGAACAGACTGAGCTTTCTGGTCACCCGCCAGGTGGCGTCGCCGAAGCCGGCGTAGGCCTCGGTGTCCGATTTCGGGTTGTCGAAGTCGAGATAGAAGTTCGGCGGCAGCGGCGAGAAGCCCAGCGGAAAGGCGAAGAAGGTGTTCTGGTGCAGCCGGTCGTCGAAGAAGTAGAGCCCGGCGACCCAGTCGACCGGGCCGGTCTTGCCGTTGAGGTCGAACTCCTGGCTGAAGGTGGTGGAGTGCTCCTTTGCCGGAGAATCGATGATCGATGTCGGCAGGCCGGCGACGAGCACGTCCGCCCCGCCGCGATCCATCGCCCAGTCGTTGATCATGCCTTGGAAGGCGGTGATCGATTTCAGGGTCCCGAACGGCAGGCGCCAGTTGAGCGTGGCGGCCGCCGAGGCGAAGTCGCGGTCGCTGGAATCCGGCCCCGTGGCGCTGGTCTCCCATGGTTTCCGCGGCACGATGGCGTTGGCCAGGTATGGGTTGGCGGCCAGGCCGACGGCGTTGGGCGGTGTCGTCAGCACGTAATAGTCGCCGACCGGGCCGCCATGGGCGAAGCTGAGGTTCAGCCCCAGGGTCAGGTTGCTGGCCAGGTCGGCATCGACGCGCAGCCGGGCCGCGAACAGACGCTCCCGGTCGAGGCTCGGGCCGCCGGCTATGTTCTTCACGAAACCCTGGTCGCGGACATCGGAATCGAGCACCAGGCGGCTACGGATCCTGGTGCTGATCGGCACGTTGACCACCGCCTGAAGCGTGCGCTCGTCGTACTGGGCCCAGCTGCCGAGGACATAGCCCTCGAACCGATCGGTCGGCGCCGTGGTGATGAAGTTCACCGCGCCGCCGTTGGCGTTGCGGCCATAGAGCGTGCCCTGGTGTCCGCGCAGCACCTCGATGCGGTCGAGGTCCGCCTGGTCGGCGATCATCGGCGTATCGCGCGGCTGGTAGACGCCGTCGATGTTCACCGCCACGCCGGGATCGCCGACGCTCCGGCCGACGCCGCGGATGGAGATCTGGGTCTCCCCAAGGTCGCGGTCGAAGGTCAGGCTCGGGGTGGCGAATTGCAGCGACTGCACGTCGGTCACGCCGCGCTGATTGATCGCCTGCTTGTCCAGGGCGGAAATCGAGGCAGGGACGCTCTCGACCGTTTGCGCGCGCTTCTGGGCGGTGACGATGATCTCGCCGACTTCGGTCCCCGCAGCGGGCCGGACGTCGGCCGCGGCGGCGATCGCCGGGACGCTGGCGGCGCACAGGAGCAGTGTCAGGACGGCGGGTCGGACTCGGAGTCGCATAGGACCTGGCAAGACGGTTTCCCCCGAATGTGCTTCGGGCCAGGAGGGCGCTCGTTGGCCTCGCCTTTGAAGGTCGCCTCAGGACACCTCGCCGGTCAGATTCGGACTTTCTGAAGGGCCCTCACCCGGACGGGCGCTGGCGAGCCCGTCTCGACTTCTCCCAGAGGGAGAGGAGGATTCACCCTCGCCCGGACGCGCGTTGAAGGCGCGTCTCGACCTCTCCCCGGGGGGAGAGATGCTTCAGACCTGCAGCTTTTGGACCAGGGAGTGGAGCAGCGCGCGGGCCTCCGGATCGGCTGGCGGGAAGGCGCCGCGGCGGATCTGCGCCGGGGTGAAGCCGGTGCGCTGGCGCATGAAGCGGCGGAAGCTGCGCTCCTCGGCGTAGCCGAGCCGGGCGCCGATCTCATAGATCGGCAGGTCGCTGTTGCGCAGCAGTTCGCGCGCCAGGGCCGCCAAGGCCTCGCCGCGCAGGTCGCGAAAGGTGACGCCGTGCTCACGTCGGATGCGGCGGCTGAGCTGCCGGTCGCACAGGGCGAGGCCATTGAAGGCGTCGCGCAGGCGCGTCCTTGCCGGCGTCTCGGAGGCGCTCATCGCCGCGCCCAGCAAGCCCTCGCCGGCCGGCAGCGCGAATTCGTCCATGGAAAAGCGCATCGCCTCCCAGATCGGCTCCTCGACGTCGCCGGCCCGCCTGGCGAGGCCCAGGCAGGCGAGCGGCGTGACCAGCGAGGTGACCGGGTCCAGGCCGAGCGGCGCGCCCAACGCCCAGTGGTCCCCGCCGAGGTCGGGGTGGTCCGGCCGGGCGACGGTGACGGCCAGCAGCGGCAGGCGGCGTCCGACGAACCAGCCCATGAACATGTGCAAGGCCATGAGCCAGATCTCTTCGAGCATGGCCGCGCGCGCCCGATCCTCGCCCTCGGCCCGCAGCGCGATGCGGGCCAGGCCGTCGCCCTCGCGCACCTCCAGGCGAAAAACCGAGGCCGGCGCCTCGTAATAGCGGGCGAGCACGCGCAGGGCCGAGGCCAGGGTCGAGGCCCCGAGCATGGCCCTAAGGCCGACGCCGGAGAACCCCGGGCGCATGGGCCGCTCGGCCAAGCCGTGGCACTCGTCGTCGGTGATGTCGATGCTGTTGAGCATCATCAGAAAGTGTTGGTCGGCGGTCAGCGCGTTGGCGGCCGGGTCGACCCGGGAGCGCGACAGGAGCTCGTCGAGCTCCAGGCCGCCCAGGATCTGGCCGTCGGCCGTCGGCCGGAACCAGTCGAGCGCGCGCTTTTCCTCCATGGAGTCCATTAGCGCCAATTCGGCGCTGAGCGCCAGGAAGGCCCCTCACCCGGTCGCGCCTGGCGACGCGTCTCGCCCTCTTCCCGAGGGAGAGGAGTGTCTAGTTTGACAAGCACTCGGGGAGCGGGTCAGGTCGGCGCATGGCCCAGGACGCGCCGAAGCTTGCTTTCATCGCCAGCGACCGTCCCGAGGCGCGGGAGGCGCGCTCGCGTCTGGAGAAGCGCTACGGCGCCGCGGCCGAGGACGAGGCGGACGTGGTCGTGGCCTTGGGCGGCGACGGCTTCATGCTCGAGATCCTGCACCGCAACCTCGCCAGCCGGCGGCCGATCTACGGCATGAACCGCGGCTCGGTGGGCTTTTTGATGAACGACTACCGCGAGGACGATCTCTTCCAGCGCATCGCCGCCGCCGAGAAGGCCGTCATCCACCCGTTGAGCATGAACGCCGTGGACAGCGCCGGGCGCGCGCACACGGCCCTGGCGATCAACGATGTCAGCCTGCTGCGCGAGACGCGGCAGACGGCCAAGCTGCGCATCCTGATCGACGGCCGGCCGAGACTCGAGGAGCTGATCTGCGACGGCGTGCTCGTTTCCACCCCGGCCGGCTCGACGGCCTACAACCTCTCCGCCCACGGGCCGATCATTCCCATCGACGCCCAGGTGCTGGCGGTGACCCCGATCAGCGCCTTCCGCCCGCGTCGCTGGCGCGGCGCGCTCATCTCGCACCGGGCCCAGGTCAGCTTCGAGATCCTGGAGGCCGACAAGCGGCCGGTGAGCGCGGTGGCCGACAATGTCGAGGTGCGCGACGTGATCCGCGTCGACGTCAAGGAGGATCGCTCGATCTCGCTCTCGGTGCTGTTCGACGCCGGCCGCAGCCTCGACGAGCGCCTGCTGACCGAGCAGTTCTCGGTCTAACCAAGCAGGGACGCGATGCGTTCGGCGTCGGCGGCCGTGGCCGGATTGTAGACCAGCAGACTGAGGTCCGTCCGGCCATCCACCGCGAACGCCGAATATTCGAAGGCCACCTGGCCGAGCACCGGGTGCCGGATGTGCTTGACCGCCTCGCCGTGGACGCGGGGAAGGTCGTTGTCGGCCCACATCAGGCGAAATTCCGGACTGAGGCGGCAAAGTTCGTCGACGAGCGGCTTCACCTCCGCCGACGCGCCGGCGCGCGCCGCGTCCACCCGGAACGCGCCCAGTACAAACCGGGCCACGCCTTCCCAGTCGTATTGCGCGGCGCGGGCGCGTGGGTCGAGGAAGATGAACCTCAGCATGTTGCGCTCTTCGGGCGGCAGGGATCCGTAGTCCATCAGCATCACGCTCGCCGCCCGGTTCCAGGCGACGACGTCCCAGGTCGCGGTGCGGATCAAGGCGGGGGTGGGGTCAAGGGCGTCGAGCACCCTCCGCAGCCGCGGGGTGACGCCTTCGTTCTTGCGGTAGCGCGCTTCCGGCGGTCGGCCGAGACCCAGCAGGAACAGGTGCTCGCGCTCGGTGTCGGTGAGCATCAGGGCGCGGGCGATGCGATCGAGCACGTCGGCCGAGGGCGCGCCGCCACGCCCCTGTTCGAGCCATGCGTACCAAGTCGGGCTGATGTGGGCTCTCTGCGCCACTTCCTCGCGACGCAGGCCCGGCGTGCGGCGACGCTCAGGCGGGAAGCCGAAGGACGCGGGATCGAGCTTGACCCGACGATCCCTCAAATAGGGTCCGAGCCGATTGCCGGCCGCCAGATGCCCGCTCATCCTGTTAGCGCTCTTAATATGATGACGTCACTACTTTACCAGAATAAACGATGGGTGGAATGTTGTCTCCAACGGAATTTGGAGATTTTGCCCGTGCGCGTATTTCTGACCGGGGCCACCGGATTCATCGGCTCCGCCATCATCCCCCAGCTCATCGAGGCGGGCCACCAGGTGCTCGGACTGACCCGGTCGGAGGCTGGCGCACAATCCCTCGTCGCGGCCGGGGCCGAACCACATCGCGGCGAACTCGAGGACCTCGACAGCCTGCGCCGGGGCGCGGCGATGTCGGACGCCGTCATTCATTGCGCCTTCATCCATGACTTCTCGAAGTTCCAGGAGAACTCGGAGATAGACCGGCGCGCCATCGAGGCGCTCGGCTCCGCCCTGGCCGGCTCGGATCGCCCCTTGCTCGTCAGCGGCGGGATCGGGCCGTGGGGATCAGGCGGCCGTCCGGTGACCGAGGACGACGATCATCCATGCGACTGGCCCGTGCCGCGCGTTTCGGAACCCTGCGCCATGGCTCTGATCGACCAGGGCGTGAAGGCCGCGGTCGTCCGCCTGCCGCAGGTCCACGACACGGCCAGGCAGGGCCTGGTCACGCCGCTGATCGCCATCGCCCGCGAGAAGGGCGTTTCCGCCTATGTGGGCGATGGGCAAAACCGCTGGCCGGCGGCCCATGTCCTCGACGTCGCCAGGCTTTATCGGCTGGCCATCGAGCAGTGCGTGGCCGGCGCGAAGTATCACGCGGTCGGCGAGGAGGGCGTGACGATCCAGGACATCGCCCAGGCCATCGGCCGAGGCCTGGACGTGCCGGCCGTTTCCATTCCGGCGGAGGAAGCGATGGCCCACCTCGGCTTCTTCGGGGCGTTCGCGAGCATGGACCTTGCCGCGTCCAGCGCGCTGACCCAGCAACGGTTGGGCTGGCGGCCGTCAGGGCCCGGGATGATCTCCGATCTGGACCACATGGATTACGCCGCGGGCTGACGGGCGGCGAAGGCGGCCCCTCCCCGTCCTCGCAGGGGTCTCTCGCGCCGAACCAAACTAACCTGCGTCATCCCGCGCGCAGCGAAACGTCAGTGGAGCGGAGACGCGGGACCCAGGGTTGAAGTCCACCCATCGCGAAGCTGCGAAGCCATCGCTTGGGGCCCCTGGGTCCCGGGTCTGCACTGCGCTTACGCTCCGTTTCGCCCGTGATGATGGGGTGGACGGCCCCCGAACGGCATCGATGTGCCATGCTGGCCGTGTGTGGACCCAGCAGAGGAGACCGTCCGCCATGCAAGCTATCAGATTTGGGATCGACCTGGCCAAGAGCGTTTTCC
>JBOHLC010000442.1:0-1341 GCA_050729395.1 Caulobacteraceae bacterium
CCTCTGAACTCTTGCCGCGACAAGCAGTTGCATTGACTTGGGACCGATGATCCCTATGTTCCGCGCGCCCGGGTCCCGACTTCGAGCGCGCATCTTCGCGCCGGATGATTCGCCGCTCGTTCGCTTCAAGGCATGACTGATTTTTCCCAACTGGGGCTGAGCGCTCCAACCCTCCAGGCCGTCGCCGACACCGGCTACACGGTCGCCACGCCGATTCAGGTCCAGGCCATTCCGGTCGCCCTCGCCGGCCGCGACGTGCTGGGCATCGCCCAGACCGGGACGGGCAAGACGGCGGCCTTCACCCTGCCGATGGTCGACCACCTGGTCGCCGGCCGCTCCAAGGCGCGCATGCCGCGCTCTCTGGTCATCGCCCCCACGCGCGAGCTGGCCGACCAGGTGGCCGCCTCGTTCGAGAAGTATTCGAAGGGCCAGAAGCTCTCCTGGGCCCTGCTCATCGGCGGGGTTTCCTTCGGCGACCAGGAGATGAAGCTCGACCGCGGCGTCGACGTGCTGATCGCCACGCCAGGGCGTCTGCTCGATCACTTCGAGCGCGGCAAGCTGCTGCTCACCGGCGTGCAGATCATGGTCGTCGACGAGGCCGACCGAATGCTCGACATGGGCTTCATCCCGGACATCGAACGCATCTTCAAGCTGACCCCGGCGAAGAAGCAGACCCTGTTCTTCTCCGCCACCATGCCGCCGGAAATCACCCGCCTGACCAAGCAGTTCCTGCACGATCCGGTGCGCATCGAGGTGGCCAGGCCCGCGACAACGGCGGACAACATCGCCCAGCATATCGTACGCGTCCCGGCCGCCGATCCGGCGATCAAGCGGCTCGCCTTACGCGCCCTGGTTGGACGCGAGGACGTCAAGAACGGCATCGTCTTCTGCAACCGCAAGTCGGAGGTCGACGTCGTCGCCAAGTCGCTGAAGAAGCATGGCTTCGACGCCTCCCCGATCCACGGCGATCTCGATCAGAGCCAGCGCACGCGAACGCTCGAGGCCTTTCGGCGCGGCGAGCTCAAGGTGCTGGTGGCCTCGGACGTGGCGGCCCGCGGCCTCGACATTCCGGACGTCAGCCACATCTTCAACTACGATGTGCCGCACCACGCCGACGACTATGTCCACCGCATCGGACGCACAGGCCGCGCGGGCGACAGCGGCATCGCGTCAACATTCGTGAGCGGCGCGGACGTGCCTGACTTCAAGGCGATCGAGCGCACGCTCAAATTGAAGATCGAGCGCATGACCGTGGACGGCGATCTGCCGAAAGAGCAGAAACCGGGCCCAGTGAAAGTCGTTGGCCACGTGAGACCGGCGAGCAAAGGCTCGAAGATGATG
>JBOHLC010000443.1:0-1626 GCA_050729395.1 Caulobacteraceae bacterium
GCGCTGGTCGCCGTGGCCCCCGTCGCCAATGCCGGCAACGCCACCGTGGCTTACGATTCCACCAACAATCCGATCTCCTACACGGTGACCGGCGGATTCACGTCCGTCTCGCTGGCGAGCCGTCCGAGCCACGGGACCGCGGCGGCCGCCGGAACGTCACTCACCTACACGCCGGCGAGCGGATACTCCGGCTCCGACAACTTCCAGTATGTCGCCAACATCGCCGTCGCGACATCGGCGCCGGCGGCGATCTCGGTGACCGTCAATCCGTCGCCGCCGATCGCCAACCCGGTCAGCGCCCAGGTCTATGAGAATACGACGGGCAACAACATCCCGCTCAGCATCACCGGCGGCGCGCCGACCAGCGTGGCGGTGGCCACCCAGGCCAGTCACGGAACGGCGACGGCCAGCGGCGTCACCATCGCCTATTCGCCGGCCGCCAACTACGTCGGCTCGGACAGCTTCACCTACACCGCCAGCAACGCCGGCGGCACATCGCCCGCCGCGACCGCCTCGATCACCGTGGCGGGGCTCACGGCGACCGTCACCTACCCGCCATGCCCTCCAGGTTACAATTGCATCGCCGGCCCGAGCGGCAGCAACAACTTCGGCGGCCAACCAGCCACGGTGACGGTCGCAGGAGGCAGTGGGTCCTATACGTACCATTGGGGCTTCGCTCCGGACGGTGGGACATGGAGCTTCACAGGTCAGGGGACGACCAGCATCGCCGCATCCGTGAGCGGCGTGCATGCGCAACAGGACGCCGTCGCGACATTCTCCTGCACTGTCACCGACACCGTGACCCATCAGCAGACAACCTCGAACGGCGTCAACTATCAGTGGTTCAACACCAAGGGCGGCGGGTGAGGACGTCAGATGCATCGCGTCTCGTGGCGCCGCTCGACGTTGCGGACTACCGCCGAAGCCCCTAGGCTAAGCTTGCTGAAGGGCTAAGACCCAGCGCCTTCGGCAAGCGTAACAACGAGACGGTCCGGTCGGTGGCCGGGCCGTTTCTAAATGGCCACGTGGCTCGCGTCGACCGTAGGGGGATAGTTCTCACTTGTGTGAGTTGGCCGCTAAACCCTGAACTCTCGCTCGCCTGAGCGTCCAGTCAATCCCACCACCGGTCATGGCGACGCCTGTGACCTGTCGCCGCAGCCGCTGCTCCAGAACGGGCTACCAGGGGACGAGGATGAAGCCGACACCGTCGTCGATCATGGCGAACCTTGCGGCGGCACCACGAGTGGGACCGGAGATGGGACCCACGTCATACGCACATAAAACATTAGTTATTATCAGATAGATAAATGGACAGTTGGCGGAGAGGGGGGGATTCGAACCCCCGGTACCCTTGCGAGTACGCCGCATTTCGAGTGCGGTGCTTTCAACCGCTCAGCCACCTCTCCTTGAGGCGCCCCGGCAGGGCCTTGCGAGCGAAGGCGGGGTGATAGCGACGGCGCCGCGCCCACGCAAGGCCAGCGCCCTTGGCTTCAGGGAAAGCCGCCCGCGCGGCTCAGGGACGAGACCGGCGGCTTGCCGATCCTCTCGCCGACCCAGCGGCCGGCGTCCACCAGCGCGGCGGCGTCGAGGCCGGTCTCATAGCCGGCGCGGTCCAGCATATAGACA
>JBOHLC010000444.1:0-21524 GCA_050729395.1 Caulobacteraceae bacterium
CATGCCCATGAACGGGATCGAGCCGCCCTCGCCCATCATCGCCGCGCCGCGTCCGAACGCGGCCTTTGACGCGCGCTCGACGGCGTCGGCGAGCCAAGGCGCGAGCGGCGGGGCGTGCCAGCCGGCGGCGCCCTTGTCGGCGGTGAAGCTGACCTTGGCGCCATAGGGTGGATCGCGCTCGAGAATTTCCTTGAGCCGCGTTGCCGCTCGGTCGGCGTCGAGGGTCGGTGGCAGGCGCAGGCTGAGCTTGGCCCCGGTGAATGGACGCAGGACGTTGCCCGCGTCGCCGGGCGCGGGGATGCCCTCCATGCCGATGACCGCCAATTCCGGGCGCCAGGTGCGGTTGAGCACCAGTTCGGCCAGATCCTCGCTCACCGGCTTCATTCCACGGACGAGCGGGAACTTGGCGTAGACCGCCTCGCCCAGCGCCTGGGCGGCGATCCTTGCCTGATCGATGCGTTCGCCGGGAATATCCGCGTGCAGATCTGCGGGCCGGATCTCGCCGGTCGTCTCGTCCTCCAGCCGTGAGATGAGCTGGCGCAGGATTCGGAAGCTGGATGGGACCACGCCCGAGGCATCCCCGGAATGGACGCCCTCGGTCAGCACATCGACGCGCAGCACGCCGGCGGCGATCCCGCGCAGGGAGGTGGTCAGCCACAGCTGATCGTAGTTGCCGCAGCCGCTGTCGAGGCACACGACGAGGCTTGGGCTACCGATGCGCGCGGCCAGGTGATCGACATAGGCCGGCAGGTCGTAGCTGCCGCTCTCCTCGCAGGCCTCGATGAGAACGACGCAGCGGGCGTGGCGGACCTGCTGGTCGCGCAGGGCCATCAGGGCCGAAAGCGCGCCGAACATGGCGTAGCCGTCGTCCGCGCCGCCGCGCCCATAAAGGCGGTCGTCCTTGAGCACCGGCGTCCACGGCCCCAGGCCCTCGGACCAGCCGGTCATCTCCGGCTGCTTGTCGAGGTGGCCGTAGAGAAGGACGGTGTCGTCGATCTCGCCTGGAACCTCGATCAGGATGACCGGCGTGCGCCCCTCGAGCCGGACCACCTCCAGCGTGGCGCCCGGCAGCGAGGGCAAGCGTTCGCGCGCCCAGGCTTCCAGCAGGGAGACCGCCTTGTCCATATGGCCATGCGCGGCCCAGTCCGGATCGAAGGCCGGCGACTTGTTGGGAATGCGGATGTAGTCGATGAGCGTCGGCGTCACCGCCGCGTCCCATAGCCGGTCGATGAAGTCTTGCAGGCGATGGGTGTCGGTCATGGCGGAGTTCCTCGCGGCTCAAGGCGCGGCGTGAGAGGACCTTCTAGGACGGCCGGCACGCCAGGCAAGCCCTTGCCTCGCCGCTCGCCACGCGCTGTTGTCGCCCGCAAGGACAACGGGAGGTTGGTGGAATGAAGCGCTGTCTAGCGGTGGCGGCCTGCGCCGTGATCATGGCGTTCGCCGGAGCGGCTGGGGCGCGGCCAGCGGCAGCCGTGCGCCAGGGCGATTTCACGATCCGTGATTTCCACTTCCAGACGGGCGAGCGCCTGCCTGAGCTGCGCCTGCATTACCGCACCCTGGGCGAGCCTCGCCGCGACGCCTCCGGCCAGATCGCAAACGCCGTCCTCATCCTGCACGGCACGGGCGGCTCGGGGACACAGTTTTTGAGGCCGCAGTTCGCCGGCGAGCTGTTCGGACCGGGGCAGCTGCTCGACACGGCGAAATACTTCATCATCCTGCCGGACGACATCGGCCACGGCCGTTCGTCCAAGCCCAGCGATGGCCTGCGCGCCCATTTTCCACGCTACGATTACAACGACATGGCGCGGGCCGAGCACGCCCTGGTCACCGACGGCCTGGGGATCAGCCGCCTGCGGCTGATCATGGGCACATCCATGGGCTGCATGCATGTCTTCATGTGGGGCGAGATGTGGCCGGACGCGGCGCGCGCGCTGATGCCGCTGGCCTGCCTGCCGGTGGCCATCGCCGGGCGCAACCGGATGTGGCGGCGGATGATCATCCAAGGGATCGAGGATGACCCGGCCTGGCGGGGCGGCGACTACACGGCCGAGCCGGCCGCGGGCCTGCGGACCGCGGCCGACATCATCATCATCGCCGGCAGCTCGCCGCTGCAGATGCGGAAGGCCATGCCGACACCGGCCGATGTCGACCGCTACATGGCCGGGCCCATGGCCCGCGCCTTCGCCGACCTCGACGCCAACGATCTCATCTACCAGGTCGACTCCTCCCGCGACTATGACCCGTCCGCCGGTCTGGAGCGGATCACCGCGCCGGTGATGTGGGTCAATTCGGCCGACGACTTCATCAATCCGCCCGAGCTGGGCATCGCCCAGCGCGAGGCGCCCAGGCTGCCGCGCGGCCGTTTCGTGCTGTTGCCGATCTCTGACTTGACCCATGGCCACGGCACCCACACTTGGGCCGTGGCCTGGAAGAGCTACCTGGCCCAGCTGCTGGCCGAGAGCGGCGGCTAGACGATGGCCGGCTCCGGCTCGGCGGCCGGACCTTCGCGCTTACCGCCTTCGCCGAACCGGCGCCGGACACGATCGAGGTAGATGTAGACCACCGGCGTGGTGAATAGCGTCAGCGCCTGCGAGACGGCGAGGCCGCCGACAATGGCGTATCCGAGCGGATGGCGGAACTCCGAACCGGTCCCGCTCATCAGGATCATCGGCACGCCGCCAAGCGCCGCGCAGGCCGTGGTCATCAGGATCGGCCGCAACCTCTGATGCGACGCCTCCCGCGCGGCGTCCTCGGCGCTCATGCCGTGCTCGCGCTCCAGCCTCAGGGCGACGTCGACGATCATGATCCCGTTCTTCTTGACGATGCCGATGAGGAGGATGATGGCGATGATGCCGATGACATTGAGGTTCTGGCCCGCCGCCTTCAGCGCCAGCAGCGCACCCAGGCCGGCCGAGGGCAGGGTCGAAAGAATGGTCAGCGGATGGATGAAGCTCTCATAGAGAACGCCCAGGATGACGTAGACGGCGATCAGGGCCGCCAGGATCAGGATCGGTTCGCTCGCCAGCGATTGTTGGAACGCCTGGGCGGTTCCCTGGAATGAGCCCGTCACCGTCGGCGGCGCGCCCAGCCTGTCGCGCGCGGCCTGCACCGCCTGCGTCGCCTGGCTCAAGGCCACGCCCGGGGCGAGGTTGAAGGACAGGGTCGCCGCCGGATACTCGCCCTGGTGGTTGACCGTCAGACTGCTCGTGCCATTCGGGTTCACCTTGACGAACTGCGACAGGGGGACCGACTTGTTGGTGGTCGGCGAGAGCAGGTAGACCGTGTCGAAGATATTCGGCGTCGCACGCAGGCTTGGCAGAGCCTCAATGACCAGGTGGTAGCTGTTCTGCTCGGTGAAATACTGGGTCACCTCCGCCTGGCCGATCAGGTCATAGATGGCCGTGTCGATCTGGGTCGGCGTGATGCCGAAGCGGGCCGCCGCGTCGCGATCGATGGTCAGGTCGAGCGCGCCGCCCTCGGACTCCTGGTCCGAACTGACATCGCGCAGCTGTGGCAGACCTTGCATCAGGCTCAGCAATCTCGGCGCCCACAGGTCGAGTTCGGTCAGATCCGGGTCGGCCAGCGTATACTGATACTGCGCCTGCCCCGGCCGGCCGCCGACGTTGATGTCCTGCGCGGCCTGAAGGAACGTCTGGACACCGACCAGCGAGGCCAGCTTGGGCCGCAGGCGGGTGATGATCTGGTCGGCGCTGGCCTTGCGGCCCATGTCCTTGGGTCTGAGGGCGATGTAGATGTGCGCCTGGTTGGTGCCGGCCGAGCCAACGAACATGCCAAAGCCGGCGACGCCCGGATCGGAGCTTATGACCGAGCCGACCTCCCGCACCTTGCGTTCGGTCTTGTCGAACGAGGCGTCCTGCGAGGTGACCATCAAGCCGCTCAGAAAGCCCGTGTCCTGTTGCGGGAAAAAGCCCGTATGAGCGGTCGCATAGAGAAAGCCCGCGCCAATGATGGTCGCGATGAACACCATCAGGGTCAGGAACTTGTGCCGCAGAACCCGGTCGAGCGCGTGCGCATAGCCGCGCTCGAGATTGTGGAAGCCCCGGCTGACCGTCCGTGTGAAAGGGTTGCTCGGCGGTGACGGCGGCTTGAGGAACCGGGCGCACAACATGGGCGTCAGCGTCAGGGTGAGAAACAGGGAAACCAGGACCGCGGCGCTCAAGGTGATCGCGAACTCGCGCATCAGCAGACCGACCACCCCGCCCATGAACATCAGCGGCGTGAAAACGGCGATGAGCGAGATCGAGATCGACAGCACGGTGAAATTGATCTCCGACGAGCCGGCCAGCGCCGCCGAGAATGCCGGCTCGCCGCGCTCCAGCCGCTTCCAGATCACCTCGACCATGACGATGGCGTCGTCGACGACGAAACCCACGGCGATGGTCAGAGCCATCAACGAGAGGTTGTCGATGCTGAATTTGAGCGGCAGCATCACCGCCGTCGCGGTCAGCAGAGCGAGCGGAATGACGGCGCTCGGGATCAAGGTCGCGCGCACGTTGAGCAGGAAGAGAAAGATCACGATCAACACCAGGACGACGGTGATCGCGAGGGTGATCTTCACGTCCCTGACCGAGGCGTTGATGGTCTGGGTGCGGTCCATCAGTATATGGACGTCGATCCCCGGCGGAATGTCCGCCTTCAGGGTGGGGAGCGCCGCCTTGATCCGATCGACGGTCTTGATGACGTTGGCGCCCGGCTCCTGGAAGATGCCGAGCATGATGCTCTTTCTGGGTCGCAAGGTGGGGTCGATGGCGCCCTTTCCCGGAAACACCCAGGCGCCTTCCTGGTTATTTTCCACGCTCTGGATGGCGTCGCCGAGGTCCTTGACCCGCACCGGCGCGCCCTTCTGGTAGCCGACGACGAGGTCGTTCCATGGCTGGGCCGAGAGAATCTGGTCGTTGGCGTAGACGGTGAGGCCCTGCTGCGGGCCAACGATGTTGCCCTTGGGTTGGTTGGTGGTCGCGCTGACGATCGCCTGGCGAACGGCGTCGATCTGCAGGCCCCGGGCGGCGACCTTGCGCGGATCGAGGCGGATGCGCACCGCCGGCTTCTGTTCGCCGAAGATGCTGACCAGGCCCACGCCGTCGATGCGCGACACCTGCTGAGTGAGGATGACGTCGGCATAGTTGTCGACCTGGTCGAGCGGCAACACGTCCGAACTCAGCGACATGATCATGATCGGCGGATTGGCCGGGTTGAATTTGCGGATCGAGGGCTGGGCCGGCAGGTTGCTGGGAAGCTGGGCGCTGGAGGCGTTGATCGCCGCCTGGACCTGTTCGAAATCGGTGTTGATGTTCTGGTTCAGTTCGAACTGAAGCGTGATCTGGGTCGAACCGAGCGAATTGACCGATGTCATCTGGCTGATGCCCGAGATCAGCGAGAACTGACGCTCCAACGGCGTGGCGACGTTGGACGCCATCGTCTCGGGGCTCGCCCCCGGCAACGAGGCGCTGACCCGGAGCGTCGGAAAATCGACGTTGGGCAGCGAGGCCACCGGCAGGCTGATGTAACCGACAATGCCCACCAGCAGAAAAGCGATCGCCATCAGCGAGGTGGCGACCGGCCGGCGGATGAATGGACTGGAAATGCTCAAGGCGCGGGCCCGCCTGGCGGAGGTTTGACCAACCTGACTTCGGACCCAGGCTTCAGGATCATCTGCCCATCGGTGACCACCACCTCGCCCGGCTGGACCCCGCTCTTGATCACTGCGGTCGAGCCCTGCGTCCACGCAACGGCGACCGGGCGCATCACCGCTTTGTTTCCGGGGCCGACCACGAAAACGAACGGGCCGCTCGGACCTCGGTTGATCGCCGTCGTGGGTACGGTGGTCACGTTATGGAGGGTCTGAAGGGTCAGCTGGACGTTGACGAACTGGCCGGGCCAAAGCTTCGAGCCGGCATTAGGGAAGCGGGCCTTGAGTTCGACCGTGCCGGTCGAGGGATCCACACGGTTGTCGGCGATGTTCAAGGTCCCCGTTTCCAGGAGCGTGTTCGACTCCTGACTGAGAGCGGCGACCGCCAGCGGCTTGCGAAAACCGTTGGACAGGTCCGAGAGATGCTGGAAATCGCCCTGCGGCACGGTGAAGGTCACGGCGATCGGCTGGAGCTGGTTGACGATCACGATGCCCGTGCCGCTCGCCGAGGAGCCCGCCCCAGGGGCGGGGGCGGAGCTGGTCGCGGCCGCCGTGCTGGGCGTGCTGCTGGTCGAGCCATTGGCGCTGACCAGATTGCCCGGATCGACCAACCGTACGCCGGCCCGGCCGCTGATCGGCGAGACGATGCGGGTCCAGCTCAGATTGATCTTCGCCGCCGCCACGGCCCCCTGGTCGAGCTGCACCGTACCCTCGTCCTGATTGACGGTCGCCAGTTCGTCCTCGTAGGTCTGGCGAGCGATCGAATCCTGCGCGTTCAACAGCTTGTAGCGAGCCAGATCCACGCGGGCGCCCGCCAGGAGCGCCTGATCGCGCGTCAGCGTCCCCTCCGCCTCGGTCAGTTCGGCCTCGTAAGGCGCGGGATCGACCTCGGCCAGAACCTGGCCGGCCTTCACGTAGCTGCCCTCGGCGAAATTCACCTTGGTCAATTTGCCGCTCACCTGGGCGTAGATCGTGTCGCTGATCCACGCCTGGGCGGCGCCCAGCGTCGTGATCGAGATCGGAATGTCCCGCGTGCTGGCCACGACGGCGGTGACCGGAATGGCATGTGGAGGCGCGGGCTTCTTGTGCGGCTTCAGGAACAGGACGGCCAGAACGAGAAGCACCGCGACCGCGCCGAGGAGCCAGAAAGCCCAATGTACCCGGCGACGCGACGCCATGAACGAATGCCCTTGTTATTGCGCGCAGCCACGCCGGAGAACTGTGGCGCCATGGCAACGGTTCGCCATGGAAAGCCGGTCAGGCTCGTAGGGGCGGGTCCTTAGCTACTCAAATGCACAGGCTTGTGTCACCTCCGAAACAAGAAACGTCTTTGTCCGGATCGCCCAAACGTCGACGATAACGACCTTGACCGGGGTCGCGATCAGCCGAGGCCGCTGTTAACCCATGGAGAGGGCCTGCCGGGCTAGGATCCCTTTCATGCGCCTCGGACCGCCTCATTTCCGTGACTTGATGGCCGAGGCCGCATCGACCTCATGGGCAGCCACGCGTGAAATCGTCGCACTCGCGTGGCCGCCGGCGAATTTCGCGGAGCAGGCGAGCGTTTACAAACCATGAACGTAGTCCGACAGTGACGACATGTCGCATGGTAAAGCGAAGCTCGATGGCGGCTTGTGCTTAGGTTGGTCCGTCCCGAAGTAGGGACCAGGACATGGACGGTGGCAGCGTAGGGTAGATTGTCATGAGCACGATGGCGCCGATCATCAACATCCTGGGCTGGCTCGCGGTGGCGCTGTCGCAATTGGGCGCGCTTTACACGCTGCTCGCCGCGCTGGCCACACTGGGCGCCCTCAAGCGCGCCAAGCGGGCTCAGGCCGCCACTCCGGACGTGACCATCATCAAGCCGCTTCGCGGTGCTCCGGCCGGCCTGCGCGATACGCTGGAGCGTTTCTGCCAGCAGGACTACGGCGGCCGCATCCAGATCCTGTTCGGCGTGCACGACGGCGCCGATCCGGCCATCGATGTCGTGCGCGAGCTGCAACGGGCCTATCCCGGCCTCGACATCGATCTGCTCGTCGACCCGCGCATTCACGGGGCCAATCTCAAGGCGTCGAACCTAATCAACATCGCCGACGCGGCCCAGCACGACGTGCTCGTGCTGAGTGATTCCGACATTATCGTCGACCCCTCCTATGTCGAGACGGTAGTCGCGGCCCTGGCCGAGCCCGGCGTCGGGCTGGTCAGCTGCCTATATGTGGGTCAGGAGCGCTCCAGCATCTGGTCGCGGCTTTCCGCCATGGCCATCAATTATCAGTTCATTCCAGGCGCCATCCTCGGCAAGGCCATGGGCTTGGCCCAGCCATGCTTCGGCTCGACAATCGCCATTCGGTCCGACGTGCTGGCCAAGATCGGCGGCTTCGCCGCCTTCGCCGACCATCTGGCCGACGACTACGAAGTGGGCCGCTCGGTGCGCCAGCTCGGCCTCAAGATCGCCATGCCGCCGATGATCGTGTCCCATATCTGCGATGAGACGCGCGCGGGCGATCTGATCGGTCGCGAATTGCGCTGGGGACGCACGGTGCGTCAGATCAGCCCGCTCGGCTACGCCGGCAGCCTGATCACCTATCCGCTGCCGTTGACGCTGATCGCCGCCGCGCTCCTAGGCCCGTCGCCGCTCATGCTGGCCCTGGTCGGCACAGTCCTCGTCATGCGCGTCGCCTTCAAGTTCTGCATCGACGCGGCCACGGGCGCGCGGGCGGGACGTTGGTGGCTAATTCCTTTCAGCGACGTCTTGGCATTTGGCCTTTTCGTCGCCAGCTTTGGAGTCAACAGCGTCGGCTGGCACGGATCCCGGTTCCGTGTGAGCCGCGAGGGCGCTCTGCTCCACTCCTGAGGTTTCAATGCGTACGCTCTTTTTGCAGGCCCCGTCGTTCGAGGGTTTCGACGGGGGCGCGGGCTCGCGCTATCAGGCCAAGCGTGAAATCAAGTCGTTCTGGTACCCCACCTGGCTGGCCCAACCGGCGGCGATGGTCGAGGGCAGCCGTCTGATAGACGCGCCTCCCCACCGCCAAGCCCTGGGCGATGTCGCCCCCCTGGCCAAGGACTACGATCTCGTCGTCCTGCACACCTCCTCCCCGTCGTTCGCCTCGGACGTCAAGACCGTCGAGGCGCTAAAGACGGTCAATCCCGACCTCAAGGCCGGGCTCATCGGGGCCAAGGTCGCGGTCGACGCCGAGGGCAGCCTCAAGGCCGCGCCGGCCATCGACTTCGTCGCCCGCAACGAATTCGACTTCACGATCAAGGAGGTGGCCGAGGACCGGCCGCTGTCGACGATCGCCGGCCTCAGCTACCGCAACGAGGCGGGCGTGATCGTCCACAACGCCGATCGGGCGATCCTGGAGAACATGGACAGCCTGCCGTTCGTGACTCCCGTCTACAAGCGCGACCTCGACATCGACAATTACTTCATCGGCTATCTCAAGCACCCGTACATCTCGATCTACACCGGCCGTGGGTGCAAGTCGCGCTGCACCTTCTGCCTCTGGCCACAAACCGTCGGCGGCCATCGCTACCGTACGCGCAGCGTCGGCCATGTGATCGAGGAGATCGCCTGGGCCAGGAAGGCCTTCCCGCAGGTCAAGGAGTTCTTCTTCGACGACGACACCTTCACCGACGACCTGCCGCGGGCCGAGGCGATCGCCAGGGAGTTGGGCAAGCTCGGCGTGACCTGGTCTTGCAACGCCAAGGCGAATGTTCCCTATAAGAGCCTGAAAATCCTCAAGGAAGGCGGCCTGCGACTGCTCCTGGTCGGCTACGAGAGCGGCAACCAGCAAATCTTGCACAACATCAAGAAGGGCATGCGCGTCGAGGTCGCCGAGCAGTTCACCAAGGACTGCCATGAGCTGGGCATCGCCATCCACGGGACCTTCATCGTCGGCCTGCCGGGCGAGACGCGCGAGACCATGGAGGAGACTAGGCGCTGGGCGGCCAAGATCAATCCGCACACCATCAAGGTCTCACTCGCGGCGCCCTATCCGGGCACCTTCCTGCACGATCAGGCGCTGAAGAACGGCTGGCTTGACGCGGCCAACGCCGAGCTGGTGGACGAACACGGCGTGCAGATCGCGCCGTTGCATTACCCGCACCTGAGCCACGCCGAGATCTTCGAGAGCGTCGAGACCTTCTACAAGAGCTTCTATTTCCGCCCGCGGAAGATCGGCGATATCGTCGGCGAGATGGTGCGCAGCCCGGAGATGATGAAGCGGCGGCTGCGCGAAGGGGTGGAGTTCTTCGAGTTCCTCAAGGAGCGCCGGTCCGCCGCGGCCTGACGCGCCGGCCGAGCCGGATCAAATCCCATGGGCTCGCGCCGCCTCGTCATCACGGCCGACGATTTCGGTCTCGATCCGGCCGTGAACGAGGCGGTCGAGATCGCCCACCGCCAAGGGGTGCTCGTGGCCGCCAGCCTGATGGTCGGCGCTCCGGCGGTCGCCGACGCGATGGAGCGCGCGCGCGGAAATCCGCGGCTGAGGGTCGGGCTGCACCTTGTGCTCGTCGACGGCCGCCCGATCTTGGCGCCCGACATGGTTCCGCACCTTACCAGCGCGAGCGGCGACTTCTCCGCGGACATGGCCAGCGCCGGCGCAAAGATGTTCTTCCTGCCGGCGGCGCGGCGCGAGCTTGCGGCCGAGATCGAGGCGCAGTTCGCCGCCTTCGCCGCCACCGGCCTCACGCTTGATCACGTCAACGCCCACAGGCATTTTCACCTGCACCCGACCATAGCGGCGCTGACGATGAAGATCGGCGCTCGCCATGGGTTGCGGGCGATGCGCGTCCCGACCGAGCCGCCCGGCCCTCTGCGCGGGGCCGAGCCGGAGGGGGTCGTTCGCCCCTCTGGTCTCGTCGAGATCTTCGCCCGGCGGCTCGGCGCTCGGGCGCGCAATGTGGGTCTGCTGGTCCCCGACCAGGTATTCGGACTACGCTGGAGCGGCGCGATGAGCGAGATGCGGCTCGCCGGCCTTATCCGCGCTTTGCCGGACGGTCTTTCCGAGATCTATCTTCACCCGGCCACACGCGGAGGTTTCAACGGGTCCGCCGCCGGCTACCGCTACGCCGATGAACTGGCGGCGCTGGTTTCGCCCGGAGTCGCCCAGGCGCTGGCCGAGAGCGGCGCCGAGGTCGGCGGGTTCGCCGACTTCATTCCATGACAGCGGCGATCTTGAGGCGTGGCGCGATCGTGGCCGTGATCGCCGGCCTGGCCGGCGCGACCGCGGTGATAGGCTACATCGGCTTCGGCCAGGTTCTCTCGGCCCTGGCCCGCATCGGCTGGCGCGGCCTCGCGACGCTCATCGCCTATTCCGCCCTGCCCTACGCTCTGCTTGGCTCGGCCTGGTTCATCCTGGAGCGGCCTTGGCGCGCGGCGCGGTGGCGGATCTACGTCCTGGCCCGCATGGTGCGCGACGCGAGCGGAGAGCTCCTGCCCTTTTCCCATGTCGGCGGCCTGGTGATCGGCGCGCGTGCGGCCATGCTGCAAGGGATCGCGGCGAACTGGGCCTTCGCCACGACCACGGTGGACGTCACGGCCGAGCTGGTCGCCCAGGTCGGCTTCACCTGCCTGGGACTGGTGCTGTTGTTCACCCGGCTCGATCCGCGCTCGAACCTCGCCGCGCCGGCGCTCGCGGGCGTCGGCGCGACCGTCGTCGGGCTCGCCGGATTCGTCGTCGTTCAGCGGCGCGGCGCCGATCTGGTCACCGGGATTGTGCGGCGAATCCTGCCGGCGGCGGCGGCGCGCGCGGCCGAAACCGGAGCGATGATCGGCGAACTGCACCGGCGGCCGGGTCGCCTCGCGCTGGCGATCGCCCTACATCTGACCGCCTGGATCGCCAGCGCGCTCGGCGTCTGGCTGGCTCTCGAGGCGGCCGGCATCAGGATAGGACCCGTCGACATCCTGGGCCTCGAGGCCTTGGTGATGGCCGTCCGTAGCGCCATCTTCGTGGCTCCCATGGGCGTCGGCGTGCAGGAGGCCAGCTATGCACTGCTGGGCCCCCTGTTCGGCTTGAGCCCCGACATCGCCGTCGGCCTGTCGCTGATCAAGCGCGCCCGGGAGCTGACCATCGGCCTGCCGGTTCTCGCCGCCTGGCAAGCCATCGAAGGCCGCAGGCTCGCGAGCGACCGGGTCTAGACTGGCCGATGGCGCGAGGGCGGGATCGTCCAGACTGGGCAACGTCGCGGGTGTGGCGCTCTCGCCGCTGATCTCCGCCTGGCGGTGCTGGAGGTAGGTCGAGCGCAGGGTGGCATAGGGATCGGTGGCGCCGGCAAGAAGCGCCTTGAGATCAGCCTCCGAAGACGCAAGTTGATCCAAGTTTTCGACCAGGGCCACGGAGACGCCAACCTCCTGCCGGTAAGGGTATTTCGCGATATGGAGCGGGTCGACGACGGCGTCCACGACATTGCCGAACAGGTCCCGCACCGTCGACGGCCCAATAATGGGGATGAAGAGGTAGGGGCCAGGCCGCACGCCGTAGCGCCCAAGCGTATCGCCGAACGAGCTCAGGTGATGAGGAAGGCCCGTCTTGCCCGCGACATCAATCATGCCGGCCACGCCCAGTGTGGAGTTGACGGCGAAGCGCACGGTCGCCTCGCTGGCGCGCGCCGGCCTGAGCTGAAGCAAATCATTGATGACAACGACCGGCTCGCTGAGGTTGACCAGGATGTGATGGATGGCCTTGCCTATCGGGCCGGGTGTTAGTTTGCGGTAGATGACCGCGAGCCAATGGGAGTGGCGTTCAATCGACTGCTCGACGGCGAAGCCCCTTCGGTTGGCGTGCTCGAACGGATCGCCCGGCGTGGAGGCGGGCGCCGCTCCGGCGAGGCCGACAAAAACGAGCGCCAAGCCGGTCGCGATGAACTTTGCGCGCACGGCTAGCTCCAAAACGCACAGGAAATTGGGATGCGGCAGGCGACTGTTCGGCAGATGGTTGGAAACGATCGCCCGCTACGATCCGTTGTCTCGTCGCCGCTTACTGTGCATGAAACTCTTGATTCAATCGAGTCTGGCGGCTAGCCGCGCCGTCCGTGAGCGCGCAGCGGCATGCTGGAGTCCCGCTTGAACCTAACCGATCGACCCGGCCGCCAATCGCTCGTCGAACGATGGGTATTGATGTGTTGCGCCAGGGCTCGGCTCGTCGTGATCGCCATCGGCGCGGTCGCGATCGTCGCGCTTGCCTACTCCGTCACGCACTTCTCCCTGACCAGCGATACGCAGAACCTGTTGTCGATGAAACTGCCTTACCGCCAGCGCGCGGCCGCGTTCGACGCCATGTTCCAGTCCCAGGGTGACCAGATCGTCGTGGTCGCGGACGGCCGGACCACGGAGCTGGCCGAATCCGCGGCCGCGGGCCTGGCGAAGAGGCTGGCCGCGCGGCCCGATCTGTTCCGCGAGGTGCAAAGGCCGGACAGCGGTTTCTTCGTGCGCGAGGGCCTTTTGTATTTGCCGACGGCGCAGGTGCGACAGCAGATGACCCAGTTGGTCGCCGCCCAGCCCTTCCTCGGCCCCCTGGCGGAAGATCCCAGTCTGCGCGGCTTGATGACCTCCTTGTCGGCGGCGATGCGCGGCGTCAGCGCCGGCCAAGCCAAGCTCGGCGACCTGGCCAAGCCGATCGATGCGCTGACCGCGACGCTGGATAACGTCCGGGCGAACAGGCCGGCCTACTTCTCCTGGAGCGCGATCCTCTCCGGCGAACCGCCTGGGCCGGCGACGCTGCGAAGACTGGTTCTGGTCACCCCCGTCCTCGACTTTAGCCACCTGGAGTCGGGCTCCAAGGCAACCGACTTCATCCGGCGAGCCGCGGCGGCGATGAAGCTTGACCCGGCGCACGGCGTCAACGTGCGGCTGACCGGGCCGATCCCGCTGCAAGACGAGCAGTTCGGCTCGATCGCCCACGGCGTGGCGCTGATCGCGTTCATGGCCTTTGCGGCCATCCTGTTCATGCTGTGGATGGCGGTGCGTTCGCCGAAGCTCATAGTTCCGATCATCCTCACCATGCTCGTCGGCCTGGTCGTCGCCGGAGCCGTCGGCCTGTTCATCTTCCATCGGTTCAACGTCATCTCGGTGGCGTTCATCCCCCTCTTTGTCGGCCTGGGCATCGACTTCGGCATCCAGTTCACGGTCCGGTTCCGCGCCGAGCATCGCGGCGATACGAGCGTCAGCGACGGCCTGGGCGCGGCCGGCGCCGGCATGGGCCGCTCGCTCATTCTGGCGGCCACGGCGATCGCGGTGGGCTTCCTCGCCTTCGCCCCGACGGCCTATCTGGGCGTTTCCCAACTGGGCGTGATCGCGGGCATCGGCATGTTCATGGCGGTGGCGCTCAACCTGACCTTCCTGCCGGCGCTAATCCTGCTCATGCGACCTCCGGCGACGCCATCTGGTGGCGGGCTGTCGCTCGTGGCCCTGGACCATTTCATTCTCGGCCACCGTCGTCTGATCCTGGGTCTGGCGCTGGCGGCAGCGGCCGGGTCGGCCGCGTTGCTGCCGCTGCTCCACTTCGACTTCAACCCGTTCCACCTGGAGAACACAAAGTCCGAGGCCGTGTCGGCGTCCATCGATCTGATGCGCGATCCCAACCTCTCGCCCAATTCCGTCGACGTCGTCGAGCCCTCGCTGGCGGCGGCGGACGCCCTGGGCCTGAAAGTGCGGAAGCTGCCGGAGGTGGCCGCCACGAGAACGCTGACGAGCTTCGTGCCGACCGATCAAGGCCCCAAGCTCGCGGCGATCGCCGACGCATCGAACATTCTCGGCATCAGCCTCGATCCGATCACGGTCCAGCCGCCGCCGAGCGACGCCGACAACATCGTCGCCATGTTGCAGACCGCCGCGGACATCGAGGCCGCCACAAAAGGCGCCAAGGGGTCGACCGCCAACGTCGCGCGCCGCCTGATCGGTGACCTCGCCTGGCTAGCCCAGGCGCCGCCCGAGGCGCGCGCGCGGGCGGACCGGGCTCTGACGCCGGGCCTCATCACGGTCTTGGCCGAGACGCGCGAGGCTCTCCAGGCCCAGCCGGTGACGTTCCGGAGCCTGCCTCCGAAGCTGGTCCGGGACTGGGTCACGCCGCGCGGCACGGCGCGTCTGTCGATCACGCCACGCGGCGATTCCAACAACAACGCCGTGCTCGCCCGGTTCATCAAGGCCGTGCGCACGGTCGCGCCAGACGTGACCGGAGAGGCGGTCGGCATCTATGAGGGTGGCCGAACCATCGCCGGCGCGTTCCTCGAAGCCGGCGCCCTGTCGTTCATCGCCATCACAGTGCTGCTTTTCATCGTCTTCAGACAGCCGCGCTATGTGGCCATCACCATGGCCCCGATCGTGCTGACCGGTCTGCTGACCCTCGCCAGCTGCGTGGTCATCGGCCAGCCGCTCAACTACGCCAACATCATCGCCCTGCCCCTCCTCTTCGGCATTGGCGTGGCCTTCCACATCTACTTCGTCATGGCTTGGCGACGGGGGACCGGCCATCTGCTGCAGTCGAGCCTGACGCGTGCGATCTTCTTCAGCGCCCTGGCCACGGCCACGGGCTTCGGCAGTCTGTGGGCCTCCCATCACCCCGGCACGGCCAGCATGGGCCAGCTGCTGATGATCTCTCTGTTATGGACCCTGGTCTCCGCCCTGCTGTTCCAGCCCGCCCTGATGGGGCCGCCGCCGGACGCCGCCAAGACCGCGTGACAGCTATTGCAGCAGCCTGGCGCTGGTTTCGTTCAGATGCGCCAGCAGGGATTTCTCGCCGCCGGCGGCGAGCGGGGCGGCGAAGTCCGAGCGGCGCGTGGTCAACTGGCTGATGCCATCGTAATAGACATCGACGATCTTCCACTGACCGTCCGCCAGGCGCATGCGGTAGACGAGGTTCACCGCCGCGCGGCCGCGCGGCAACAGCTTGGACTGGACGATCGTGTCAGGCCCGCGCGTCTGCGCTTGCGGACTAACCTCGAACCTCTCACCGGCGAAGCGGTCGAAGTTGTGGGCGTAGCTGGCGGCCGTGAGGCGGGCGAACGCGTGGACCAGGGCCCGGTGGTCCGCCTCCGACATGCCGGCCCAGGCAGGCCCCACCGCGAACCGGGTCATCAAGGGGAGATCGAAGGACTCCTCGACCACCGGCTGGAGCTTGCGAAACCTGCCCTTGGGGCCTAGCGCCGGGCCTTCCTTCATGGTCGAGATCAGGGAGGCGTCCAGGGATTCGATCCTGGCCACCGCCGGGTCGGCGGCCGCGGCGGCGGTGGCCGTGGCGGCGAGGAGACCCGCGGCGGCGAGGGCGACGGCGGTCGATCGGGGGTTCATGGCCTTTTCCCTGGAATGACTGGCGCGCGCCCCTTGTCAGGGCGGTATGGCCAACTTAAGCCCGCCCGGCAACCTTCGGAGGATGGCGTCATATGCGGGTGAGCGAGGCGGCGCTGGCCGAGGTGTGGGATCGCGGCTTCACCGTGGTCGAGGGCTTCCTGGACGCCGAAACGCTGGCGGACGCGCGCGAGGCCCTGTGGTCGGTCTATCCCAAACCCGAGGACTATTTCGCCGATCCTTCCGCCCACCCGCGCTTCGCCCGCAGCCAGTTCGCCGGCCTGCGTTTCTTCCCCTATGACGCCTGGGCGCTCAACCGCGTCGCGGTCTATCCCGACCTCATCGACGCCGCCGAACGATTCCTCGGCGAAACCGACATCGAGATCTACAAGGTCGAGCTTTGGGCCAAGTACGCCGGGGCCATCGACTACGACCAGACGCATCATCGCGACTACGGCAACCACACCCTGGTCGCGCCGCGCGCCGACGGACGCCATGTGCAGATGACGACTTTCATACTGCTGTCGGACGTCACCTGCCTCGATGGCCCGACCAAGGTCGTGCCACAGGAGATCGGCCGCTCCATCCCGATCGTGCCCGCGCAGCAGCCCGCCGGCGCGTTGGTCGACCAGGAGGCGAGCGTCGAGGGACCGGCCGGCAGCCTGCTGATCTACAAGACCGACGTTCTGCACCGCGGCTCGGATTTCCGCGCGCCGGGCCGGTCGCGGTTCGTCATGCTGGTCGATTTCCAGGCGCGCGGTTGGCGCTGGAACGGCAAGATGAGCTGGCCGGACCATGCCGGGCGGGCCGCTATGGTCGAGGCCATGGTGCGCATGAGCCCGCGCGAGCGCGACCTCTTCGGCTGGCCGCCGATCGGCTCGGACTATTGGAATGAGCAGACGCTGCGCGACGTGGCCCTGCGCTATCCAGGCATCGATCTCAAGCCATATGCGGGCGGGGGTCCGACGAACTGACGGGACCAAGTTCATGATCGATCTGCACTATTGGCCGACGCCGAACGGCAAGAAGGTGACCATCCTGCTGGAAGAGTGCGCCCTCCCCTACCGCGTCATCCCGTGCAACATCGCCATGGGCGATCAGTTCAAGGACACCTTCCTTCGCATCTCGCCCAACAACCGCATGCCGGAGATCATCGACGACGAGCCCGCGGACGGCGGCGAGCCGATCTCCGTCTTCGAGTCGGGTGCGATCATGATCTATCTGGCGGAAAAGACCGGCAAGTTCCTGCCACGGGACGTGCGCGGCCGCGCCGAGGTGCTGGAATGGGTCATGTGGCAAATGGCCAACCAGGGGCCCAAGACCGGCGAGTGCGGCCACTTCCGGCGCCTGGGCGAGACGCGCGGCGACCAGTCCTACGCGGTCACCCGCTTCACCGATGAGGTCAACCGCCTCTACGGCGTGCTCAACAACCGGCTTTACGACCGGCGCTATCTGGCCGGTGACGATTACACCATCGCCGACATGATCTCCTATCCGTGGACAGTGAACTGGCAGGGCCAGGGTCAGGACATCAACGAGTTCAAACACTTCAAACGCTGGTTCGAGGAGGTGGGCGCCCGCCCGGCGGTCCAGCGCGGAATGGCCGTCAGTGTCGAGGCGCCGGTGGATTTCTCCACGCTGACGCCCGAGGCGCGCGAACAGCTGATCAAGCGGCTCTACAACCAGCGGGCCCGTCCCGCGCCGGAAAGCTGACAATGCGGGCCACGGAATTCATCCTGCATCACTACGACACCTCGCCGTTCTCGGAGAAGGCGCGGCTGCTGTTCGGCCTGCACGGCCTCGCCTGGCGCTCGGTGATCCAGCCGACGATCATGCCCAAGCCCGACCTCACGCCGCTCACTGGCGGTTACCGGCGCGCGCCGGTGATGCAGATCGGAGCCGACATCTATTGCGACAGCCAGATTATCATGGCCGAGATTAATCGCCGGGCCGGCGCGCGCGCGGCCGATGACGAGCTCGGCTGGGCCGTCAACCTTTGGTCCGACCGACTGTTTTTTCAGGCCTCGGTGGCGGCCATCTTCGGCGAATTGGGCGAGACCGTTCCGCGCGCCTTCGTCGAGGATCGCGAGAAGCTCATGGGTCGGCCGTTCGACATCGCGGCCATGAAGGCCGCCGCCACGCCCATGCGCGCGCAGTGGCGCGGCCAGGCGGCGTGGCTCGAGACGTCGCTTGCCACCGGCTCGCCTTTCCTGCGCGGCGACACGCCAGGAATTGTCGACATCGCTGCCTATATGAACATCTGGTTCCTGGTAAGCTTCGCGCCACATCTGGCCGAGCCGCTGATGGGCGACTTCGAGCACCTGCGGGCCTGGCGCGAGCGCGTGAAGGCCATCGGTCATGGATCCAGAAGCGAGATGGCCCCGGCCGCGGCGCTGGACATGGCGCGGCGGTCCGAACCGGACGAGACGGCGGCTCACGATCCGGCCGATCCGCTGAGTCTTTCGCCGGGCGCCGCCGTCACCGTGGCGGCGGACGACTATGGCCGCGACCCCGTTCTGGGCCGCCTGGTCGCCGCCAATCGCGAGCGGGTGACAATCGCCCGCGAGGATCCCAAGCTCGGCCGCCTGCATGTCCATTTTCCCCGTGTCGGCTATTTGGTCATGCCCCTCTGAGAACTGCCCGCGCGACCGGAAATCGGCCCTTTGATGCGACAGTCGACGAGTGCTAGGAGCGCGCGACGAAAAAGAGATGGGAGCGGGCCGAACAGATGATCGGATCTCGGCTAATCGCGGGCGCGGCGTGCGGCCAGGGCCTGGTGGCCCTTTCTCCCGCCGCCAAAACCCTGCCGGGCGTGCGCGAGGCAATCGAGAACGCTTGACGACACCGACGAAGAAATCGACCAAGCGACAAAAGCCCTTTCGGAGTAGGATGGCCATGTCGGGGGCGGTGGGAAAGACGAATGGTTCGCAATGAACCTCGCAAGTCCGCGCCCGCCCTCGGCGGAATCCTGCGCGACGGGGTGCTTGAGTTGCGCGTGGACGGCCTGGTCCCCGAATTCGCCCTGGCGGTGGGGACCATCGCGGTGGCCACGGCGCTTGGCTGGCTGTTGCGGATCGTCTCGCCGGAGGTATTGCCGGCCGCGCTGCTCTTCCCGGCCCTCCTTCTTCCCAGCCTGATCGGCGGATGGCGTTCGGGCGTGGTCGCGGGCGCGCTGGGTCTAGGCGCGCGGGTGTTCATTTTGCGCCCACCGATCGACCCGCTCTTCGGCGCGAGCGGGCCCAGTCCCGGCAACCTCGCGGTTTTCGTGCTCGCGGCCGGCGCCGTCATCGCGATGGGCGCCTACGTTCGCTTCCTGATGGGTCGGCTGCGGCGCAGCCGCAATGCCCTGGGCGAGAACAGCCTGCAATACGCCACCCTGTTCGAGACCATTCCCGAGGGGTTCGCCGTGTGCGAGGGAATCCGCGACGCGGGCGGAGCGCTCGTCGACTACACCATCGTCGAGCTCAATCCGGCGCTCCAGAAGCTACTGGGCGTCGGACCGGAGGCGATCGGCACGCGGCTCTCCGATGCGCCGGGAAACTGGACGCGCTGGCTCAAGTTGTGCGACCGCGTGCTCGCCACTGGCGAGCCGATCAGCTTCGAGCGCCACAATCAATCAAACGGATTATGGCACGAGGTGCACCTGAGCCGCCTCACGGCGACGCGCATGGCGCAGTTCTTCTTCGATATCACAGAGCGCAAGGCGAGCGAGGCTCGGCAGGCCCAGCTGTTCGATGAACTCAACCACCGGGTGAAGAACAATCTGGCCATGGTCGCCAGCCTCCTGCAACTCCAGGCGCGCGGGGCGGGTAAAGAAATCCGCGACGAGCTGACCAAGGCCGCCGCGCGCGTGCAGAGCATCGCCGAGGTGCATGGCGCCCTCACGCGCGACACCTTCGCCGACAGCGTCGACTTCGGCGCCTATCTTCAGGATCTGTGCGCGAGCCTGAAGCTGTCGCTGGCCATCGGGGAGGGCATCGACCTCGATGTCGAGACCGAGCCGGCCTGTCTGCCGGTGGACGCCGCGGTGCCGCTTGGCATGGTGGTCAACGAATTGGTGACCAACGCGGTCAAATACGCCTATGCGGGGGGCGAACAGGGATCGATCGACGTAGGATTCCGCCGCGACGGCGAGCACATGCTGCTCACCGTGGGCGATGAGGGCCCAGGCCTGCCGATGGAGGCCGAACGGCGCGAGGGCGGACTTGGCATGCGCCTGGTGCGTTCGCTCGTGGAACAGGTCGGCGGCCAATTGACAATTCGCGACGGCAGTGGCGCCCGGTTCGAAATCCGGCTCAAGAGTGACGCCGCTTGAACGCAGAGTCCGTAGTCCGACCGCCCCTGCCGGGCTAAGACGCGTAGATGATCCGCAAGCGCCGCACGCGTATCGTGGCCACGCTGGGGCCATCCAGCCGGGCCCCTGAAATGGTCGTGGCGCTGGCTGAGGCGGGGGTCGATGTCTTCCGCCTCAACTTCAGTCACGGCGCGCATGAAGACCATGCCGCCGCCCTCGAGGCGGTGCGCGCGGCCGAGGCGCGGGTCGACCGGCCATTGGCCGTCCTGGCCGATCTTCAGGGGCCCAAGTTCCGCCTGGGCGTCTTCGCCGCCGGCAGGATCGCCGTGCGCCCGGGCCAGACCCTCAGGCTCGACCTCGATCCTTCGCCGGGCGACCACGCGCGGGCGCCGTTTCCCCACCCCGACATGCTCAAGGCGCTAAAGCCCGGCGCCATGCTGTTCGTGGATGATGGCAAGGTGCGTCTGAGGGTCACCCAGGCAGGGGCCGACTTCGCCGATGTCGAGGTGATCGCCGGCGACCAGCTGTCCGACCGCAAGGGCGTGGCCGCGCCGGGGCTCACCCTTCCCACATCCGCTCTGACGGCCAAGGACCGTTCGGACCTGGATTTCGCCCTGCGCCAGGGCGTCGACTGGATCGCCCTTTCCTTCGTCCAGCGCGCCGCCGACATGGCCGACCTGCGCAAGCTGGTCGACGGCCGGGCGGCGATCCTGGCCAAGATCGAAAAGCCGTCGGCCCTCAATGATCTGGAGGCCATCCTCGACGCCAGCGACGGGCTGATGGTCGCGCGCGGCGATCTGGGAGTCGAGCTGGCGCCCGAGGAAGTTCCCGTGGCTCAGAAGATCATCGTGCGCGCCGCCCGCCGACGCGGCGCCCCGGTCATCATCGCCACCCAGATGCTGGACTCGATGACCTTCAACCCCCAGCCGACCAGGGCCGAGGCGTCGGACGTCGCCAACGGCGTCTATGAAGGCGCCGACGCCCTGATGCTGTCCGGCGAGAGCGCGGCCGGCGCCTATCCGGTCGAGGCCGTCCGCATGATGGACGCTATCATCCGTCGGGTGGAAGCCGACCCGCTGTGGCCCGGCCTGATGCGGGCCGAGCACGGCGAAGACGCCGACGAGGATGTAGACGCCCTGATCGCGGCGGCGGTGCGCGCGGCCGAAGCTCGCTCCACCGCCTGCCTCGTGGCGTACACGACCACCGGCGCCACCGCGCGCCGCCTCGCGCGCGAACGTCCGCCGCATCCCATTCTGGCCATAGCCCCCGAACCGAAGGTCGCGCGCCGGCTGGGCCTGGTC
>JBOHLC010000445.1:0-1634 GCA_050729395.1 Caulobacteraceae bacterium
CAACAACATCGTCTCCAACCACTGGCTGATCCACATGGTCGCGCCGGAGATGGCCGAGCGGAAGGACGGGGCGATCGTGATCATCTCCTCCATCGGCGGCCTGCGCGGCAGCGGGATGCTGGGCGCCTACGCCATCTCCAAGGCGGCCGACATGCAGCTGGCGCGCAACCTGGCGCAGGAGCTTTCGCCGAAGAACATCCGGGTCAACTGCATCGCCCCTGGCCTGGTGAAGACCGACTTCGCCCGCGCCCTGTGGGATACGCCCGAGGCGGAGAGCCGCTCGAGCGTCGGCACGCCGCTGCGGCGGCTGGGCGAGCCGGACGACATCGCCGGCGCGGCCGTGTTCCTGGCCTCCCGCGCCGGGGCGTGGATGACCGGCCAGACCATCGTCATCGACGGGGGTTCCACGGCTTGAGGCGCATCCGGGGAACGGCGCGCGCGGCGGCGTGCGCGCTCGGCCTTGTCGCGCTGGCGGCCTGGGCCCCGCCGGCGGCGAGCCCGCTCGGCCTGTGGTGGACCAAGGGCCGCCAGGCCGTGGTCGATATCGAGCCGTGCGGCCAGGCCCTGTGTGGCCGGCTGGTCGGCCTGCCCAGACAGCGGGGCGAGGCTATCCCAACGGACTCGCGCGGCCGCTCGCAGTGTGGGGAGACCATCATCCGCGGCGCGCGGCCGACCGGCGGCGGCGACTGGCTGGGCAAGGTCGCCGATCCCAGGACCGGCGCCACCTATCGCGCCAGGCTGTGGATGGACGAACGCGGCGAGTTGCACCTGCGCGGGTACATCTTCGTGCCGCTGCTCGGCCGCTCGCAGGTCTGGCGCCGCTTCGACGGCCACCTCGACGCCACCTGCTTCGTCTCCTGAGCCCCCGCGCTCCTCGTAACTTCGTCATCCCGCGCGCGGCGCAACGAAGTGGAGCGAAGATGCGGCGCTTCCAAAAAAAGCCGTCATCCCGCACGTAGCGCAACGAAGTGGAGCGAAGATGCGGGACCCAGGGGGCGCTGTCCGCACGTCGCGAAGCTGCGACGACACCGCCTGAGGCCCTGGGTCCCGGGTCCGCACTCCGCTTACGCTCCGTTTCGCCCGGGATGACGGAATTTTGGGGAGCGCTCCGTTTCGCCCGGGATGACGAAGCTGGTGGGCGCCAGCTCCACGGGGCCGCCGTTCAGGGTCTCGTAGAGATCGAGCCAACGTGGGTTCTCGGCTTCGATCAGCGCCAGCTTCCATTCGCGGCGCCAGCGTTTGATGGCTTTCTCGCGCGCGATGGCCTCGAGCACGTCGCCGTGGAGTTCGTACCAGACCAGCACCTTCACGCCGTAGGTCTTGGTGAAGCCAGGCAGGACACCTTCACGATGCTCCCAGACCCGTCGCAAGAGATCGGTCGTCACGCCGGTGTAGAGCGTGCCGTTACGCTTGGTGGCCAAGATGTAGACCCAGGATTGGAGATCCATCCCTAGAACATAACATGAACCCAACCGCGCCACCAAATTCGTCATCCCGGGCGAAACGAAGCGCAGCCCCCAAAAACCGCGTCATCCCGGACGGAGCGCCAAAGGCGCGGAGATCCGGGACCTAGGGTTGCCGCTCAACCATCGCGAAGCTGCGAAGCCACTGCTTTGAGGCTCTGGGTCCCGCAT
>JBOHLC010000446.1:0-3972 GCA_050729395.1 Caulobacteraceae bacterium
AAGTAGGGGTTGGAGGCGGCGTTGCACACCAGGATGTCGATCTTGCCGAAGGCGGCGCGCGTCTCGTCGACCAGGCGCTGGAGGTCGTCCTTGGACGAGATGTTGGCCGGCACGGCGATGGCCGCGCCCGGGTGGCGGGCGTTGATCTCGGCCGTCACCGCCTCGCAGGCCGCGGCCTTGCGGGAGGAAACGGTGACCTTGGCCCCATGTTCGGCCAGGCGTTCGGCGATGGCCTTGCCTATGCCCTTGGTCGAGCCGGTGACGATGGCGACCTTGCCGGTGAGATAGAACAGTTCCATGGCCCTGGCTCCTTCAAACGGATGTTTGATTGCCAGTCACCATCGGGCGGCCCCGGGCCCCGGTCAAGCCGCGCGCCTGTTCCCCCTTTGGCAGGGGAGAATCGCACCTAATAAATCCCGTCATCCCGGACGCAGCGCCGAAGGCGTGAAGATCCGGGACCCAGTGCCACGGACGGTGACCTCGCCACCGCGGTCGCGCGGCCGCACAGACGGCGGACGGCAACCCTAGGTCCCGGATCTCCGGCCTGCCGCGCAGGCCTCCGTCCGGGATGACGCGGCAGAGGCGATGCGGGAGGAAGAGAAATTACCTCTTCGCGGCTCGGCGCTTCCTTGGCGCGGCGACTTTCGGCTCGGGTTCGATCGGCTGGCGGATGAGGGTCACCGGCTCGGTCCTGGGCGGCAGCCGGGGCACGGTGGAATAGGCCGAGAAGACCTGCTCCTGCGGGGCCACCAGGTGCCTCTGGTGCGGCGGCACGCGATCGGGGGTCTTCAGGACCACCAGCTTCTCGCCGGCGGCGTCGGCGTAGGCGACGCGGCGCAGCGCCTCGAACGCCTCGTCCGGGCGCGCCAGATCGAGATCGTGGGTTTCAGCGGCGGGGGGCGCGGCCGCGGTGGCGCGGCGGGGTGAAAGAGCGCGCATGAACGACTTCGAGAACATAATGCATCCTTTGTTACGTTCGGCGGCCTCGCGCCTCCGATCGGCGCCTTGATGACCCAGGTACAAGGCGGGTCGCCAGGATGGCCAACCGATCAAGCGCCGATGAATCGCCGATGATTTCGAGGTACGAACTGTCGGCTGCGACTGTCGGCTACTGAAGGTTTACGCGCGGTGAAACTCCGGCGCCTCGCCATGCATCGTCGGCGAACTGGCGACGGCGCGGCGCAGGGCCTCGAAGGCGTCGGACGGCCGATCCAGGTTCAGATCGGCGAAGTCCACACCAGGACTTGGAAAGGTTTCCGGCGGGCTCTCGGCTATGACGGTCGCCCTGGAAACAACAGGCTGGCCGAAGGCGAAAAATGCCCTGGCCCAGTTCTTGGCTGGCATATGGATCCTCTATTCCCCCCAACGCCGGCGTGCGTCGGAATGTCGCACCATTGACACGTGTTCGCGCCGTCTGGCTAGGCCTGTTAACCAAGAAAAAACCGATCTTTTGCCGATCATCCGCTCGCGAAGGGACGCCGCGCGAACACTTCTTGACTTCGCTTAGGGGCTTGCGGCTATCCTTTCAGGCGACGTGTGCGATCGGCGTTCCGAGGGGGAGCGCGGGCGGCGTCACGCGAAATTGAAAAAGGGGGACCTGCCCGTGCCGATGATGCAGACCGTTCTTGGCAAGCTGAACGCCAACATGAGCCGGGAGAACATCCGCACATTCGCCCGCAACGACGCGGCCAGGTATGCCCACGGCGAGCCGCTGCACGAGGCCCTGGCCGACCACGGCGCCGATCCCGGCGAACTGCACGATGCGTTCCGGGATTACCTACAGCGCATGCCGGGCGCGATCAGCGAGGCGCTCAGGGCCACCATCCACTACGCCCTGAGCACCACGCCGCCGACGCTGGTCACCTTCTCCTGGGCCCCCAGCTACGACTATGAGATCGACATCTGGCAGGCGCCCGACACCAAGGCGACCAAGGGCGGCGTCACCGTCCTCTTCAAGAGCCGCTACCCCGACCACCCCCACCCGCTGGCCTGATTAAGCTGATCTCCCCCTGGAAGGAATCACGGGGACACAATACTTAATTATTCACGCGCTTTGTCGCCGCGGTGAAGTTACGGGGACACAATACTTAATTATTCGCCTCGGCCGGCGGCGACACAGCGCGCGAATAATTAAGTATTGTGTCCCCGTAACTAGCGGCCGCGTCACATCCCCGCGTTGCTGAAGGCGTCTGCCAGGCGGTCGGACATGATCTGGCCGGGCAGGGCGCGCTGGCCCTCCATCACCGCCGAATAGATCAGGTCGCGCCCGGCCTTGTTCGCCACCCGGCCCTCGGCCCAGCCGACGGTGCGCGAGCCGTCGGGGACGGAATTGCAGCTCGTCTTGCGGCCGCGCGGCAGGGTGGCGAAGACCAGCGCCTGGCGCGCGTTCATGTAGCCCGGCCGGTCGCACGCCGGCAGGCCGCGCACGCAGTTGAAGCCATTGTTGTAGCTGTACACCGTCTTGCCGGTGGCCTCATCGACGATGAGCACGCAGGTGCTGGGATCGCCGATCGCATTGCCGATGGCCTGGTCGAGGGCGCTCCCCGGCAGCTTCGGCTCCGGCGGGCCGCAGCCGGCCAGCGCCAGGGCCAGCATCAGGGCGGCGAGGACCCTCACGGCCGCCGCTCGCGGGCCGACTTCGGCAGCAGGGCGATGAGGCCCGCGCGCGTGAGATAGCCCCGGCGCCTGACGTCCAGCAGGTTGAAGCGGCTGCCGGCGACGTCCATCCACTCGCTAAGGGTGATACGCGAATCCAGGCGCAGGTCGGCGCTGCTCACTGGTTCGGGGTCGGAAAGCAAAGAGATCACGTCCTCCGACCCGCCGCGGGCGAAACCCTGGCCGGCGATGTCGAGGTCCGAGGCCACCGATTTTTCGTAAGCCGCGATCTCGAAGCCGTCGATGACCCCGTCGCGGTTGGTGTCCAGCTTATGGAAGAACCGCTCGGCGTCAGCGAGGAATTCAGACCTGTCGATGCGCCCGTCGTGGTTGGTGTCGACGCGGGCGAACCAGGTCTCGAAGGCGTCGGGCGCCGCGGCCGTCGGGTGGACCGGCTCGCCCGACGGGCTGACGAACACCGGCGGCGGCCTCGGCGGCGCCGCTCCCCAGGCCGCCAGCGGCAGGGCGATCACCAGCGCGATCAGGACCGCAAATCTCATCCCCCCACCCTATGCGCGGGATGGAGAAACTCAAATTGCGCCACCCAAATATTCCGTCATCCTGGGTGAAACGGACCGCTCCGCAAATTCCGTCATCCAGGGCGAAACGAAGCGCTCCCAAAATTCCGTCATCCCGGGCGAAACGGAGCGTAAGCGCAGTGCAGACCCGGGACCCAGAGCCTCAAGCAGTGGCTTCGCAGCTTCGTAATGAGTTGACGGCGCCCCTGGGTCCCGCCCCGGATTTAATCCGGGGCTCCGCGCCTCTGGCGCTCCGTCCGGGATGACGAGCTCATGTTGAAGGCGCTCCGCCCGGGATGACCAGGCGGGTGGGCGAGAGGTCCACGGGGCCGCCGTTCATGGTCTCGTAGAGATCGAGCCAGCGCGGGTTCTCGGCTTCGATCAGCGCCAGCTTCCATTCGCGGCGCCAGCGTTTGATGGCCTTCTCGCGCGCGATGGCCTCGAGCACGTCGCCGTGGACCTCGCACCAGACCAGCATCTTCACGCCGTAGGTCTTGGTGAAGCCAGGCAGGACACCTTCGCGATGCTCCCACACCCGTCGCAAGAGATTGGTCGTCACGCCGGTGTAGAGCGTGCCGTTACGCTTGCTGGCCAGGATGTAGACCCATGACTGGAGATCCATCGCCCAGAACATAACATGAACACCTACTTGCGTCATCCCGGGCGAAACGGAGCGCAGCCCCCAAAAACCGCGTCATCCCGGACGGAGCGCCAAAGGCGCGGAGATCCGGGACCTAGGGTTGCCGCTCAACCATCGCGAAGCTGCGAAGCCACTGCTTTGAGGCTCTGGGTCCCGCAT
>JBOHLC010000447.1:0-8765 GCA_050729395.1 Caulobacteraceae bacterium
TACAGGATCGGATCGCCGCCGCCGGCGGGCTCAAAGAACGTTGTGCCGAAATTGCGATCGGTCAGCAGCATGGTAAGCGCGCCGGCGAGCACCGGCAGGGCCAGCAGCAGGAGGAAGGTGGTGACCAGGATCGACCAGACGAAGAGCGGCATCCGGTGCAAGGTCATCCCCGGAGCACGCATGTTGAAGATGGTGGTGATGAAGTTGATCGCCCCCAGGATCGAGCTGGCGCCGGCCAGGTGGATGGCCAGGATCACGCAGTCCATGGCCGGGCCGGTGTGGCCGATGGTCGACAGCGGCGGATAGAGCGTCCAGCCGCCGCCGAACCCGCGCCCCGGCCCGCCGTCGACGAAGAACGAGGTCAGCAGCATGCACCACGAGGCCACCAGCAGCCAGAAGCTGATGTTGTTCATGCGCGGGAAAGCCATGTCCGGCGCGCCGATCATCAGCGGCACGAACCAGTTGCCAAACCCACCTATCATCGCCGGCATAACCATGAAAAATATCATAATGAGGGCATGAGCGGTGACCACCGCGTAGTAGCCGTGCTTGGACTGCTCGACGATGCCGTGCAGGTTGATGATCGGGTGATTGGTGGTGAAGATCTGCAGGCCGGGCTCGGCCAGCTCCCAGCGGATCAGGCCGGAGAATAAGGCCCCGATGATCCCGGCCTGGATGGCGAAGATGATGTAGAGGGTGCCGATATCCTTGTGGTTGGTGGCCATGAACCAGCGGGTGAAGAACCCGGGGGCGCCGGCGTGGCCGCCGTAGCCATGGGCCTCGGCGTGGGCGACGCGTTCGTGGGTGACATCGGCCATGGCGTTCTTGAAAAGCTCCCTCGAACTAGCGCGCGGAGGTGGCGGCGGGCGCCGCGGGCGCGGCTGAAGCCACCGACACCGGAGGCTTGGGTTGCTTGCTGGCCACCCAGGCGTCGAAATCGGCCTGGCTCACCGCCTTGACCTCGATCGGCATGTACGAATGGTCGGCCCCGCACAGCTGCGAGCACTGGCCGTAGAAGGTGCCGATCCGGTCCGCCTTGAACCACACCTGGTTGAGCCTGCCGGGCACGGCGTCGATCTTCACGCCCATGGCCGGCAGCGACCAGGAGTGGATCACGTCCTCCGAGGTCACCTGCACCCGCACCACCTTGTTCACCGGCACGTACATCGGCGCCTGGGTCTCCAGCAGGTAGGGGAGATGCTTGGCGTCGGCGTCGGCCTTGCTCATGTAGATCGAGGTGAAGGCGTCGATCTTCTGGTCGGGATAGGCGTAGTCCCAGTTCCACTGCCGCCCGGTGACCTTCACCGTCATGTACGGCGGCGGCATGTTGTGCTCGAGGAACAGCAGGCGGAACGAGAAGATGGCGATGAACATCAGCAGCAGCACCGGGACCACGGTCCAGAGGATCTCGATCGGCGTGTTGTGGCTGAACCGCGCCGGCTCGGGATTGGCCCGCTTGTTGAAGCGCACGATGATGACCACCAGCATGACGAGCACGAAGCCGGCGATGCCGATGATGATCGGCGAGACGATCCAGTCGTTGAAGAAGATCTGCTCGGCCCGGATGTGCGAGGCGGCCGGCTGCATGTCGATGCCCCGGTCGACCGGCTGGCCGACGATATCCGCCAGGGCCCCGCTCGCCCAGGCCGCGCCGGCGCCGGCGATAGCCGCGAGACGCGCAATCCCCGAAATTCTAAAGCTCATGTCCCTCGCGGCCTAATCTAGTTGGGGCCGCCGCCGGGCGACGATCCCCCTCGATCGCATCTCTACAGTCGGGCCAGAACGCCGCCGGCCGCGCGCCGCAGTGAGCTTCGCCGCGCCTCGGCCGTTCGGGCCTGCGTGAGGGTGCATACCCGCCAACTGCCGCCTTGCCAAGCGGTTGGCGGGGTCGAAAGGCCCTAGTCAGCCGCGCTCCGCGAAACCCGCGCCTTCATCAGCGGCGAGACGAGGCCAAGGGCGCCGGCGGCGATCAGGCCGGCGCAGCCGATGAAGAGGGTCTGGCGCACCCCGATCGCCCCGCCCAGCCAGCCGCCGAGGAGCGCGCCAACGACACCGGTGACGCCCGGGGCCATGGCGAACACCCCGCCCACCCGGCCCATCAGATGACCCGGCACGAGACTCTGGCGCAGGCTGCGCCCGGCGATTTCGGTCACCGTGCCGAACGAATCGCCGACCGCCTGGGCGCACATCAGCATGGCCATGGCAATCAGAGGTCCGCCATGGGCCAGCGGAATGAACAGATTTCCGGCGCCGCCGATCAGGCCGGTGACCACAAACGCCGGTCCTATGCCCAGCCGGCGGACGAGGGGCGTGGCCAGCGTCGCGCCGAACATCGCCGCCACGCCGCCCACGGCCACGGTCGCCCCCAGCATGCCGGCGCTCAAGCCGAGCTGCTTGAGGGCGAAGATGATGTAGAGGGCCGAGAAGAACGAACCGAACAGGGCGCCGGCCGTGAAGATCATCGCCAGCCAGGCCACCGGCGGATCGGCGAACACGGCGGCGAGGCCGGCGCGGAAGCCGCCGGCGAAGCGTCTGCGCGGCGCGGTCGCGCGCGGCGGGGGCGGCGGCTCGGGTGAGCGGATGAGGCCGAGCGCCGCGGCGGAGAAGACATAGGTGACCGCGTTGACGGCGATGGCGATCGGCGCGGTCAGCAGCTGGAACAGCACGCCGTAGAGCGCCGGCCCGCCGATCTCGGCCAGGCCCTCGGTCGTCGCCAGCTTGGCGTTGCCGTCGATGAGCTGCTCGCGGTCGATGAGCGAGGGCAGATAGGCGTGGTCGGCGATGTCGAAGAGCACGCTCAACGCCCCCACCAGGGCGGCGGCGATGTAGAGCTGAGCCAGGGTCAGGACATGCAGCCAGGCGGCGATCGGTAGGCTGGCCAGCACCGCCGCGCGGCCGAGGTCCGAGCCGATCAGGATCGGCCGGCGGCGACGCGCGTCGACCATGCCGCCGGCGGTCAGCCCGACGACGATCGCCGGCCCGCGCACGAGCGCCGCCAGCAGGCCGATCTGCGCCGGCGTGGCGCCCAGGCTCATCACGGCGGCGAATGCCAAGCCCTCGCGCGTGATGCGCGCGCCGAGCGACGACACCGACTGCGCCGCCCACAGCTTGAGAAAGTCCGCGTGGCGCCACAGGCTGCCAGGCGCGCTCGCGGCGACGGCGCTCACGTGTGACTCCCCCTCGGCCCTAATGCCCCTGCATTTTCGTCATCCCGGGCGAAACGCAGCGTAGCGAAGTTGAGACCCGGGACCCAGTGCCGACTGACGAATCGGCAGTCGGAACGCCGAACCCGATCCCCCTGGGTCCCGCATCTCCGCTCCACTTCGTTGCGCTGCGTGCGGGATGACGCATGTGGGGGGGACTGTTCCCCAAACGCGCCGGCGCGACTATCTGTGGACCTGTCCCGCCCAGATCCAGAGTCCGCCATGACCGCTCCCGTCCTCGCGCCATCGATCCTCGAAGCCTCCGCCGTCGATCCGGCGACGGCCGCCGACATCCTGGGCGAGGCGATTTCCGGCGCCGACGACGGCGAGATTTTCCTCGAGCGCTCGCACAGCGAGATGTTCGTCTATGACGACAACCGCCTGAAATCGGCTGCCTACGACGCCACCGAGGGCTTCGGCCTGCGCGTCGTGGCCGGCGAGACGGCCGGCTACGCCCATTCCTGTGAGATCAGCGAGGCGGCGCTCCGGCGCGCGGCCGGCTCCGCCGCCCTGGCCAAGCGCGGCTACGCCGGCGTCGCCGACGAGGGTCCCCGGCCGACCAACTCCAGGCTGTATGGCGATGACGATCCCCTCGCCTCGCCCGGCTTCGCCGATAAGGTGGCGCTCCTGCAGGAGATCGACGCCTACGCCCGTGCGCGCGATCCGCGCGTCGCCCAGGTGAGCGTGTCGCTGGCCGGCGAGCGGCGCGTGGTCGAGATCGTGCGCGCCGACGGCGGCCTGATCCGCGACATCCGCCCGCTGTGCCGGCTCAACGTCCAGGTGACGGTGGAAAAGGACGGCCGGCGCGAGAACGGCTCGCACGGCGCTGGCGGCCGGGCCGGCTTTGAGGCCTGGATCACGCCGGACCAATGGCAAGGCCAGGTGGCCGAGGCCCTGCGCCAGGCGCTGGTCAACCTCGACGCCATCCCCTGCCCGGCCGGAGAGATGGACGTGGTCCTGGGCCCGGGCTGGAACGGCGTCCTGCTGCACGAAGCCGTCGGCCATGGCCTGGAGGGCGACTTCAACCGCAAGGGTATGAGCGCCTTCTCGTGGCGCATCGGCGAGCGTGTCGCCGCGCCTGGCGTCACGGTGTTCGACGACGGGGCCATCGCCGGGCGGCGCGGCTCGCTGACCGTCGACGACGAGGGCACGCCCACCTCGCGCACCGTCCTGATCGAGGACGGGGTGCTCAAGGGCTATATGCACGACCGCCAGAGCGCGCGGCTGATGGGCATGGCCGCCACCGGCAATGGCCGGCGCCAGTCCTACGCCTATCTGCCCATGCCGCGCATGACGAACACCGGCATGCTCGCCGGCGACACGGACCCCAAGGAGATGATCGCCAGCACCAAGCGCGGGCTCTATTGCGCCAGCTTCGCCGGCGGCCAGGTGGACATCACCAACGGCAAGTTCGTCTTCCAGTGCACCGAGGCCTACCTGATCGAGGACGGCAAGATCGCCGCCCCGGTCAAGGGCGCGACCCTGATCGGCGACGGCCCCTCGGCGCTCACCCGCGTGACCATGATCGGCAACGACTTCGCCTTCGATCCCGGCATCGGCGTGTGCGGCAAGAACGGCCAGGGCGTGCCGGTCGGCGTCGGCCAGCCCTCGCTGAAGATCACCGGCCTGACCGTGGGCGGGACGAGCGTGTGAAGGATGGGATCGCCAGAATGCGCACGGTTCGAGCTACCGAGGCCAAGGCCAGGCTTTCGGCCCTGATCGAGTGGGCCGCCAACGGCCAGCCGACGACCATCACGCGCCACGGCCGGCCGGCGGCGGTGCCGGTCTCGG
This sequence comes from Caulobacteraceae bacterium, assembly GCA_050729395.1. GTDB lineage: Bacteria > Pseudomonadota > Alphaproteobacteria > Caulobacterales > Caulobacteraceae > Acaudatibacter. The sequence continues at coordinate 4,995 of JBOHLC010000447.1, forward strand.
TCGAGGACGCCCGCCGCCTCTGTCCAGCCGACATGCGCTCGTTCGCCGATGTCCTGCTGTCGTTCCCCGGCGGCGTCGAGTTCGAGCGCGATCGCACGCCCCCGCGCGAAGTCGATCTGTGAGCGCACTTTCCCGCGAAAGCGCTACCGGACGCACTTCTCTAATTTCCTCCTGAATTCAATGTATAGGGCGCCATCGCTACGGTACCCTTCTCCCCTTGCGGGAGAAGGTGGCCCGCGCAGCGGGTCGGATGAGGGGTTGCTGGGCTTATCGGAGTAAGCCTCTGAGACAACTCGGCAAACAAACGTCGACCCCTCATCCGTCGGCTTCGCCGACACCTTATCCCGCAAGGGGAGAACGATCGCGACGGTTCAATTCACGGGCCCGCGAGCAAGATTTGTGCAACGTTTAGCGCGGAAGCGGGGAAGAGCGGATTAAGTCCCTACTCCGCCGGGGCTGGCAACGCCTCGGGCAGCGCGTCGTTGACGCCGTGCGCCAGGTGGCGGGCGAAGGGCGCGCTCCAGTGGGAGGCGAACGGCGGCAGCCGGTGATCGGCGACCGATGAGCCCAACAGCGCGCGGACGGGCGCCTTACGACGCAGCGCGGCACCGGCAAGGCCGAAGCCGGCAAGCAAGAGCGCCCAGGTTGCCGGCTCGGGCACGCCGCTCGGTCCATAGAACGAGATCGTGCTGGCGCCATCCTCGCTATCCGACGAGTCGATATAGAAACCGAAGGTATCGCCGGCATTGAGCGCGATGGTGAAGCTTCCCGTATATGTCGCGCCTTCATCGGCGCCCGACGCAAGGACTGGATTCAGCTGGGTTTCGACGCCATTGAGGATGTAGCCGCCCGGATCCCAATAGGATCCGCAACAATCGTAGGTGGTGTAGGACCAGTCGAATGTCTGCGTCTCCGCCGACGAGATCGTTTCGGTCAGCGTCGTCAGGCTCTCGCCGACGTCGTTGTTCGATCCGGTGACGGTGAACTCATAGGGCGTGGGGCCGGCCGAGTAGGAGCCGTCGCCGCCGTTGGTCACCGTGAGCGTCGGGACCCCGTTGGCCCATGCCGCCCCACCCGCGACCGTGGCGAACATGAGGCCGGCTGCCCCGGCGGCGATCCAGGTGGATTTCACTTGACGGTCCCCTTAGGTGCGCCGCTTCGCGCCGTATGTGCGTCCCACAAACAACACAATTCGTCAACCCGCCCGGCGCGCTTACCGCCCCCTATTCCGCCGGGGCGGGGAGGGCCTCGGGCAGGACGTCGTTGACGCCGTGGGCCAGGTGGCGGGCGAAGGGGGCGGCCACGAGGAAGGCGACGCCGAAGCCCACGCCGGCCCAGCCGATGATCTGGAACATGTGCAGCGAGGCGATCAGTGAGGCGTGCGGATTGAGCACTTTGCCGCCCGCCGTGGCGCTGCCGGCCCGGGCGGCGATCTGCGCGCCGATGAACTCGGCGGCCGAGGTGGCCATGAACCACAGCGCCATCAGGGTCGAGATCAGCACCGCCGGGGCGAGCTTGGTGATCTCCGACATGCCCACCGGCGAGAGGCACAGCTCGCCGGTGGTGTGCAGCAGATAGGCGAAGGCCAGGACCAGCAGCGGCAGGCGGAAGCTGGTGTCGGCCAGGCCGGCGCTCCACACGATGACCAGAAACCCGAGGCCGACCTGGCCAAGGCCCAGGCCGAACTTGATCATCGGGTCGAGGTCGCGCCCGCGTTTGCCGAGGAAGGCCCACATGGCGGCGAACACCGGCGCCAGCAGCAGGATGAAGCCGGCGTTGAACGACTGCGTCTGGGCCGCGTCGAAGCTCATGTCGATCCACACCGTCCCGGGCGGGACGCGCGCGGCATGCCACATCGCCTGGCTGCCGAAGAACACTTCATGGCCGAACAGACTGAAGACGCGCGGCGACGCGATCAGAGCCAGCTGGGTGTTGCGTTCGGCGAACAGGTTGAGAGAGGTCGCCGCCTGTTCGAAGAGCGTGAAAAAGACGATCGCGCCGATCATGAACACCAGGGCCAGCAGCACGCGCTCGCGCGCCACCCGGTCGAACCTGGTCATCATCACCCAGCCAACGTAGCCCAGGGCCACGGCCCAGCCGACGCCGAGGGCGGCGCCGACGATATCGTTGTGCTGCACCACCAGCCAGACCGCGCCGACGCCGACGACGCCGCCGATATAGATCAGCCACTCGAGATTGAGCGGGCCGAAGCGTGGCCGCGCCAGAGCGGCCGGGTCGGGCGGATCGGCCTTGCCCTCCAGCCACGAGCGGCCGAGCTGGAAGGTGATGAAGCCGGCCGCCATGCCCACGCCCGCGGCGCCGAAGCCCCAGCTCCAGCCGAAAGCCTCGCCCAGATAGCCGCACAGCACCGCCGCCCAGAAGGCCCCGAGGTTGATGCCGAAATAGTAGAGGGTGAAGCCCGGGTCGCGCCTGGGATCGTGCTCGACATAGAGCTTGCCGACGATGGCCGAGATGTTGGCCTTGAGGAATCCCACCCCCATGACGATCAGCGCCAGGGCCAGGTAGAGGAGATCGACGGCGCCCTTCTGCCGGCCCTCGACGGTGAGGACGTAATCGCCCTTGGCCAGCACGCCCGGCAGGGGCGAGGCGGCCGGCAGCCCCTTGATGGTGAAATCCCCTGCCGCGTCCTGGCCGAAGTCGTAAGGCTTGCCGGCGACGAGGATCTTCGCCTGGCGCGCGTCGGCCCGGCCGCTGGTCGCGAAGCCGTAATGCGCCCCGTGCCAGGTCAGCACCTGGCGCGCCGGCGCGCCTTCTATGGCCATGGTCGTATGCCCGGCCACCAGCAGCAGGGCGCCGAAAGCCACCGCCTTGCGCGCGCCGAGCCAGCGGTCGGCCAGCACGCCGCCGACCAGCGGCACGAGATAGACGAGCGTGGCGTACGAGCCGTAGGTCGTGGCGGCGAAGGCGTCGCTGAACAGGAACTGCTGGGTCAGGTAGAACACCAGCAGGCCGCGCATGCCGTAAAAAGAAAAGCGCTCCCACATCTCGGCGAAGAACAGCACGAAGAGGCCGCGCGGGTGCTGGCGGGCGATCTGCAGCATCACCGGTATGCCGGTGGCGAGCGAGAGGACGACGCCGGCGATGATGACGATGTTCATTCAGCTTCCCCGCCCGCTCGGCGGCGAAACAATCACGCTGTTGGCGCTTTCACAAGGTGAGCGGCATGCGCTGTGTTAGGGTGAGCTAAAACGAATACGGAGGACGCACATGGACGTCATCAAGCTTCCGGGACCGGATCACCCCATCACCGTCACCGGCCACGAGGGCCGCGTGCAGGCGCTGTACAATGGCCACCTGATCGCCGACAGCGGCGACGTGCTCTACCTCAAGGAGGCCAGCTACAAGCCGGTGGCCTATTTTCCGCGCGCGGACGTGGAGATGGGATTCCTGGCCGCCACCAGCCTCGACACCTATTGCCCCTACAAGGGCCACGCGTCCTATTTCACCGTCGCCATGGACGGCAAGATCGCCGAGAACGCGGTGTGGACCTACGAGACCCCCCATCCGGCCATGGAGATCATCCGCGGGCGCCTCGCCTTCTATCCCAACTTCGTCGACATCCATGAGGTGAAGGAGCGCGGCCCGAGCGTCGAGGCGAGCGTGCTGCACACCGACTCCGGCGCCGGCGCACCCCAGGGCGAGCACTGGCCGACCACGGCGGACAATCCGCCGGTGTGAATTCCAAGCAGCGTCGTGGCGGAACTGATCCTCCCCCGTTCACGGGGGAGGGGGACCACGAAGTGGTGGAGG
>JBOHLC010000448.1:0-4915 GCA_050729395.1 Caulobacteraceae bacterium
GTGCCGCTCGGAAGGACGGCGGGTCGGGCGATCGGCCCAGAGAGTCGCGGAGGAATGGTCGGGGAGGAAAATCGCCAGAAATATTTCGGAGAAACGGAAACGACGAAGGCGGTTCGGTCGACCACACTGGGTTCGAGATCAACCCGTAGACCCATGAGGCGATCATGTTCGGAACCAGGTCCTTCTCAAATCTGCTTGGCGCCGTCGCGCTTGCGAGCTGTCCTCTCCTCGCCACCGCGTCCGCCGCAGCCGATTTCCCGGCCGGCGTCTACACAACGAAGGGCGCTCCCGAAACGATCACGTTCGGTGACAACGGACGCGTCAGCGTCAACAAGGATGGCGTTCTAGAGGTGGAAGGCGCCTATTCGGTCAACGGCGACCAGATCCAGCTGACCGACGAGCGCGGCCCCTGGGCCTGCACGAAGCCGGGGGAGCAGACCGGCGCCTACCGCTGGAAAAGCGACCATGGCCAGCTGAGCTTCACCAAGGTCGCGGACGCCTGCACGGACCGCGCAAACTCAATTTTGAAGCACACCTGGAAAAAGCAATGACGAGACACCGGGGCGCCTTTCCACGATCCGACGGCTCGGAAAGCGTTCGCGCCCGGCCGACGGATTGAGCGTCGCCGCGCGTGCTTAGGCAGGCGCCCGGCAGCCTCGCCTCTGGCCAAGGTCGTGCTGACGGCGGCATGAGGCGAGTGGACCAGCCGCTGGGTCGCTAAAGCGCCGCGAAGATTTTTCGACAGAGTGCGCCGACGCTCGTGGGCGTCGCGCCGGTGGTGGCCGTCGGCGGACCGATCACGCCGATGTCGCACAGCACATTATCCTTTTCGGCGATGACCTCGTGCAGTGTCGACTGCCAGACCGCGCGTTCGCCCACGCCGGCAAGCGGGCTCGCCGTGAGCGGCATCTTCCCCGACGCCCAGGTTTCGACCGTCGCGCGCCCGACACCGGGGCGCAGGGAAACGGTGATCGAAGTGAAGCTCGCCGTCCGGAACACGCATGACTGAGCGTCGCCGGGAAGAGGGGCCACCGAGGTGATCGGCTCGCCGAGAATTCCGGCCATGTCCGCCTGGCTGATGAGCTTGCGATCGCAGGGGTTCTCGACCTGCGCCGCGGCCCCAGGCCCGGCGGCCTTCGCGGCGGTCCTGGAGCAGGCGCCAAGTCCGCTCGCACCACAGGCCAGCACAGCCAGGAAGATCGTTGCTCGCATTGTCCGCTCTCCATCCAAAGGTGGAATTGACGGAAGAAAATCGCCGCTGTCCTTTCCGGATTTCTGGTATTTTGCTGGAAGAATTCCTGCCGTCTCCGGAAGACGCCGAGCCATGATCGACAAGGACGGGCGCCTTTACGTCTTCGGCGACTTCCAGTTCGAGCCGGCAGAGCGGCGGCTGACGCGCCAGGGCCGGCCGATCGCTCTCACCCCCAAGGCCTTCGACCTCCTGGCCTACCTGGTCGAGCGCGCCGGTCACGTGGTCAGCAAGAGCGAGCTAATGGAGTCCTTGTGGCCCGGGCGCATCGTCCTGGAGTCGAACCTCACCAAACACGTCTGGTATCTGCGCCGGGCGCTCGGCGAGGATGAGGACGACGCCCGCCTGATCCAGACCGTCTCCAAGCTCGGCTATCGTTTCGCGGCGCCGGTGGCCCGAGACGCGGCGGCTGGCCGGACCGCCGCGCCCGCTCCCGTCGCGACGGACGCCCCGAAAATCACCGGTCGTGGCCGACGGGTGGTTTTCGCCGGCGCCGGCCTCGTCGCCGCGGCCGTGCTGGGCGGCCTCGTCATTGCGACCCTGACCCGCGAACCGGCTCCGGCTGGGTCCGGCGCCGTGGCCGTGGTCGGCTTGAACAACCTGTCGGGCAATCCGGTCGACGCCTGGGTCGGACCGGCCCTGACCGAGATGGTCGCCACCGACATCGGCCTCGGCGGCGGCGCGCATGCCTTGCCGGACGAGCTCGTGCGACCCGCGCGGGCCGACATCGCCCTGCCCGCGGCCGGCGGTTTCGGGCGCGACAATCTGGCGACCCTGCGGCGCCGGCTTGACGCTGATTATGTCGTGAGCGGCGCTTATCTCGTCTCCGGCGGTCCGGGCGCGGCGATCCTGCGCATCGATTTCACCGTGCAGAACGCCAGGAGCGGCGCGACGATCGCCACCCTGTCGCGCTCGGGCGCCGTCTCCGACCTGCCGGCGCTGGCCACCCTGGTCGGGACCGAACTGCGCCGCGACCTCGACCGGCGCGGCGCGCCGCCGGCTCTCGCGGCCGGCGTCGATCCGCCGACCGTCGACGTGATGCGACACATCGGCCAGGGGACCGACGCGCTTCAACGCTACGACGCGGCCCACGCCCGGGATGAGTTCATCGAAGCGGTCGCCGAGGCCCCGTCTTATGCGCCCGCCTACTCGGGTCTGGCGCGAGCCTGGTCGGCGCTGGGCTACCAGGGTCGGGCCCTGGCCGCCGCCGAGCAGGCCCTCGCCCATTCAGCCGACTTGCCACCGCTGCTGCGCCTGCAGGGCGCCGTCGAACTGCAGGAGACCCATTTCGACTGGCCCGCCGCCGCGACCAGCCTGCGTCGGCTGATCGCTCTGCGCCCGCGGGACCCCGAATACCGCCTGCAGCTGATCGACGCGCTGCTTTCGGCCGGCAAGCTGGCCGACGCCGGCGCGGCGCTGGCCGACCTTAAGACCTTCGGCGGTCGGAACGACCCGCGCATCGAGCTGGTCGCCGCGCGCATCGCCTCCGCCCACGATGATCGCCCAGGCGCCGTCGGGCACGCGTCGCGCGCGCTCGCCGAGGCAAGGACGCGCGACTCGGGCGGCCTCGCCGCCGAAGCGGAGGTCCGCCTGGGTGTCGCCCGGGAGGAGTCCGATCCCAAGGCGGCCAACGCCTTGCTGCGGCAGGCGCTCGTCGACTATCGCGCCGTGGGCAATCCACGCGGCGAAGCCTGGGTCTGGCAAAACCTCGGCAACCTATTCAGCGGCCGCGATCCAAAGCAGGCCAACGCCGCATATGAAGCCTCGCTCGCCGATTATCAGCGCATCGGCGACCAGAACGGCGTCGCCAGCGCTTACAGCGACCTCGGGAACATGCTGTGGGCATCGGGCGATCGCGACGGCGCCGAAACCGCGGTCCGCCACGTGTTGGATATCCGTCGCCAGACCCAAGATGTCGCCGGCCAGGCCTGGGCGCTCGCGGCCCTGGCAGTCGAGCAGAGCGACGAAGCGGCGAGCGACGAAGCGATCGCCAACTTCCGTCGCGCAATCGCCTTGGACGAGGCCGCCGAAGCGCGGGATCACCTGGGCTTCGCACTTTTCTCGCTCAGCGACGATCTTCGCCAACGGGGCGCCCTCGTCCAGGCGGCTCAGACCTGCGCCGAGGGGCAGAAGGCCTTCACCGGCCAAGCCGATCCGGCGAACCGGGCGGCGGCCGATTTCGAGTGCGCGCAGATCTCCCTCGACATAGGCGATATCGCCGCCGCCGAGGCGGGCCTGAAGCGCGCTGGCGCCGAGGCCGCGGCGCAAGGCGATGCAATGACCCTCGCCAACGCCGAGCTGACCGAAGGCCAGATCGACATGGGCCTTCGGAACTGGACGGCGGCGGCGGCGAAGATCCAGGCCGCCGACACGACCTACGCACGGGGCGAAATGATCACCGGCGAGGCGGTTTCCGCGAGCTTGCTGGCGATTTGCGACGCGGCGCTCGGCAGGACACGCGAGCGGGATCTGGCCGCTGCGCGCGCGAGAAACCTGCGCAGCCGCGTCACCGAGCGCCAGGAGGTCATCCAGGTCGATATCGCCCTGGCGCAGCTTCGCGGCGCGGCCGGCGAACCGGCCGTCGCCATCGCCTCTCTCCGCGACCTGGCGGCCGATGCGGCGCGACGCCATTGGCTCGGCTGGTCGCTCGAAGCAAGGCTGGCGGCGGTGCAAGTGGCGACCGCGGCCGGTGACCGGCAGGCTGGTCGGCAGCGCGCCAATCTGGTCGCCAGCGCCCGCAAATCCGGGTTTGGCTGGATCGTGCGACGGCTTGGCTAACTTCCGCGGCGGCCAGCCGGCGGCTCAGCAGTGTGTGGAGTGCTTGCCGATGTGATGGCCGGCGAGCGCGCCGGCGCCCGCGCCGAGGGCGACACCAACGAAGCTGCCATGGGTCAGGGCGCTGCCGATCACCCCGCCGCCGACCCCGCCCACGACCGTCCCGACCGTCGCGTGGTTGCGCCGCCTGGCGTAGCAGCGATAGCGGTGATGGCGATGATAATGGTGGTGGCTGGCCTGGGCGATGTCCGGCGCCGCCGCCAACGACAGACTGCCCAGGGCCAATCCGATCAGCATCGACTTCCTCAGTCCGGTCATTTCATCCTCCACTGTCAGCGTTGGGTTCGCGCCACATGCTCCACAGCATCGGTCCGTCGGGCCGCGGACGGTGCTCGGAGACGACCTCGAATCCGTGCCGGCGATAAAGGGCGAGATTGCGCTCGGTCTGGGTTTCGAGATAGGCCGGCCGCGCGGCGGCGTCGAGCCGATCGGTGGCCACCTTGAGGAGCCGCGAGCCGACGCCGTGACCCTGGGCGGCGTGGGTCACGCCGAGAAACCACAGATAGGCGTGCGGCCGGTCCATCGGGTGGTGCTTGTCCATGTCGGCGCGCAGGGCCAGCAGGCGACCGAAGCGGCCAAGGCCGGTGGCGTGGAGCAGCGTCGGAAAGGCGCGCAGTTCGTCGGTGAACGACATCGGCCCCAAGGCCTCGAACGGCATCCACACCGCCGCCGCGCCGCCGCCGGCCGGCCGCTCGATGCGCGCGCCCTGGGCCGCGCCCATCCTGACGATGAGCCGGAAGAACCTCAGGCGGGCTTCGCTCCGCCGCTCGTCGGCGCGCAGGAACCAGTCGAAGGCCACATCGTCGGTGAAGGCGTCGGCGAGATCGGCGC
>JBOHLC010000449.1:0-5887 GCA_050729395.1 Caulobacteraceae bacterium
AAGCGCCTCAGCCGCATCTCGCCGGCCCGGTCTCTCCCAAGCCCCAAGACCGACGCCTTGCGCCCGGCGCAAGACACCGCGCGCCCCAGCGCCCAGGCCCCCCTTTTTCCAGGCGGCGGTCGCCAAAACGCCACAGCTTCAGTTCCATCCCGGCCTCCCTGGCAAATCACACACAGGGAATCAGAGACCGGCGCTCACCTCAATCAGAGATGTGTGAACCTGCTAGCCCAGAGGTAGCGGGGAAGAAGCCGCGAAGCGGCCGTCCCTTTCTTCATCTGTGTAAATCTGCGTCATCTGCATCTGTGTAAATCTGCGTCATCTGCGGATCACTTCTCTTCTCTTCGGAGGCCGCCAATGCCCAACCCCGCCGCCCGCGACGCGTTCGTCGCCCACGCCTATCCCGAACACACCGTCGACCTTGGCGAAGTGGTCATGAACTACGCCGTCACAGGCGCCCTCGACAGCCCCGCCCTCCTGCTCATCCCCGGCCAGACCGAGTCCTGGTGGGGCTTCGAGAAGGCCATGGCCCTGCTGGAAGCCGACTTCCAGGTCTTCGCCGTCGACCTGCGCGGCCAGGGCCGCTCCACCTGGACGCCCGGCCGCTACACCCTCGACAACATGGGCAATGACCTGGCGCGCTTCATCGACCTCGTCATCGGCCGCCCGGCCATCGTCAGCGGCTGTTCGTCCGGCGGGGTCCTGGCCGCCTGGCTCTCAGCCTATGCCCCGCCGGATGAGGTGCGCGCGGCCCACTATGAAGACCCGCCGCTCTTCGCCTCCGAGACGGCGCCGCCCATCGGACCCTCCATCCGCGAGACAATGGTCGCCCCGGTGTTCGAGCTCTTCGTGACCTTCCTCGGCGATCAGTGGCGCGTCGGCGACTGGGCCGGCCTCCTCGCCGCCGCCCGCGCCGCCTCCATGCCCTTCCCCGAAGAGCCGTCGCAGAGCCTCATGGAGTACGATCCGGAATGGGCGCGCGCCTTCTTGGAAGGCACGGTCGGCGCGGCCTGCCGCCACGAGGCGATGCTGGCCGCCGTCAAGGTCCCCGTGCTCTTCACCCACCACGCCCGCCATGTCGATCCGGCCACCGGTCGGCTGATGGGCGCGATCACCGACCCTCAGGCCGCCCGCGTCGGCGAGATCGTCCGCGCGACAGGCGCGCCCTTCACCTACGTCTCCCTGCCCGACGCGGCCCACCCCATGCACGCCGCCGATCCGCCGAGGTTCGCCGAGGTGCTGGGCACATGGGCGAAGGCGTTGCCGTGGTAATCCTCCTCTCCTCCGGGAGAGGTCGAGACGCGCCCTTGGGGGCGCGTCCGGGTGAGGGTCTTGGGAAGGCGTCGACTTCGCGCTCGATCCTCGATCGCCCTTTTCACCACGAAGCTCACGAAGGCCACGAAGAAAAAAGATGCGCGCGCAGCGCGCACCCGGTTACTCGAACCGCCACCGCCCGCGCCCTGCTGAGCTCCTTCGTGTTCTTCGTGAGCTTTGTGGTCGACTCTTGCGGCTTCGCCGCCAGGCGTCGTCGGCGGCCAAGACCCTCACCCGGAGCGGCTTGCGCCGCTCTCGACCTCTCCCAAGGGGAGAGGGGAAGACGCCGCGCGGCGGCCCTCACCTCCTCTTAACTGTGGCCATCTGCGTCATCTGTGGATCTCTTCTTTGACCTAAAGCGCCCGCGCGGGCTCTCGCCGCCGCGCGCGGATCGCCGCGCCAAGTCCGGCGAAGCCGGCTAACAACAACGCCCAGGTCGCGGGCTCGGGCACGGTGGTGACCTGATAGCCGTATACGACCTCGAATATCGGGTCAGCGCTGCCTTGTGTCAGGTCAAGGGTCGAGTCTATGCCGGTAATTGAAAACGCGGCCGGGCTCGAATAAACGCCACCGAATCCAACATAGGCGTTGTAATGGTTTGACGACCCATCCAGGCCTAGACCAGCGGGCCCGACATAACCAGTTACGGTCGACGACGCTGTGTCATCCAGCGCCGGAGAATAGGTCCCGCCAGTGCCTAAAGCGAACAGCTCGTCAAAAACCAGATCGTATGGGCCGGTGCCGACGGGCCCGGCCCCCGTGCCCTTCGCCACGTACACAGGCGCGCCAAAGGTGATGTCTATATTGACCGTATCGCCGGCGGTTGGAGTAAATATGCCGCTTCCAGACGTGAAGTATCCCGTCCCGGTCAGCCCTGGACTGGTTACGAATACAAAGCCGTAGCATGTCTTGATGTCCGCCGCCGTCGAACAGATGAAATTGGCCGGATTGTCGCTGATCGACTCCGTGTAGGTCGTCGCCCCCGCCATGGGCGCGGCGGCGAGCGCCAGACCTGTCAAGGCGGCGCCTATCATCAATGTCTTTGAAGTCATCCTGGATTCCCCCCATGCGCCCGACCGCGGCCGATCGCCGCTTCGCCTTTTCCTGTAAGGCCCAGCGAGGGTTAAGGCTGAAATGAGGCGGGGTCAACGCGGATTGCGCGACTCTCCGCCTAGGCCCCACCGGATCAGGCGCGCGGACCTTCCATCCGCCATTCCTCTCCAAGATCGCGCGCCATGCCGCCGGTTTCCAAGGACCCTCACCCGGAGCGGCTCGCGCCGCTCTCGACCTCTCCCAGAGGGAGAGGGGGAGGGTACGCAACTGCCCGGAGGGAGAGGGGAAGAGGCCGCGCAGCGGTCAGACTTTCTTATCTGTGTCCATCTGCGTCATCTGTGGATCACTTCTCTTCTCTTCTCTTCTCTTCTCTTTCCTTCACCCCACCACCGGCTCGCGCGGATCCGCCACCAGCGTCCCCGGCGCAGGCGCGCGCAGCACCGGCGCCGGGTCGGCCGCCAGGTCCAGCCACACCCCCGCCCCGGGCGCGTCCAGCACCACGGGCTGGCGGTTATGGAACGGCGCCACGTCGTCCCCCGCCACCGCGTCGATCATCGGCAGGGTGTAGCTCTCCGCATAGCCCCCCTCGTGCGGGCAGCGCTCCCATAGCCCGGCCAGGAATATGAGGCCGCCGTCGGCCCGGCCGATCGCGTGCGCCGTCTTGCCGCCCTTGGGGCCGGTCCACTCGGTGAAGCTCGTCGCCGGAACCAGGCACCGCCGCCGCCGATAGGCGTCGCGAAACGCGGGCGACGTGGCCATGGTCTCCGACCGGGCGTTGTTGGTGCTCGCCTTCCATGCCTTCAGGCCGCCCTTGTGGAAGAACGGCGTGAGATTCCAGTGCGCCAACAGGGGCTCCAATCCCTCGCCCGGCCGCGCCGGATCGACGGGCCTCAGGATCAGGCCGTCCCGCCTGGGATAGACGCTTTCGGGAACCGGCATGTTCGAGGCCTCGGGCGCCACCCCCGCCGGCATGACCAGCCTCAGCCCCAACTGCCGGTCCAGGGCCTCGCCGATGGCGGCGAGGCGCGTCTTCAGGTTGTAGGCGTTGCACATGGCGGCGAACGCTAGTCGGGCCGCCCGGCCAGGGTCAAATCGGACGGCCTCAGATCCACACCTCGACGCCGGTGCGCGCATAGCACTCGCCGCACACCAGTCGATGGCGCAGGATGAACGGGCTGGCGTCGCGCCCGAGCGTCTTCAGCGCCTTGTCCCGCGTCCATTCGTCCTGGTGGCCGCAGGCCGCGCAGCGCAGCTTCAAAGTGTCGGCCTGCGCGGTCATGACGCGCTCCAGGGTTTCGAACACTTGGCCGACCTCCGCCCGGTTGATGTTTCACATTTGTTCCAGTCCATCAAGCGCGGATTCCCCTCTCCCCCTCGGAGAGGTCGAGACGCGCCGAGAGGCGCGTCGGAGTGAGCGGTTAGGGAAGGCGAGTTTGTTTCGCAGCCAACTGCCCAGCGTGGCCCGCGGCGCGGGGCCCAGTCCAAATCAAATCTGCGGCATTGCCATGCACCATTGGAGCAGTCGCGCGGTTTACCTAGGAGCTGAAACAAAGGTGAATGCTGAGGCACGGGTGAATGATGCATAAGACAATACTCGCGCTCGTTGCGGTGTTTGCCCTTGGCTGTGGGCCGGCGGCCATGGCCGCGCACCACGGCGGCGGACATCACTCCGGCGGACATCACTCCGGCGGACATCACTCCAGCGGACATCACTCCAGCGGACATCACTTCGGGGGGGGCGGACATCACTCCGGCGGGCATCACGTCGCGGGCGGAGGCCATTTCGGGGGCGGACATCGCTTCGGTGGCGGCGGACATCACTCCGGCGGGCATCACTTCGCGGGCGGAGGCCATTTCGGGGGAGGACATCACTTCGGGAGCGCCGGAATTCACCCCGGTGGGCATCACTTCGCGGGCGGAGGCCATTTCGGCGCGGCGCATCACGTCGCGGGCGCGGGCCATTTCGGCGTGACGCGTCACTTCACCGGCGCAGACCATTTCAGCGCGAGGCGTCACTTCGAGCACTTTGCCTTTCGCGGCAGTCATTTCCACCGCTTTCGACACCGGCACGGGAGATATCGTTATCACTATGGCGGATGGTGGTATTTGTTCCAATGGTGGACTGGAAATTATTACGATTACATCTCTAACCTGTGCGCTTCTCGGTGGGAATATTACACACCCGGGTATTATACCTGCATGGCCTATTACGGTTTCTATTGAGCAAGGCCGCAGGGTTTAGTCGCTTCCACCGAGGGTCGAACCTCGCCGCTAACGGTCGTCCGCACGATCGACCCCCGCGGATCGGCGCAAGGACACGGGGCTCTTAGGGGCGGCGAGCGGCGTCCGTTGACGACGGCCCCCTCGAAGCAGAAAGCGCTTCGAAGCCTTGGCGAAGAAGGGCAGACTGCCCCGGTAACCTCCACCCAGAAAGCACCCCCATGAAAGCGGCGGTCTATTACGAGAATGGCGATCCGCGCGTCCTGCGCTATGAGGATGCGCCCGATCCCACATGCCATCGCGGCGGCGTCGTCATCCGCGTCGAGGCGGTCAGCATTGAGGGCGGCGACACGCTCAACCGCTGGCGCGGCGCGCTCACCTCCCGGCCGCACATCGTCGGCTATCAGGCGGCTGGCGAGATCATCGAGGTGGGGGAGGGGGTCGAGGGCCTCCACGTCGGCCAGAAGGTGGCCACCGTCGGCGCCAGCGGCTCGCACGCCGCCCTGCGCTCCGTGCCGGCGAGGAGCGCCTGGCCGGTGCCGGACGGCTTCGATCCTAAGCTGGCCTCGGTCATCCCGGTCACCTTCGGCACGGCCCATGAGTGCCTGTTCGAGTTCGGCCGCCTGAAGGCCGGCGAGACCGTGCTCGTCCAGGCCGGGGCCAGCGGGGTGGGCGTGGCCGCGATCCAGCTGGCCAAGCGCGCCGGCGCTTCGGTGCTGGCCACCGCCTCGAGCGACGAGCGGCTGGAGCGCCTGCGCCCCCTCGGCCTGGATCACGGGATCAACTATCGCAAGGAGGACGTGGTTCAGGCGGTGATGCGCCTGACCAACAACAAGGGCGTCGACGTGGTCGTCGATCCGGTCGGCGGCCAGACCCTGCAGGGCAGCCTCTTATCCCTGGCCTATCGCGGCCGGGCGGTCAGCGTCGGCGCGGCCGGGCGCGAGGCCATGGTCGTCGATGTCTCCTCCCTGATGGGCGGCAACCGCTCGCTCACCGGCGTCTTCCTGGGCGCGGAGATCGGCACGGACCGGGTGCGCGGCCTCATCCAATCCCTGATCGACGACGCCGCCCGCGGCGAGCTGAAGGTGGTCATCGACAAGACCTTCCCCCTCGCCAAAGCCGCCGACGCCCACGCCTACATAGAAAGCCGCCAAGCCGTCGGCCGAGTGCTGCTGATCCCGTAGACTGACTCCTCTCCCCTCGGGAGAGGTCGAGACGCACCCTTGGGGGCGCGTCCGGGTGAGGGTCTTGGGAAGGCGTCGACTTCGCGCTCGATCCTCGATCGCCCTTTTCACCACGAAGC
>JBOHLC010000450.1:0-2333 GCA_050729395.1 Caulobacteraceae bacterium
TCCGGGCCCAGGTCGAGGTCTTGCGCGCGGTGGCCGATCCGCGCATCGCCCAGCGGGCCGACGATCTCGTCGATCTCGAGCGCCAGTTGCTGAGCGAGCTGGCCGGCGAAGGCGAGGCGCGCCAGACGCTCCCGCCCGGCGCGATCCTGGTGGCCGAGGATCTCGGTCCCGGCCAGCTCATGGGCCTCGAGGGCGAGCTGGCCGGCATCTGCACCGCGGCCGGCGGACCGACCTCGCATGTGGCCATTCTGGCGAGCGCCATGAACATCCCAGCCGTGGTGGCGCTCGGCTCGGCCCTGATGGACGTGCCGGATGGCGCCGGCCTGATCCTCGACGGCGGGGAGGGGGCCGTGCGGGTGGCGCCGGACGCGGCCGAGATCGAGGCCGCGCAGACGAGGCTGGCCGAGCGCCACGCGCGGCTTGCCAGGTCGCGGGCCGAGGCCGCCGAGCCCTGCCGCATGGCCGATGGCACGCGCATAGAGGTGTTCGCCAATCTGGGTTCGGAAGCGGATGCGCGCGCGGCCATGGCCAATGGCGCGGAGGGCTGCGGCCTGCTGCGCACAGAGTTCCTGTTCCTCGAGCGATCCGAGGCGCCCGGCGAGGACGAACAGGCGCGCTGCTACCAGGCCATTGCCGAGGCGCTGGCCGGCGCGCCGCTCGTCATTCGCACGCTCGATATCGGTGGCGACAAGCCCGCGCCGTTCCTCGATCTTCCGGCCGAGGAGAATCCGGCCATGGGTTTGCGCGGCGTGCGCGTCAGCCTGTGGCGTCCGGATCTGCTGGAGACCCAGCTGCGCGCCATCCTGCGCGTGCGGCCCGAAGGTCAGTGCCGCGTCCTCGTGCCGATGGTCGCCAGCCTTTCCGAGTTCATGGCCGTGAAGGCGATGGTCGAACGCGCGCGGGCCGGGACCGGTCACGCGGCGCCGGTCCAGGTGGGCGTGATGGTCGAGACGCCGGCCGCCGCCGTCACCGCCGATCTCCTGGCGGCCGAGGCCGATTTCCTGTCGGTCGGCACCAACGATTTGACGCAGTACGGCCTGGCCATGGATCGGGGAAACCCACAGGTGGCGAGCGGGGTCGATGCCATGCATCCGGCCGTCCTGCGCCTTATCGCGGCGACGACCCGGGGCGCATCCGTCCACGGCCGGCCGGTCGCCGTGTGCGGCGGCCTGGCGGCCGATCCGGCCGGCGCGGCGATCCTGATCGGGCTGGGCGTCAGCGAGCTTTCCATGCCGCCGGCCGCCATCCCCGAGGTCAAGGCCGCCGTGCGCCGCTTCACCCGCGCCGGCTGCGAAGCGCTGGCGGCGCGCGCGCTCGACTGCTCCGCCGCCGCCGCCGTCCGCGCGCTGGCGGGCGATTTTCTAGGAGGAACGCCATGAAGGTGTTTGGCGCGACGATCTCGGTGGGGGCGCTGCAGCCGCTCGGCCGCGCTCTGATGCTGCCCATCGCCGTGCTGCCGGTGGCCGGACTCCTGCTGCGCCTCGGTCAGCCGGATCTGCTCAACATCGATTTTGTCGCCGCGGCCGGCAACGCCATCTTCCACAATCTCGGCCTGCTGTTCGCCATCGGCGTGGCCGTTGGCTTCGCCAAGGACGGAAATGGCGCGGCGGGCCTGGCGGGTGTCGTCTGCTTCCTGGTGGCCACCAACGGGGCCGAAGCCCTGATCGGCGCGCCAGGCGCGCTGACCGCCGGCGTCGGCGCCAAGACCGCGGCGCTCACCATCGCCGACTATCGCGCCACGGCGCTGTTCAAGCTCAGCGTGCCTCTCGGCATCCTTTCCGGGCTCATCGCCGGCTCGTTCTACAATCGCTTCGGGACGATCAAGCTGCCGGACTATCTGGCCTTCTTCGGCGGCCGGCGCTTCGTGCCCATCGTCAGCGGCCTGGCCGGTCTCGTCCTGGCGGCGATCTTCGGACTCGGCTGGACCAGCCTGGACGCTGCCATCAACGCCCTCAGCCGCTTCATCATCGGCGCCGGGCCGGTGGGCCTCTTCCTCTACGGCGTGCTCAACCGGCTGCTCATCGTCACCGGCCTGCACCACATCCTCAACAACGTCGTCTGGTTCATCGTCGGCGACTATCACGGCGTCACCGGCGACCTGAACCGCTTCTTCGCCGGCGATCCGACCGCCGGCTCGTTCATGGCCGGCTTCTTTCCGGTGATGATGTTCGGCCTGCCGGCGGCGTGCCTGGCCATGTACCACGAGGCGAGGCCCGAGCGCCGGGCCGAGACCGGCGGCCTGCTCCTCTCGCTGGCGCTGACCGTGTTTCTGACCGGGGTCACCGAGCCGATCGAGTTCAGCTTCATGTTCCTGGTCCCGGCGCTCTACCTCC
>JBOHLC010000451.1:0-17209 GCA_050729395.1 Caulobacteraceae bacterium
AGGCTACTACGGAAAGCCAGGCCCCATCGTCATGCTCAGAGGCTGGCGCCAGTTCCAGGACATCAAATGCGGCTGGACCCTCGCCAACATCATGGCCGCCC
The DNA here is from genome assembly GCA_050729395.1 of Caulobacteraceae bacterium. Classification (GTDB taxonomy): domain Bacteria; phylum Pseudomonadota; class Alphaproteobacteria; order Caulobacterales; family Caulobacteraceae; genus Acaudatibacter. The sequence goes on from JBOHLC010000451.1 coordinate 102, forward strand.
TACAAGATGTGTGAATCTGCTAGCCCGGCGGGAGAGGTCGAGCGCGCCGAAGGCGCGTCCGGGTGAGGGAATCCCGCGCTGGCGTGGGTCTCCCCCCTCATGTGGCTTGGAATTCTCGCCTGCGTGTGTATAGTGCGCACGTGAAGAGCGCGGACCTGATCCGGGAGTTGAAGTCCGCCGGATGGGTCCTGGATCGCGTTCGTGGCTCGCACCATGTGTTTGTCCACCCGGATCGCCCAGGACACATCGTCGTGCCGCATCCCAAGAAGGATCTGGGTGCGGGGCTGGTGAAGGCGATCCGCAAGCAGGCTGGAGTTTGAGCGTGCGCTATCCAATCGTGATCGAGCCAGGCAACGAGGCCGTGGCCTTCGGCGTCATCGTCCCGGACTTGCCCGGATGCTTTTCGGCCGGCGACACGCTCGACGAAGCCCTGGCCGGAGCCGAGGAGGCGGCGGCTGCCTGGCTTGACGCGACACTCGACGCCGGCGGCGCCATACCCGCGCCTTCCGATCTCGAGAACGTGCGGCGTGACCCGGAGTATGCCGGCTGGACGTTCGGGGTCATCTCCCTTGATCCGGCCGTGCTCGACGACGCCGTGGAGCGGGTGAACATCACCCTGCCGCGCCGGGTGCTCGAGCGTCTCGACGCTCAGGCGCGGGCGGCGGGCAAGAGCCGCTCCGGCTATATCGCCCAGCTGACCCTCGATGAGCCCAAGCGCGTGGCGTGACCTCTGGACGCGGGCCTTCCTAACCGGCGGCGCGGCGCTTAAGACTTTGGCCCATGTCGCAGAAGGAGAGCCCGACCGAGGTGTTCAAGCGCGCGCTGGCGCACGCCGCCCGCTCGCTCGCCGAACAGCCCGACCTCGAGGTGGTGTTCTCCGGCGACGGGCCCTCGCTCGTCGGCCACCGCGCCGTCCTCCCGCATCCGCCGCGCGAGCTTTCCGGGCCGGAAGCCAGCCGTATCCGCGGCCTGGCCGACCAGCTCGCCCTGCGCGTCGCCCACCACGACGGCGTCGTCCACACCCGGAGCAAGCCGAAGTCGCCCGAGGGGGCGCAGATCTACGACGCGCTGGAGCAGGCGCGCATCGAGGCCATCGGGGCCAACGCCCTGGCCGGCGTACGTGACAATCTAGCCGCCGTGGCCGAGCATGGCGCGCTGCGCAAGGGCCTCAACCACCTCGCCGATCGCGCCGCCGCGCCCATGGCCGACATCGTCGCCCTGCTGGCCCGCGAGCGATTGACAGGCGCGCCGCCGCCGCCGGCCGCCAAGGCCCTGGTCGATTCCTTCCGCGAGCAGATCGAGGCCCAGGCGGGCCCGGACCTCGACCGCCTGACCGGCGCCCTGGACGACCAGAAGGCCTTCGCCCGCATCGCTCGAGCCGTAGTGCGCGATCTTCAGTTCTCGGACGATCTTTCCGATGCGCCCGAGCAGGACGCCCAGGAGGACGACAGCGAGGAGGGTGAGCCCGAGGCCTCGGGCGAAGGCGAGAGCGATGAGCAGTCCGCCGACGGCTCGGCTCAGGACGACGCCGAAAAGGCGATGAGCGAGAGCGAGGCGGCCGACGCCGAACTGACCGAGACCGACGAGACGTCCTCGGCCGACGAGGATCTCGACGTCGCCGACGGCGACAAGCCGGCGCGCCCGGACATCAAGGACTCCGGCAAGCCGGAGCCGGTCTACAAGGTGTTCACCGCCGAGCACGACGAGATCGTCGCCGCCGAGGAGCTGTGCGAGGACGACGAGCTCACCCGCCTGCGCGCCTATCTCGATCAGCAGCTGGCCAATCTCTCCAACGTGGTCTCGCGCCTGGCCAACCGGCTGCAGCGAAAACTGCTGGCCCAGCAGAACCGCGCGTGGAGCTTCGACCTGGAGGAAGGCCAGCTGGACGCGGCGCGCCTCACCCGCGTCATCGTCGATCCCACCTCGCCGCTGTCGTTCAAGCAGGAGCTGGACACCGAATTCCGCGACACGGTCGTCACCCTGCTGATCGACAATTCCGGCTCCATGCGCGGCCGACCAATCATGGTCGCGGCGGTGTGCGCCGACATCCTGGCCCGCACGCTGGAACGCTGCGCGGTCAAGGTCGAGATCCTGGGCTTCACCACCAGGGCGTGGAAGGGCGGCGCGTCGCGCGACGACTGGCTGAAGGCCGGCAAGCCGCCCTCGCCTGGAAGGCTGAACGACCTGCGCCACATCATCTACAAGTCGGCCGACGCGCCGTGGCGGCGGGCGCGCAAGAACCTCGGCTTGATGATGCGCGAGGGGCTTCTGAAGGAAAACATCGACGGCGAGGCCCTGATGTGGGCTCACCAGCGCCTGGTCTGGCGGTCGGAACAGCGGCGCATCCTGATGGTCATTTCCGACGGCGCGCCAGTGGACGATTCGACCCTTTCGGTGAACTCCGGCCACTATCTGGAGCGCCATCTGCGCCGGGTGATCGCCGAGATCGAAGCCAAGAGTCCGGTGGAGCTGATCGCCATCGGCATCGGCCACGACGTGACGCGCTACTACCGGCGGGCGGTGACCATCGTCGATGTCGAACAGCTGGGCGGCGCGATCACCGAACAGCTCGCGGCCCTGTTCGAGGATCAGCCCAAGGCCGCCACGCGCGCCGCCGCCAATCTGCTGGAGGCGCCGCCGAGCGTGCAGGGCGGACCGGCCAAGCCCCGGCGGCGGGTGAAGGAACCGGCGTGAGGCCGGTCAATGTCGCCGACTATCGGCTCGCCGCCCGCGCGCGCCTGCCCAGGGTTCTGTTCGACTACATCGATGGCGGGTCCTACGCCGAGACGACGCTGGCGGCCAACGTCGCCGACATGCAAGGCGTCAAGCTGCGCCAGCGCGTGCTGCGCGATGTCTCCAAGCTCAACATGACCATTGAGCTGTTCGGCCAGCCGATGGCCATGCCACTGGCGCTGGCGCCGATCGGCATCGCCGGCATGTACGCGAGGCGAGGCGAGACGGCGGCGGCGCGGGCCGCCAAGGCGGCTGGCGTTCCCTTCATCCTCTCGACCGTCGGAGTGTGCGCCATAGAGGAGGTGGCGGCGGCAGCCGACCCGCCATGGTTCCAGCTCTACATGATCCGCGACCGCGGCTTCATGCACGGGATGCTGGAGCGCGCCCGCGCCGCCCGCTGTCCGGTGCTGGTCTTCACCGTCGATCTCCCCGTCCCCGGCTCCCGCTATCGCGACGCGCGCAACGGCATGAATTCCGACACCTTCGCGGCCCGTCTCGCCCAGGCGAGGGACGGCGTGCTCCACCCCGGCTGGATGTGGGACGTGTGGCTGAACGGCCGGCCGCACACCCCCGGCAACATCGCCCACGTGGCCCCGGACCTGAAGTCGCTGACCCAGTTCTGGGGCTGGATCGGGCGCAATTTCGATCCCTCGGTGACCTGGAAGGACCTGGACTGGGTGCGCGAGCGCTGGGACGGGCCGCTGGTCATCAAGGGCATCCTCGACGCCGAAGACGCGCGCGAGGCGGCGCGGCTCGGGGCCGACGGCATCGTCGTCTCCAACCACGGCGGGCGCCAGCTCGACGGCGTGCAGTCCGGTATCGCCGCCCTGCCGGCGGTGGCCGAGGCGGCGGGCGAGACGATGGCCGTCTTGATGGACGGCGGCGTGCGCTCAGGGCTGGATGTGCTGCGCGCCCTCGCCCTGGGGGCCAAGGCCTGCCTGATTGGCCGCGCCTGGGCCTTTGCGCTGGGCGCGCGCGGCGAGGCGGGCGTGGCTCACATGTTGCAGATCATGAAATCCGAACTGCGCGTTGCCATGTCGCTTACGGGTTGCGTGGATGTGCGCGAGGCGGGGCGCGGATTGGTGGTGGGAGAAGCTCGCGAGGTCAGAAATTTTGCTTGACAAATTGCAACTGCTGGGTTACAATTGGGGCATCATACGAAACCAAAAGCTTGGGGCGCAGCTGAGAATAGTGACCGTAGATCACCGTAGATACGGTGGTTTCGGCGGTGGAAATCAGCCCGCGGCTTGCTTGGCCTTGAGCTGACGCTTGATCTTCAGAGCGCGGGGCGAGAGGTCCTCGTCGGACGCCTTCATCAGAAAGGGATCGAGGCCGCCGCGGAAATCCAGGGTGCGCAGGGCGGCGTTGGTGATGCGCAGGCGGAACGTCTGGCCGAGCGTCTCCGAATGCACGCTCGCCGGGCTCAGCGCCGGCAGGAAGCGCCGCTTGGACTTGATGTTCGAGTGGCTCACATGGTGACCGGTCATCGGACCGACACCCGTGAGTTCGCAGCGGCGTGACATGACGCTTGGCTTTCTTGGGACCTGGATTGAAAAGGGGCGCGCGAAAGAGCGGGCGATATAGGGGAAGGCGGCCGCGCTCGTCAAGTTTGCCCCCGAGCGGAGAACGACGCCGATGCCCTTCAAACCCTTCGATCTCACCGGCAAGGTGGCGCTGGTCACCGGCGGCAACGGCGGCATTGGCCTGGGCATGGCCGAGGGCCTGGCCGGGGCCGGGGCCCGGGTCGTCGTCTGGGGCCTCAATCCGGAGAAGAACAAGGCGGCCAAGGAACGGCTGGGCGCCGACGCGCTCGTCCAGCGCGTCGATGTCTCGGACGAACAGGCGGTGACCGACGGCATGGCCGAGGCGCTGAAGGCCATGGGCCGGCTCGATTTCGTGGTCGCCAACGCCGGCGTCGGCGGCGGGGCGCCGTCCTTCGCGGAATACACGACCGAGCAGTGGCGGCGGGTGACTACGGTCAACCTCGACGCGGTATTCTGGACCTTCCGCGAGGCGGTCAAGCACATGGTCGCCCGGGCCAAGGACGGCGATCCCGGCGGCTCGCTGCTGGTCACCTCCTCGACCTCGGCCATCGACGGCGCGCCGCGAAATGAGGCCTACGCCTCCTCCAAGGGTGGCGTGCTGGCCATGATCCGGGGCCTCGCGGTCGAATATGCCCGCCATGGCGTCCGGGCCAACGCGGTTCTTCCGGGGTGGATCCGCTCGGACATGACCGCCGGCCTGCAGGGCTGGGACAAGTTCAACCAGCAGGTCATCGGCCGCGTGCCCATGCGCCGCTGGGGCGAGCCGGAGGATTTCGCCGGCATCGCCGTCTATTTCGCCTCCGACGCCTCGCGCTTCCACACCGGCGACAGCATCGTCATCGACGGCGGCTATACGATCTACTGAACAGCTGGAGACAGGCGGGATGAGCTACCAGAAGATCAAGGTCACGCGGGACGGCGATGTCACCATCCTCACTCTGGCCGATCCGGCGACCATGAACGCGCTCGGCCTCGACATGGCCGGCGAACTCCTCGACGCCTACAAGCAGGCGGTGGCGGGCGAGACGCCGGCGCGGGCGATCCTCATCACCGGCGAGGGCCGCGGCTTCTGCTCCGGGGCCAATCTCCAGGGCGGCGGCGGTGGCCGCGCCCTCGACGGTGACGGCAAGCCGGACGCGGGCGTGGCGCTGGAGACCGTGTACAATCCGCTGGTCACCTACATCCGCGAGGCCGCCGTGCCGCTGGTGACCGCGGTGAACGGGGCGGCGGCCGGGGTCGGCTGCTCCCTGGCCCTGCTGGGTGATCTGATCGTCGCCGGCGAAAGCGCCTATTTCCTGCAGGCGTTCCGGCGCATCGGCCTCGTGCCGGATGGCGGCTCGACCTACCTCCTGCCGCGCATGATCGGTCGCGCGCGGGCGATGGAGATGGCCCTTCTGGGCGAGCGCGTTGCGGCGGCCCAGGCGCTGGACTGGGGCATGATCAACCGCGTGGTACCGGACGCGGATCTGATGAGCACGGCAATGAGTCTGGCCAAGGCGCTGGCGTCCGGGCCCGCCTCGCTCGGCCTCAGCCGCCAGATCCTGTGGGCCTCACTCGACGCCGACTGGGCCGCGCAGCTGCACCGCGAGCGGCTGGCGCAGAAGAACGCCGGCAAGAGCGCCGACTTCGCCGAGGGCGTCGCCGCCTTCCTGCAAAAGCGCCCCGCCGCCTTCACCGGCCGCTGACATGGCCGATCCCTACGCCCGCTACCAGCGCCTCGTCTTCGACCGCCCGCGCGAGCGCGTGCTGCGCGTGACCATGAACAATCCGACCCGCCTCAACGCCGCCGACGCGGCGATGCACGAGGAGCTGGCCGAGGTTTGGCGCGACGCCGACCGCGACGACAGCGTCGCCGCCATCATCCTCACCGGGGCCGGCAAGGCCTTCTCCGCCGGCGGCGACTTCGACATGATCGAGGAGATCATCGACGACCATGCGACCCGCGTCCGGGTGCTCCGGGAAGCGCGCGACATCGTCTACAATGTGATCAACTGCTCAAAGCCGATCGTCAGCGCCATCCGCGGGCCGGCCGTCGGGGCGGGCCTGGTGTGCGGCCTGCTGGCCGACATCTCCATCGCCACGCCCGAGGCGCGCATCATCGACGGCCACACCCGTCTCGGGGTCGCGGCCGGCGACCACGCGGCGATCCTCTGGCCGCTTTTGTGCGGCATGGCGCGGGCCAAGTATTACCTGCTGCTGTGCGAGACCCTGACCGGGGCCGAGGCGGAGCGGATCGGCGTCGTCTCGCTGCTGGCCGAGGACGGCGAATTGGACGCCACGGCGGTGGAGATCGCCGGACGCCTGGCCGACGGCGCGCCCACGGCCATCCGCTGGACCAAATATGCGCTCAACAACTGGCTGCGCGCGGCCGGACCGACGTTCGACGCGTCCCTGGCCCTGGAGTTCCTCGGCTTCACCGGCCCCGAGGCGCGCGAGGGCCTCGCCGCCCACCGCGAGAAACGCCGGCCGGACTTTGGGCGAACACACCTCTCCTCAAGGGAGTCCTCGTCATGAGCCGACGTATCGCCGTCCTGGTCGGCAGTCTGCGCAAGGGATCGTTCACCCGCATGGCGGCGCGGGCGCTGATCGCCCTGGCCCCGCCCGCTCTCGACATGGACTTGGTCGAGATCGGCGATCTGCCGCTCTATAACGCCGACCTCGACGAGGAGGGCCGCGCCCCCGCGCCCTGGGTGCGCTTCCGCGACGAGGTGCGGCCGGCCGCGGGCCTGCTGTTCGTCACTCCCGAATACAACCGCTCCGTGCCTGGCGGGCTGAAGAACGCCATCGACGTGGGTTCGCGCCCCTATGGCCAGAGCGTCTTCTTCGGCAAGCCGGGCGCGGTGATGAGCGTCTCGCCAGGCGCGCCCGGCGCGTTCGGGGCCAACCACCACCTGCGCCAGTCGCTGGTGTTCCTCAACGTGCCGGTGATGCAGCAGCCGGAGGCCTATGTCGGCGGCGCGGCGGCGCGCTTCGACGACAAGGGCGAGATCGCCAACGACGCCACGCGCAAGTTCTTCCAGAGTTTCATCGACGCCTTCGCCGCCTGGGTCGAACGCTTCCCTTGAGGCGTCGACGGCCATGAGCCCGCATCGCCTGATCGTCATCGGAGCCGGCTTCGGCGGCATGCAGGTCGTCAAGCGCCTGGGACGCGACCGGCGCTTCGCAATCCAGCTTGTCGACCGGCGCAACCACCACACCTTCCAGCCGCTGCTCTATCAGGCGGCGACCTCTATTCTGCCCCCGTCGCAGATCGCGTGGCCGGCGCGACAACTCACCCGCCATCTGCCGAACGTCACCACCCTGCTGGGCGAGGTGACCGGCGTCGACACCGATGCGCGTGAGGTCCATCTCGCCGGCGTCGACCGCCTCGCCTACGACAGCCTGGTCATCGCCACCGGCGCCACTCACGCCTACTTCGGCCACGACGACTGGGCGCCCTTCGCGCCGGGCCTGAAGACCCTGGAGGACGCCACCCACATCCGCCGCCGCATCCTGCTGGGGTTCGAGCGGGCCGAAGCCGATCCCGCCCAGGCCGGACCATTTCTGACCTTCGTCATCGTCGGCGCCGGACCAACCGGGGTCGAGCTGGCCGGCACCATCGCCGAGCTGGCGCGCACCCACCTTCCGGACGAGTTCCGGCGCATCGACACCCGCCGCGCGCGGATCGTGCTGATCGAAGCCGGTGAGCGCATCCTGCCAAGCTTTGACCCGGGGCTTGCCGCCTACGCCCTGCGGGCTCTCGGCGAACTTGGTGTGGAGGTGCGGACCGGGGAGGCGGTGACCGGCTGCGACGCTCAGGGTGTCGTAACCGCGGCCGGCGCGCTCGCGGCCCGCACGGTGATCTGGGCGGCGGGGGTCAAGGCCTCGCCGGCGGCCGACTGGCTGGCCCTGCCGCCCGATCGGGCCGGCCGCGCCCCGGCCTCGCCCAACCTCACCGCTCCCGGCTTGCCGGAGGTGTTCGTCATCGGCGACACCGCCTCGGTCGCCTGGCGCGAGGGCAGCCTCGTTCCAGGCATCGCCCCGGCCGCCAAGCAGCAGGGCGACTATGTGGCCAAGGTCCTGCGCGCGCGGGTGGCGGGCCGGCCGCCGCCCCCGCCGTTCCGTTATCGCCACCAGGGCAGCCTGGCGACCATTGGCCGCAACCGGGCGATCATCGATTTCGGTCACGTCAAGCTCACGGGCCCCCTCGCCTGGTGGCTGTGGGGCGCGGCGCACATCTACTTTCTGATCACCGCCCGCAGCCGTCTGGCGGTCACCTGGAACTGGCTCTGGGCCTATGCCCGCAACGAGCCGGCGGCGCGGCTGATCACCGGCCCGATCGAGGGCCAAGCGGCTGAAAACGGGAACCGAACGTGATCGCGGAAGCCGGAACCGGCCATTTCGCCGCTCGTTTGACGGGTCCGGGCGGGCGTCATTCAGGTTGATACAATGAACAGGAAATTCCTTTGCGCGGCGCTCGCCGGCGCCTTCGCCTTGGCGACGCCTATGATGGTCTCCGCCCACCGAGGCGGGGTCAAGGTCGGCACCTTGACGTGCCACGAGAGCAGCGGCTGGGGCTATGTCGTCGGCGGTTCGCACCGGCTGGCCTGCGTCTTTGATGGCGACGGCCGGGTGGAACACTATCGCGGCGCCATCTCCAAGTTTGGCGTCGACATCGGTTATCAGGGCTCCGGCACCTTGGTCTGGGCGGTGTTCGCGCCAACCAGCAACTTGCGGCGCGGTGACCTGCGCGGCCACTACGGCGGCGTGACCGGAGGCGCGGCGGTGGGTGTCGGGGCGGCCGGCAATGTGCTCATCGGCGGAAATGACCACAGCATCCAGCTGCAACCGGTCAGCATCGAAGGCATGACCGGGGTCAATGTCGCCGCCGGCATCGGCGAGTTGACGCTGGGCTGATCTAACGGCCGGCGCGCGAGCTTGTCCGCGCGCCGGCCATCGCCCGCATGCGCAGATACTGGGTGCGCGTGAGGTAAGGCTGGGCTTCGAGGAAAGCCACGATGTCCCAGATCTGGCCTTCGTTGTGGACAGCGGCCCACGAGGGCATGCCGGTCATCTTCACGCCGTTGTCCACGATCCAGTAAAGCTGCGCGGCGCTGAAGCTGCGCGGCGTATCGATCAGCCAAGGCGGGGAAGGATTCATCCCGCTGACCCAGGCAGCGCGATCGATTCCCGGCCCGCCGTGGCATGTCACGCAATCCTTGTCATAGAGCGCGAAGCCGGCGCGGATTTCAGGAACCGTGAAATGGCCCGGCGCCGTGACCGTGGCGGCGCCGCGCTCGGAGGCATGGATCATCGTCGTGTGAGCGCCCCAGGCGACCGGACGGAAGTGCGGCGTGCTTGCCCGCACGTCGTAGGAGCCAGTCTCGACCACGAAGAGAGCGCCCGCGCCCATCGCCAGACAGACAGCGACAACACCCGCGATGAACCCCTTCAGCATCACTTGAGAGTGTAAAGATAGGCAGCCACGTCGCGGGCCTGCCCTTCCGACAGGCCGGTGTCGGGCATGGCGTTGCCCGGTGTCACCGACTGCGGAAAGCGCAGCCACAGCGCAAGATTGTCCGACGTGTTCGGCAGCATGCCGGCGATCATCGTGCGCCGCCCGTAGGCGGCAAGCGGCGGCCCGACGAGGCCCCTGGCCTCGAAGACACCAGGTATCTCATGACAGGCGCCGCATTGGGCCTGGCCTATCAGCACCTTGCCGCGCGCGGGATCGCCATCCAAGCTTGACGGCGGCCCGCCATGACAGGCCCCCAGGGCCGCCAGGGCGGCAAGCCAAGCGACCGGCTTCATGTCGGTATGCTCCAACAGGCGGGCACCGCCAGTATGGGCACGGTGTCGAACAGGATCGCCGTCGCGAAGCCCAGGCACGAGAACATGCCGCACATGGCTAGAAAACGAGCGCGCCCCTCGGCCGGTCCCCGGCCGGAGTCGCGCCACAGGGTGAGGGAGAGCGCCGCGCCGGCCAGCGCCAGCGCCAGGCAGGCGAGATTCAATCCCAGCAGCACGCCGGCCTCGCCATGCCAGCCTGGCGGTGGGGAGACGCGCGCCGGCGCGTCGGAGGGGTAGCAGGCGTAGCTGGCCAGGCCATAGCCCAGCACGAGCTGCAGCACCCAGGCCGCCGGTCCGGCGGCGACGCCGAGGATCAACAGGACGATGCGGGTGACCACGCCGCGCGAAGACGAGGCGTTCATGTCAGCACATAGGGACTGAGGTAGAAAGTGGAGAATACGAACAGCCAGACCACGTCCACGAAGTGCCAATAGATCGCGGCCACCGAGACGCGCGCGTGATGGCGGGGTCCGAAATACCCCAGCGCCGACCAGGCGAAGACGACGCAGAGAATGAGCACGCCGACGATGACATGGGCCATGTGGAAGCCGGTGATGGTGAAGAACAGCGAGCCATAGGAACCGCTGTCCAGGCCGAAGGTCTTGGACTTCCATTCGAACGCCTGAACGACCAGGAACGCTGCCCCCAGCAGGATGCCGACGCCGAGGCCACCAAGGTGCTGTCCGCGAGCGCCCTTCTTGACCCCTTCCTCGCCCCACCACACCGCCACGCTGCTGGAAAGCAGGATGAGCGTGTTCGGGCCGGAAAGCGTCAGAGCGGGATGAGGATCGGGCAGCCAGGCCGCGCCGCGCTGCACGTAGATGAAGTAATAGCTGAACAGCAGATAAGCGAAGAGTGAGCCTTCGGTGGCGATCAGGCACAGCACGCCCCACCAACCGACGCTGTTGCGTCCCAGGGACCCGACAGGCAGGGCCGGTTCGAGGCGGATCACGTCAGCCATCGAGCGAGCCTTGCTGATAGGGGGCGACTCGGGTGGGCCAGAACCAGGCGACGAGCGCGCCGCCGCAAATCAGCAGGCCTAGCGCGACCAGCCACCAGATGTGCGCCAGGGCCGTGGCGAACAAAACCGCCAGGCCGATGGCCACGGCGAGCGGCGCCAGGGTGTCCTCGGGCATGCGCAGGATGAGGTCGGGCTCGCCGTCGAGCGGGGTCGTGCCGATGGTCTCGCGCCCGACGTCGAGCAGGAGGCCCTGGCCGAGCGCCGTTCGCCGTGGCGATTCGTCAAGTTGCTCCTCCCATAGCGGATGGCGGCTCTCGACGGTCGGGATGACGGCGAAGTTGTACGGCGGCGGGGGCGATGGGACGGACCACTCCAGCGTCGGCGCGCCCCACGGATTAGGCGGCGCCGGCCGGCCCCGCTTGAGACTGATGGCGATGTTGATCAGCAGCAGCAGCACGCCCACGGCGAAGAGCGCGCCGCCAAGGGAGATGATCAGGTTGGGCGTCGCCCAGCCCATGCCCGCCGGATAGGTATAGATGCGCCGGGGCATTCCCATTAGGCCGACCAGGTGCATGGGGAAGAAGCCGAGATTGAAACCGACGAACATGGTCCAGAAGTTCCACACGCCGAGGCGCTCGCTCAGGAACCGGCCGGTGAACTTGGGGAACCAGTAATAGAGCGCGCCAACCACCGGGAAGACGTTGATGCCGATCAGCACATAATGGATGTGGGCGACCACGAAGTAGGTGTCGGTGAGCTGCAGATCGACTGGCACCGAGCCGGTCATGAAGCCGCTGACACCGCCGATGACGAACAGCACGATCATGCTGGAGAAGAACAGGAAGGCGGTTTTGATCACCGGCCGGCCCGTCCAGATGGTCGCGGTCCAGCCGAATACGGCCACCGCGCTTGGCAGGGTGATGACGATCGAGGCGCCGCTGAAGAAGGCCAGCGCCAGGCTCGGCAGGCCGGTGGCGAACATGTGGTGGACCCACACGCCGAAGCCGAGCGCCATGGTGGCCACGGTGGCGAAAGCCATGGCGGTGTAGCCCACCAGCGGTCTGCGGCAGAAGGTCGGCAGGGCGTCGGACACCATGCCCATGGCCGGCAGAACGATGGCGTAGACCCACGGATGGCCGAACATCCAGAACAGGTGCTGCCACAGGAGCGGCTGGCCCTCGGAAGCATCGAAGAAATGGGTGCCGAACTGACGGTCCATCCACAGAAGAAAGAAAGCCAGGCTCACCGCCGGCACGGCCAGCAGATTGGCCGCCGAGGCGGTCAGAGTGCCCCACACCAGGATCGGCACGCGGTTGATCGACATTCCGGGCGCGCGCAGGCGCAGAAAGGTGACCACGAAATTGGCCGCGCCGACGGTCGTCGAGATGCCCAGCAGGATCATCCCGAGGGCGAAGATATCGATGTTGAGGCCGGGATTGTACGGCTTGGCCGCGTAGGGGACGTAGTTGAACCAGCCGGCGTCCGGCCCGGCGCCGAAGACAAAGCCGGAATAGATGAAGATGCCGGCCGCCAGGTAGATCCAGTAGGACATGGCGTTGAGGCGCGGATAGGCCATGTCGCGCGAGCCGAGCAGCAACGGCCACAGATAGTTGCTGAAGCCGGTCAGCACCGGAGATGCATAGAGGAAGATCATGCTGATGCCGTGCATGGTGAACAGCTGGTCGTACTGCTCGGGGCTCAACAGCCGCTGGCCGGGACCGGCGAGCTGCGCGCGCATGATCAGCGCCTCGACGCCGCCCAGGATCAGGAAGACGAAGGCGGTGACGATGTAGCGCAGGCCGATCTCCTTATGGTCGACCGTCGACAGCCAGCCGATGACGCCCGGCTCCGTCTCCCAGATCCTTAAGAGGCGCGGCCCCGGAGAGGTGTCGCTGGCGCGCACCACCTTCGGCTGGCGGACCTCGGCCGTGTCGAGGGGGGCGGTGGGGGCGCTCATTTGAGGCTCTCCACATAGGCGGTGACCGCGTTGAGGTCGGGTCCCGACAGCTCGGTCGCCGGCATCAGCACGCCTGGCTTCAGCGCCGCCGGATTGGAGATCCACCCGGCCAGGGTCGCGCGCGTATTGGGCAGCATGCCCGAGGCGATGGTCGCGCGGCTGGCGACATGGGTCAGATCGGGACCTAGGACGCCGCCGGCGTCCGTGCCACGCACCTCATGGCAGGCGGCGCAATGGGCCTGGAAGATGGCCTGGCCGCTCGCCGCCTGGGGACTGGCCGGGGCGGATGCCGGGGCCTGCTGCGCCTGGCGCCAGGCGTCGAACGCGGCCTGCGGTTCGGCCACGACATAGACCGCCATGCCGGCGTGTTCCTCGCCGCAATACTCCGTGCACTGGCCGCGATAGATTCCGGCGCGATCGGCCTCGAGCCAGGCGATGTTGGCGCGGCCGGGAATGGTGTCCGTCTTGCCGGTCAGAGCCGGCACCCAGAAGGAGTGGATCACGTCGGCGCTCATCGCCTTGACGAGGACTGGCCGCCCCACCGGGATGTGAATCTCATTGGCAGTGGAGAACGTCTCGCCCGGCTGGTCGAAGACGTAGCGGACCCCCCACCACCACTGGTGGCCGGTGATCTCGAGGGTGAACGCCGGCTTGCTCGCCGGCGAATTGATCTTGGCCAGCACGGCCACGGTCCACACCAGCGAGACCGCCAGCGTGATGGTGGTCGGGATGAGGCCGATCCAGATCCAGTGGCCGGCCTCCCGCTTCGTGACCGGGGGCAGCTCCCCCCCGCGCGCGCGCCGCGCGACCACACCCCACACGACCAGCAAGGTGATGATCGCGATTACCGCCAGGGAGATGAGGGTCACGCCCCAGGTCAGAGCGGTCGCGGGATCGGCGCGCGGGCCGAAGGTCTGCATATAGCCCATCGGCCAGGCTGGGCTGAACGGCTGCGCGGCCATGCCTCACCTGTCACCCCGCGCCTTGTCGCCGGCGACGAGTGCGGCGTGGGCGCTATCGGTCTGGTCCTGCCCGGCCACCTGTGGACCGGTGGTCGAGGGCTGTTCGCCGCCCAGCGCGGCCATCCTTGAAGTGGCCGGCGGCGAAGCGCCGCCCAGGCTCTCGATATAGGCCACCAGACGCCAGATCTGGTCGGGCGGCAGGACCGAGCCCCAGGCCGGCATGCCCTGTGGCCGGCCGTCATGGATCGAGTTGTAGAGCTGCGCCGGGGCGCCGCCATAGCGCCAGCCGGTCGAATTGAGCGGCGGTCCGATCAGGCCGGAGCCGCCCGTGCCGTGACAGTAGACGCAGTTCATGGCGCTGAAGAGGGTCTTGCCCTGAGCGATGGCCTGGGCGTCGCCCTCAAAGGGATTGGCCACATTGGCCGCCGGAGACACCGGCTGGCCGGGCGGCTGGCCAAGCGGGATGGCGGCGAGCGCGCTCCGACCCGGCATGGGCGCGTTCGGGGACGCACCGGAGACGCCCCCGCTGGTCGGGCTGCACGCCGCGAGGAGGGCCGCGGCGAGCGGCGCGAATCCGCCGGTGACGGCCACGCGCCTCAATCGGGCGCTCCGTACACGCCGCCCGGCGCGCCGGCGCCCTCGGTCTCCAGCATGCCCGGGGCGCTCCCCGGCGAGACGCCGTCGATAGAGAAGACTAAGAGCGTCCCTCCGCGCGGCGGGAAGCCGTTCTTCTGGCCCATCACCTGGCTGGCGACCCCGCCAACGCCGGCGACCACGGCCACGTACTGGCGTCCGTCCGGCCCCAGGTAGGTCATCGGCTGGGAGGTGATGCCGCTCGACAGCTTCTGCGACCACAACACCTTGCCGGAGCGCGCGTCGACCGCCCGGAACCAGCCGTCGGTCGTGCCGTAGAAGACCACGTCGCCGGCCGTGGCCAGCACGCCGCTCATGGTCATGAAGTTCTCGGGGATCGACCACACGCGCTGGCCGGTCAGCGGGTTCCAGGCGATGAACTCGCCCCAGTGAGCGGTGTTGTCCGCGCTATGGAACTTCAGTTGCATCCCGTCGTAGGGCGTGCCGGCGATATAGGCGACCTTATGGTCGGTGAGATCCATGCAGATGTTGAAGATGTCGGCATAGATCAGGCCGGTGCGCGGCGAGAACGCCGCCGGCTGCCAGTCCTTGCCGCCGATGTGGGCCGGGCAGATGTTTGACACGGTGCGGCCCACGACCGCTTCCTTGGCCGGGTTGAGCACCGGCCGGCCGGTGCGCGGATCGATTGAGGAGGCCCAGTTAACCGTGCCGAACGGTTTGGCCACCAGCACCTGGCCGCTCGTCCGGTCCAAGGTGTAGCCGAAGCCGTTGCGGTCGAGATGGACGAGAAGCTTGCGCTCCTGGCCGCCGACGCGGCCGTCGATCAGTATGTCCTCATTGACCCCGTCGTAGTCCCATTGGTCGTGCGGGGTGAGCTGGAACGCCCATTTGGCTTCTCCCGTCGACGGATCGCGGGCGAATATGGCGCTCGTCCACAGGTTGTCGCCGGGCCGTTGCGCCTGCACGCGTGGGCTGGGACTGCTGGTGCCGTAGTAGATCAGGTTGAGCGTCGGATCGTAGGAGATCCAGCCCCACGCCGTCCCGCCGCCGTGCGTCCAGGCGGCGGCCGGCCATGAGCTCGCGCCCAGGTCCTTGCCGGCCAGCCATGGATAGGGCGCGTGGAACCCGGGGCCGATCTTCACGTCCGCGTCCGGCCCGGTGCTGTAGGCGCGCCACTGCTCCTTGCCGGTATTCAGATCGAGCGCCGTCAACTGGCCGCGCACGCCCATCTCACCGCCGCTGTTGCCGACCAGCACCGTATTGCCAACCACCAGCGGGGACATGGTGAGGGTCATGCCCAGAGCCGGCTGGCCGATACGTGTGCGCCAGACGAGCTTGCCGGTCGCCGCGTCCACGGCGACGACCTCGCCGTCCAGCAGGCAGTAGACGATCTTGCCGCTGGCGAACGTCGGGCCCCGGTTGACCGCGTCGCAGCAGGCCTTGCCCACGGCGATCGGGTTGGGATGCGGTTGATAGGTCCATTTGATCGGCGCGCCCGGCTTGGTCAGATCGAGGGCATAGGCGATGTCGGGATAAGGGGTGACCACATACATCGTGCCACCGACCACCAGCGGCGCCGCCTCGTGCCCATACGGAATGCCGTCGGAGAACGACCAGGCGACCTTCAGGCGCGCGACATTGGCGGTATTGATCTGTTCGAGCGGGCTGTAGCGGGTGTTGGCGTAGTCGCGGGCCTGGCGCCGCCATTCGCCCGGCGGATCGTTGGGCGCGAAGTTGGCGCTGGCGCCGGTGGCGCCGGGGAGAGGGCTGAAGGCGGCGGGAGTGGCCTTTGGTTCTTTGGGGCCGCCGCACGCACTCAGCAGGCCGAGCGCCGCAAGCAGGGCGAAGGCCGCGCCCGTGGCCACGTCAGGACGCGTGGCGGGTGAGCGCCCGCGTCTCCGACCGCCGCATCGCCTCGAAGAAAGCGAAGCTGAGTCCGGCCACGAACAGGATCCCGGCCGGGACCCACATGATCACCCCACCCAGTTGCTGGTCTTGCAGCGGTGTCAGGCCCCAGGCCGCGGTGGTGAAGGCGTGCGGCCAGTAGAGCGGCGATCCGGCGAAGGTGATGATCGCGCCCAGAAGGCCCATTTGGCCGGTGGTGAGGAAGATGGCCGCCACCGCGCCCGGCAGCCGCTCGCCCGGCCCGTTGAGCAGCGCCGTCCACAGCCACAGGGCCGAGCCGAAGGTTGTGATGTGCATGGCCCAATAGACGATGTCGCTCTGGAAGGTGGCGGCGTAGGGACCTGGCGCGTGCCAGATCCAGAGAGCAGCGGCGAACGCGGCGGCGGCAAGCACAGGCGACGCTGCGACGGTCTGGCTCGGCGGCGCTTCGGCCCTCAGACGGGCCCAGCCGGCGGCCAGCGTTCGGTCTGGCGCGCCAAGAGCGATGAGGGGCGCGGCGATGGTGGTCAGGATCATGTGCTGACCAATCCGGGCGCTGAACAGCGATACCGACAGGGGGCACAGCGGTGAGATGAGGGCCAGAGCCTCAAGGATCCAGCCGCAGTGGAAGGCTGCCCTCCGCC